>CAIZQW010000180.1 GCA_903935195.1 uncultured bacterium
AAAGCGGAGTAATTGATTGTATTGGCGATACCGCCCCAGGCGGCCAGTGACGGCCAGGGGCAAAGGAGTGAACATGGCAGGATTCCAATTCAATGCCAACGCAGTGGAGGGAGACGTCAAGGACTTCTCCCCTATCCCTAACGGGAAATATGAGGCTGTCGTCGTCAAGACGGAAATGACCCCGGCGAACGACAAGGGCACAGAACAGCTGAAGGTGGACTGGCAGATCACAGCCGGACCGCTGGCAAACCGTCACGTGACCAACTGGATCACGGTGAACTGCCCGACGAGCAAGGAGGCGCAAGAGATCGGTATGCGCTTCCTCAAGAACGTCTGCGAGTCCGTAGGTCTCGCCGGATTCACGGACACGGATGAACTGCTCGGGCGCGGGCACATCATCGACATCGGACAGCGCAAGGATAACCGCGACGCGACCAAGGTGTTCAACGAGGTCAAGCGGTGTTATCCATCTGGGGGCGTGGCGACTGGCGCAATGCCTGCTCCCGTCTCGGCTCCGGCACCTGCGGCGACACGGGGTGTTCCTCACACGGCACCTGCGGCAGCGACAGCAACGGCAGGCGTGAAACCGCCGTGGCTCGGGAAGAAGTAGCAAAACAACCGGTTCGCCCCGTCCGTCCAAAACGGGGCAGGATTTTAACCATGATTACAAGTGAACAAGTCTATAACTCCATCGAGAAGAAAGCCGCCGAGCGCGGCGACTTCAACCGCTGGCTGGGAGCCTCGGGGATTGGACATCCGTGTTCGCATTACACGTCCCTGGCGTTCCATTGCGCTTTCGATAACAACTTCTCGGGGCGTACCTTCCTGATTTTTGAACTTGGCAACCTGTCAGAAGACCTGATTTGCAACGCCCTCGCCAAGGCTGGCATAGAAGTCATCGAACGCCAGAAGCGGTTCGATATGCCGGAAGGCAAGGGACACGTCGGTGCAACCATCGACGGCGTGGCGGTCTACGCAAACAACTACTACCTGCTGGAGTTGAAGACCTCCAACGCGAAGCAGTGGAAAGAGCTGCATGAGAAGGGTATCAAGGCGGCCAAGCCTCAGCACTTCGCCCAGTGTCAGTTTGGCATGGAGCTGACGGGGCTTGCCAAGACGCTGTATGTCTCGATCAACAAGGACACCTGCGAGCTTCATATCGAGGAGTTCATGTACGAACAGCCGGTCGCGTTCAATCTGAAGATGCTGGCCCACCGCGTGATCGGGCGCGAGGAAGGGACGAAGATGTCCACACGGCCGGATTACTTTGAATGCAAGTGGTGCGCGGCGCATCGGATATGCCACGGCCACCAGACGCCACGAGTCCACTGCCTGACCTGTGCCCACTCCAAGACTGCGGAAGGCGGCGTGTGGCAGTGCGGACGGTTCGATGATGTCGAGATCCCGAAGGATACCTTGCAAGTAGGATGCGAGCACCACGTCTATATGCCGTGGATGGTCAACATGCCGGTGCTCGGATACGGAGAATACTACGTCATGTATCAGGGCAAGAACGGCCGAGTCTGCAACTGCCCGACAGGCGAGTTCCCGATGATCGACGGCGAGGAAGCACCCAACATGATGACCAGCGCGCTGATGCTGGAGAAGTCGAAGGAGGGGGCTCTATGATTATAACCATTGAAACAGACAAGGCCGAAATTGACCACTGGAAGACTGGCATGTGGATTCAATGCCACAACGCCAAGATCGTCCAAGACCCTAGCGTTATCACGGGAACCTGCCAATGGAAACGCCGCTACATAAACTGGGCGATAAACCCTCACACTCAAATTGCATACGGACCAAAGCATAAATTTGAATTTTGTCCTCACTGCCAAAAGAAAATAGAGGTGGCGCTATGACCGCACCTGACCGCATCGCCTTCTTTGTCGAGTGTACCCCCCCGACCGTGACCGCCCAGCAGAAGGGTGTGGACTTCAAACGCCGCCGGTTCTTTACCAAGAAGATCGTCCGCGTCGCCGAGGACTTCTACGCGACAGCCTTCCGGCGCTACATCCCGACCGAGCCGATGGACGGGGCCTTGCGCCTCCAGGTGATCTACGTCTACCCCTGGCTGAAGTCAGACACCAAGCGCGACCGCGAGCAAGGGCTGATAGCCATGCACACCGCGCCGGACTGGGACAACATCTCCAAGGCCTTCTGCGACGCCATGAGCAAGATGGGCTTTTGGGTCAACGACTCACGGATCGCAGACGGCCGCCTCCGCAAGTTCCGAGGCAACACGCCAGGGATCGCCGTGCACATCGAACGGATCACGCCCGAGACGCTGACCGAGGAGATGCCAAAGGCCTTCTCAATCCTGATAAGGGGGACAATTTAATGGACACCTTCGTCTGCCTGATCTGCCGGAAGCGTCTCCCACTCGCCGAGAAGGACGAGCGCGAGAATATCTGCATGGTCTGCCAACAGGCGGACAGGCGAGAGCTGACGCAACTGGCAGACAGGCACGTGGAGGACGATGTGGACGGCTACAACGGGAGCTGGTCAAACGCTGTTAAAACAAACGAGAACAAGGAGTGAATATGAGTATCGAACTGAAACTGAAGGCGGAAAACGCCACGGAAGAGCGGGTGCTGAAGTACCTGCAAGACAACGCCAGCCCGATGCTGGCCAACAAGATCAACGCCGGAACCAAGACGCTCTCCGGATGTCTTGACTATGCCAAGAGCGAGGCACGGAAGCTGGCGCAAGGGGCCGGATGCGTCTGCGTCGAAGACCAGACCGTGTTCGGATGGATCGTCCACTACTTCGAAGAGGATGATGTCAAGGAGTCCGCGCCTGCGAAGAAGGCCCCGAAGTTCCGCACACCGGCACCGCAGCCAGTCAAGAAGCCGGAGCCTAAGCCGGAGCCCAAGAAGGCAGCGAAGCCCGCCAAGGACGACGCCCAACTTACGATGATCGAGGAACTGTTCAAGTAGGGGGTTGCTATGGACAGAAGAAAACTCACACAGGAAGAGATGGACAGGATCGCCGATCACCACGCTGGGATTGTCCAACCGTGGGACAGGACGGCGATGCGGACTCATTACTACAAGTTCCTCGTGCCAGACGGCGAAGACTTGGAGATTCGCACGGTAGCAGTCCGTTACACCAAAGGGCACTACGCGCTGCGCCGGATACTCGTCAAGGAGATCGCATGGGCAAGTGTCATGGCTGATCGCATGTATATCAGGGACGTGGCCTATGCTCCGATGGCCGGCTATTGCGTGGACTGGTCAAAAGAGGGTCAGATGCGCGTACCTCAATGGGTGGCTGACGGATGGTTCGGTGTTGGCTACGAGGCGAAGTCGCCTATGTGGAAGTTCAAGGATAAGCCCGTGATCAACCGCGAGGAGATTCAGCAGCACCCGAGGTTCAAGTATTGCCAGTGGTATCCCAAGTGTGGCGACCTGCTGGACTTCCTGAAGGTCTATTTGCTTTTTCCTCGTGTTGAGTTGCTGGTCAAGGCTGGACTGGAACATCTGGCCTGCCGGACAGGGTTCCTCTCCTCTCTCGAAAACGACAAGGGGCTGATGCGCTTTGTCTCTTCCAACATTGCAGACATCCGCGACATTCGGGCAGGGGTTGACGCAATACGGAAGGCTAAAAAAGACGGCACGACAGTGGCAGTCGCTCAGGAGTGGATCGACTCGCGCCGGCAGTTCCACGGATGCAAGCTACCCTCCGAGATCGACGCGGCCAAGGCGCTGGCCTATATCCGCGGTCAAAAGAGCTATACCTGCCGGACTGACTATGCAAGGTACGCGATAACCTGCAAAGAGATCGGGCTTGACCTGTTGGACACAAAGGTTGCATTCCCACGCAACTTCAAGCTACGGCTTGGCGAGGTGCAGGCGGTCAAGGCTGAAGCGGAACGGCGCAAGGATGCGGCAAAGCGCAAAGTTATGAACAAGGCTATCGCCAGCGTGGCGGTTGACATGGCCCGTCTGGAAAACGTCAAGGGGCCGTTCGCCGTGGTACTGCCAAATAAGGAAGCCGACCTAAAGGCCGAGGGCAAGAGGCTCCATCACTGCATCGGCAATGGCCGCTATGCGGAAAAGATCGCCAGCAAGGAACTTGTCGTGGCTTTTATCCGCAGGAAGCGCAGCCGTTCGGCTTCGTTCGTTACGGTAAGTTTCAATCTGAAGGACAGAAAGGTTGAACAGTGCTACGGGCAGAATAACTCAAGGCCGGAAAAGAGCGTCATGGACTTCATCAACGGGCCATTCCAGAGAGCGGCTAAGAGACTGAAGGTGGCCCAATGAACAACTGCCTGTTCATCTGCGACACCCACAAGGGCAAGCGATGCGACCTGACCAATTCACCCTGCAACCACGCCCGCCCCTGCGAGCTGGCATGGGAAGCTGAAGACGAACGAGAAGACGAACAAGTTAAACAAGAAATGGAGACCGACGAATGAGTACCCCCTACACCCTGAAACGTAATGCCTACATCAAAGAGAACGCGAGTTGCAAGGATTGCGACATCAAATCATGCGCCAGCCGTGCCCACCTCTGCCCATACTTCCTGCCTAAAGAGGGTTTTGTTCTGAAGATGTTGAAGGATTTGGGTTTAAAAGTATTGAAAACACGTTCTCGTTTTGGGTTTAGAAAGGATTCAAAATGATCGACGCACGGCCATACCAACTGGATGCCGTCGCCTCCGTGTGGCGGTTCATGGAGCGAGGCTACGGCAACCCCGTCGTTGTCGCCCCGACCGGAGCCGGTAAGTCCATCATCATCGGGCTGATCGTCGCCGATGCCATCCGCATGTGGGCACCGACCCGCTGCCTCGTCATGGCAGACGCCAAGGAGCTGATCGAGCAGAATGCCGAGGCCTACGCCTCCGTCTCCCCGATGGCCCCCTATGGCATCTATTCGGCGTCTGTCGGGCCGCGCGAGTTCGTCCATGCGGTGACCTTCGCCCAGATCCAAAGCTGCTACGACAAGGCCGGGCTCTTCGGGTATCAGGACTTCATCATCGTGGACGAATGCCACATGATCAACCCGAAGCAAATGGGCATGTACCGGACATTTATCGAGGGGCTGAAGGAAGTCAACCCCGACCTGAAGATTGTAGGCCTGACCGCCACGCCGTACCGCCTCGGCCACGGCTACGTGTTCAAGGGTGACGAGTCCCTCTTCACCGGCGTGGCCTACGACATCGGGATCGAGACGCTGATCGCCGAGGGGTTCCTGGTCATGCCGATCGCAAGGGCCGGAACAGTCCACGCCGACACCGACAAGATCGAGCACGGCTCCAACGGCGAGTTTAAAGAGGCATCAGCGCAGGCGGAGTTCTCCAGGATCACCGATGCGGCCGTGTCCGACATGATCGCCAGACTGCCCGACCGCAAGAGCGTCCTGATCTTCGCCTGCTCGCTGGATCACGCGGCGGAGATCGCCGAGTGTCTCTACTCGCACGAGGAGACGGCCATTGACGTAGTGACCGGCACGACCTCCAAGGGCGAGCGCGAGGCGATTGTTGAGCGGGTGCGGTCGGGCGTCACGCGGTGGCTGGTCAACTGCGCGGTATTTACCAAGGGGTTCAACGCCAAGAACATCGACGCCGTGGTCCTGCTCCGGGCGACCGAGAGCGCGGCCCTCTTTGTCCAGATGGTCGGGCGCGGGCTCCGTCCGTTCCCCGGCAAGAAGGATTGTATCGTCCTAGACTATGGCGAGAATGTGACGCGCCACGGCCCGATCAACGCCATCAAGCCGAGGCCTAAGCGCGAAGGCGGTTCAAACGCTCCGCGCGAAGTCATGGCCAAGGAGTGCGTAAACTGCCAGGCGATGATCGCCGTCGGATGCAAGACCTGCCCGCACTGCGATGCGGCCCAGCCCGTCAGCGAGGCAATCCCGAATCACAGCGACCGCCCAAGCGACGCCCCGCTGATTGGCAACGCCGAGCAGTGCATCTGGAAGGATGTCATTGACGTGCGCTATGACCCGCACGGGATGCACACGGTCGCAAGCAAGCGGTCAATGAAGGTCAGCTACAGGGTCGGAACGGCCGAGTGGGTCAGCGAGTGGATATGCCCAGAGCACAACGGCTACGCCAGGGAGAAGGCGGCCAAGTGGATGGAGAAGCGCGGGTATAACCTCATGGAGGTGGACGCGGCTCTCTTGGTCGAATGGCCGAAGCCGACGCGGATCAAGATCAAGTACGGCGGAAAGTGGCCGGAGATCATCGACCACGAAGTAAGCATTTTTTAACAGAGACAAGGAGTGAACAAAAATGAAGGTTAAATTCAGAGAGTATTCAAAGAAGGAGTACGCAGACAGAGGCATGGACCCGTGTGGTAAATGCGTAAAGAGAAACGAAGAGACAAACATAGTCAACTGTTGCAAGGCAAACAAGTGCCAAAGCGGCTACTATGTCCGCGACCGCCAGAGTAAGTCCTCCGACCGCCGCCTGCTGGAGGCGTTGCTGAAGTGCCTCGACCTGTCAGAGGACGGTGTTTTCAGTGGCAAGCTAGTCAACATAAGCGCCGGCAACCAGTTGAAGCTATTGGCCATCAAGAAGGCCATTCAGAAAGGATCGAGTAAATGATTCGAATTATCATCGAAGCTGTCGGAGAAGACTTTGAAACAGCCGACAAAATACTCAAGAAAACACTTGAACGTGGAACTGACTCTATAGGCGACGTGACTGGCAGTTCTATGGTCGATGTTGTTGAGTGCAATGACTTTGGATTAGTCACGAAGAAACTGATTTACAGCAAGCTAGTGAAGGATGTCGCAGAGCGAAACACGTTCACAGGTGCTCACGACGCACTGGCCAAAGAAGCCAACACGCTGGCCTTCTTGGTGGTTGCTAGGCTTGGAGTGTTCAAGGCTCTTGACTTCATCGCCGGACTATTCAGCAAGAAAGCAGGTGTCAAATGAGTCGAAGCCTAAAGACGTATAGCTGTACCTATTGCCAGCACGCTGGCAAGGTGTTTCGGATTCTAGGAGGGCAAGCGCACTGCCACTGTGGCCATCCCGATCCGGCCGTCCACATAACAGGTGAAGAGATAAGCGACAATCCTTCTGGATGGGCTACGCTTAGAGGCGTTTTTGATACGTGCAAAGAGTTCAAACCAAAGGAAGAGAAAGCAGGTGCAAAATGCTAGTTAAAATGCCAGAAGGAAGCCATATCAACAGCGAGAAAGTTGTTGCCATATACACTGACGAAGACGAAGTTTCAGTTGACTGCGGAGGCGATGATGTTTATGGCTTCACGCCCGAGGATTGCAGAAAAAAAGGCTACACACAAATGACTCTTCAACAGTTGGCCGATCACATAGCCGACCTACTCAACAGAAAGGAAGCAGAATGAACAAACCACTTTTAATCATGACCGTGACCATCTGCGCCTGCACCGGTAAGGTGCAGTCCGCCCAGAGCGTCCCCGCCTCAATCGTCTGGGCCATCGCCGATGTCGAAGGCGGCAAGATCGGCGGGGTCGTCAAGGAGAAGAACGGCCAACTGTCCTATGGCAAGTGGTGCATCGGCAAGGCGTTCCTGACAGACGTGAACAAGTACGCCGAAAAGACATGGGGCGCATCCTACAACCTGACAGTCACCGACATGCAGAATACCGAGAAGTACGGCTTCCTCATCTGCCGCGAGGGCCTGCTGATGATCATGAACAAGCGCAAGTGCTCCCTGCGCAGCGCGATCGCCATTTACAACGGCGGGCGCAACGGCAACCGCAAGAAGGTCTGTCTGGAATATGCCGACCGCGTGATCCGGCTGGCGAAGGCTAAAGAGGCGAAGAAAAACAAGGAGTCCAAATGAGAACAATTTACTACCAAAAGATCGGACGAAGGTACGTTCCAACTGGCTACACTGCCGAGGGTGTCAGCAAACTCGAACGACTTGCAAGACTCCCGAAAGAGATAGACATTTGCAGTCAGTTCGCCTGCGACGACCAAAGGTGGATTGTCGAGCAAATGGTAAAAAGCCAGTGCGTCGCAGATTTTGATCGGCTTACGGTTACGATGGTCGGCACAGACGAGCCAAAAAAGAAAGCGAGATAAAATGGCCAAGCTACAATTTGACGCGATAGCAGGGGAGATCAAGGTCGCCGATGAGGCTTACACGTTCTCGATATTCAAGAACGTGGCCGACACGGCACCCGAGCAGATCACCCTTGACGACTTCGCAGGGATGGTCTCGTCCGGCGAGTGGTCGGACGTGATCGGGCGCATCCGCGCCGAAACAGACGAGGACAAACAGCAGGTGCTCAAACGCAAACTGCCCTGTGTCACCGTCTCTGGCGTGTTTCTCGGCGGGCACCATGCCAGCAACATGGTCAAGCATTCGGGGCTGATCTGCCTCGACTTCGACAGCCATGACAACCCATCCATGGACGGGTGCGCCGAAGCCGTGCGCGACAAGCTAGCGAATGACCCCTTTGTCAAGGTGGCGTTCGTATCCGCCAGAGGCAACGGAGTCGCCGCGATCGTCCGCATCGAGCCCGACCGGCACGGAGACGCATTTGACAACCTCATGGCGTACTTCCGCAAGGAGCACAGCCTGAACATTGATCGGGCCTGTCGTGACGTGACACGCCTGCGGTTCGTTTCGTGGTCAGAAACACGCGAGAACCCGCACGCAAGGCTCTTCCGGCGATACTCCCTTGTAGAGGACACGTCCATCAAGTTCCCTGAAGCGATAAAGGCGAACCTGAACGAACCCGCGCCGACACCGGAAGACGCCAAGGCCGTGACCATGTCCAAGGCTCGCCGCGAGGAGATACTCTCGGCCCTCGAACGGGTCTCGCCGGACAACCGCCAGACGTGGCTTGATGTGGGCATGGCGATCCACGCCGAAAGCTCCTCTCTCGAAGGGTTCAGCCTCTGGCGCGTCTGGTCGGAGATGAACGACGCCTCGGGCAAGTACAACGAGAAGGACTTGACCCGCGTCTGGAAGTCATTTGGCAAGCGCGAAGGCGTCCGCATCGAGACGCTGTTCAAGATGGCCTATGACACGGGATGGCAGGGCGCACCCAAGGAGAGACACACTGGCGGGGCCCTCCCCGTGCTGGTGGCCGCAACCTGGATGCTGACGCCCTCCAAGCCGCGGGATCCTGTGATCGAGAACGTCTTCGACTCGGGGACATTTGTCGAGATCATCGCCCCGTCCAAGTGCCGGAAGTCGTTCTTCGCCCTGCAACTGGCGAACTGCGTGGCATCCGGACGTAAGTTCCTCGGCTGGTCCGTCCCCAGGCGCCGGCGTGTCCTGCTGATCAACGTGGAGATCCTGCCCGACCGCGAGCACGACCGCCTGGCCGGGATGGTCCGCACCCTCAACCTTTTAGGCGAGGACCTCGAACGGCTGCTGGTCTGCAACATCAAGGGCCTCGAACTGCCCGACCCAGTGGGCGCTATCTGCGCGACGATCCGCCATGAGAAGCCGGAAGTCTGCATCATTGACCCGCTGTACCTGATCCACGGCGAGGACGAGAATGATCAGCGGGCCATGACCGACGTCTTCAGGCGCATCTCCAGCGTCCAAGTCGAGACCAACTGCACGATCATCGTGGTCCACCATGACGCCAAGGGCAAGGCCGGGGACCGGGACAAACGCGACCGCGGCAGCGGATCCGGCATCATGGGACGGTTCAGCGACTCGCGCATCATCCTGACCCCGCACAAGGACAACCCCGAGGACCTGGTCTGCGTCGAGACCCTCTGCCGCTACGTCCCTCCCCAGCCGGGCATCGTCTGCCGGTTTGTGGACGGCGTACTGCAGATCGAGGAGTCCGAGGAGTGCAAGCCCGACACGACCAAGACGACCCGCGTCCGGGTCATGAAGAGCGATCAGGCGGTCGAGGACGCCATCTACAAGGTCGGCCAGGAGATCATCAACAGGGGCCCGTTCAACGCCACGACACTGCACACCATGATGGGCAAGGAAGGGCTCGGACTGGTCACCAACTACAGCCTGCAGAACAAGGTCATCGACGCCCTGAAACAGTCGGCAATGACCCCTGGGAACGCCTTCGAGGTGATCGAAAAAGGACGCTCGTTCTGGTTCGGTACACACGAAAAACTGGCAGGACTGGCAGAACCCAAGGCATACAAGGATTAATCATGCAACAAACCATCAATAAACCAGCATCAAACCACTATCAAACCATCAACAAACCATCAACAAACCAAGTGCGCAATGGTGCAATCATAACCAACAAACCAACAATCAAACCAACCACACCCCCCTTTAGGGGGGTTGGTTTGAATGGTTTGTTAGGTTTGATACACCACACCGCGAGAGGAGGCAACTAAGATGCCGTTCAAGACAGTAGCGCAACACAGGGCATACGTGAAGAACCACAAACGTGAAAACAAGGCTCGGTACAAGGAGTGGAATCGGCAGTACGAGGAAAGAAGAAAAGCGAAACCCGAGTACATGGAAGCCCAACGCAAAAAGGAAGAGGCAAGAACAGCACGTATGGACGCCGCATCTCTTCGCCGTGACCTCAAGCTCCTAGACAGAGCAATCGCATACATCCGTCGCCAGGCGATCAAGCGCGAGCGTCCTCACGTCTGCAGGATGTGCGGCGCAGTGGTGCAAGACGCCGACTGGACGGCCAAGGCAGGGCACAAGCAATGCGCACTGATAAAGCAACGGACACACCCAAAGGCAAAAGAGTACAGGAAGAATAAAAACGACCGCATAATGGCCGATCCGTCCAGGCGCATGATCAAGAACCTAAGAGCGCGCCATCGTCTGGCGTTCAAGCACTTCACACAAGGACATCGCAAGCAAGGGCACACACTCGAGTACCTCGGATGCACGGCGGCCCAGTTTACAGAGCACATTCAGTCAAAGCTTTTAGATGGCATGACCCTGGACAACTACGGCGCATGGCACATCGATCACATCATACCCGTGTCGTCCTTCAACCTGCGACAAAAGGCCGAGATCAGGAAGGCGTTCCACTACACCAACACGCAACCGCTGTGGGCATCCGACAACATCAAGAAGGGATGCCGCCTGGCCCCCCCCCGTCAAATGGGTCCTTGGAAACTGCCCTTCGAAACGAACCCCGCAGGACGAAGCATGCCAAAAAAATCAAGTAACGAGAGAGGAAACTGAAAAATGACGAGACCGACCAAAGTGTACATCAGCGGCCCCATGAGCGGACTGCCCGACCATAACTACCCCGCGTTCGCAAAAGCGGCCAGGGAACTGCGCGAAGCAGGCTACGAGGTGGTGAACCCCGCGGAACTGGACCGCCCCGGGGCGATAACGTGGGAAGACCACATGCGTGTGGACATCGCCGCCATGATGGACTGCACCGCGATCTGCATCCTGCCGGGATCCGACGCGAGCAAGGGCGCGATGCTCGAGCGGATGATCGCATCCAAGCTGGGCTTCTATGCCGGCACAGTGGGTGATTTTATGAAGTCAATAGCGCTGAAGCAACACGTCCATGTGTGTTAGGTCTTTTCTTTTTCAGCCAAAAAGGTAAGTAATTAAAAGTATGGCTACCAGAAAACCAAAGCGCAAGAAGCAGTCGCGGAAAGCAAAACAAAGTTGTCCACCTCAAGTGTTGCCAACAAAGCAGCCGAAGAGCACTGCGCAGCGTAAAGCTGAACACGACCAGAGGCGTAGAACACTCAAGCGATTGGAATGCGCCGACCCGAAGCGCCGGGCCACGCTCGAGGCGGCGCCGGCCGAGTGGCTTCGCTACTACTGGCCGGGACTGTTCAACCTGCCGTTCGCCCAGAGCCACCATGACATCATCCGCGCCGTCGTCAACAGCTCAGACAACGCCATGAACGTGGTGGTCGCCGCTCCCCGAGGCGAGGGCAAGACGTCGATCCTGCGGGCGATGTGCCCGTACCTGATCGTCACGGGCCGGTGCCGGTTCCCGGTGCTCGGCGGGTGGACCGGTAAGGCGGCGAAGATCGGCTGGCGCCAATGGAAGATATTCATGACGTCGCCTAGGTTCGCCGAGGACTACCCCGAGTACGCCCAGCCGTTCATGGAGTCCACCAACTCGACGCGCCTCGGCTCACTCGTGTGGGAGGACACCGGCAAGGAGACCGGCGCCGACATCCTGGCGATGGACCTCGTCATCGTTCTGCCAGACGGCCGCGGGGCCCTCGCCGCAGGATCACTGAACGGCGACATCAAGGGACTGAACATCCCTCTCAAGAACGGCGAGGCCATCCGCCCTGACATGATTCTGCTTGACGACCCGCAGGATGTCGATCGCGCGGCCGATCCGGTATTCGTCGCCGAGGTCGTTGACAAAATCAACACGCAATGGATGTGCTTGTCCGGCCCCGACTCGGGCATCCGCATGATGGCCGCCGTGACAATCAAGGAACCGGACGACGTTGGCGAGACGTTGGGCAAGGACCCGTCGAACATCTTCATCCGGATCTCGCGCGTGATCGACTGGCCGGAGGGATTCACTGACAAGAACAGCAAGTGCCGTGACCTCTGGGACCAGTGGCACGCGCTGTTCACCGACCCGCGCACGCTCGCCGAGTCCTTCGAGTTCTACGCGAAGAACAAAGCGACCATGACCAAGGGCATGAAGGTCGCGTGGGAACACCGCAGGGACCGCAAGCGCCGGGATCCCGACGCGCTGTTCTCCGCGATCGCAGACTTCTACAAGGTCGGCGAGACGGCGTTCTGGTCGGAGTACCAAAACCGCCCGATGAAAAACGAGACGAAGGTCTACTCCCTGACGCCGATGCTGATCGCCTCCAGGATGGTGTCGCACAAGGCATACGAGATGCCCGAGGGCACGGCCCTGCGCGTGTGCACTACCGACTTGAATCCGTCCTATGGCTTGACGTCCGCGCTGACGGGGTTCGACCCGAAGCGCCGCGGGCACGTCGCGTGGACAAACGTGTTCACCGACGACCCGCTCCCGATCAAGAACACCATGAGCGTGGACATGCGGTGCGCGCTCCTCTCCCAGGCGCTGTTCAAACTTGGCGGTATCATCTCGGGTATGAAGACACCGCCCGAGCACTGGGCGATTGACGCGTCCGGCGAGTACTTCGATATCGTGCTTGACTTCGCGAAGACCTTCAAGGGCGTCCACACGGTGGCGATCTGCGGCCGCGACGGAAAACAGTACAACCCGAATGTGAAGTCGCGCATTGGCATCGTTCGCAACGGCGTGTACGAGTGCATGGACCGAGGCAAAGGCAAGTGGCTGTGCTTCGACGCGGACGTGTACAAGGAGACTGCGCAGCGTGCGTTCCTGTCGGACCCCGGATCCATCGGCGCATGCACACTCTACAACGCAAACCACCGCGAGTTCTGCGCGCAGATGTGCAGGAAGTCCCTCGCGGCCAAAGTCGAGATAGCCGGGCGAATGCACTACGAGTGGGTGACGGCCCCGGGCAAGCACGACTACCTGGACGTGATGGCGATGGGGTTCGCGCTGGCCGGATGGAACGGGCTCGGCGCGTTCGGCGAGTCTTCAAAGCAAGGGCGTACACGGAAAAAGTATACATCAACGGAGATGAAAGCGAGGTTCTAAAATGGCGGAGCGTAAAAAATACAGCGGAGTGATCGGACGGCAAGACGGGATCGAGTGCGAGGAGTGCGGGTGCAGAATGTCTCACGTGGTGAAGACCGAGCACATCGGGTGCGTGACGAAACGGATTCGCCACTGTCGCCACTGCGGCTACATTTTCCACACACTGGAGACTCGCATCGAAAGAAAAATATAGTTAGGTCTATATATAGACTTTTGCCCACTTGACGACAAGCCCGAAAAGTGTCACTTATTCGGGCATGACAGACCAAGAGTCCATTGATTCAGCACTGATCGACGCGGCAACCAATGAAAAGTCATCGACTTTCAGTGGCGAAAGCGTGTCAGTGACTCGCCAGTCTGTAAACGAGATCATAGCAGCGGACCGCCACTATGCGCGCAAGCACGTGGCCGGTCTAGGAATCCGCCGCGGTAAATTCACTCCTTCAACCCCGGGGCTCTAAACCATGGCAAGAAAGTCTCTCGCAAAACGCAAGGTCATAACAAGTCCGCAGATCATGCGGGCCTCTTACGATTCCGCGCGCACAACGACCGACAACGCCACCCTGTGGACTTACACCGACGCACTGTCGGCCGCACGATCCAACTCTCCAGCCGTTCGCAAAGTGCTACGTGAGCGCGCACGCTACGAGATCGCCAACAACTCCTACGGCGACGGCATCGTGGACACCCTCGTCTCAGACCTGATCGGGGCATGGGTGACCATCAAGCTAGGCGAGTCCGCCATCGCCAAGCAAGCAGAGCAGGACTTTCAAAAGTGGGCCCTCGCCTCACGTTTCTGGCAGAAGCTCCATGCGATGATCCGCGCACAGATCGTGGACGGAGAGTCGTTTGCGCTGATGACCACTAACCGCAACATCCGTCACGCAGTCAAGTTGAACATCATCCCGTTCGAGTGCGACATGTGCGAGTCCTACTGGAACATGCCAGATGTCAACGAAATCGACGGCATCCGCTTTGACGAGAACAAGGACCCTGTCGCCTATCGAATTCTAGGGTCGCACCCGGGCGACTACCGAGTAAACCTGAAATCAAAGGCTGGCGAGTGGGTTGACTCACGTTTCATCATTCACTTTTTCAACTGCCTCCGTCCCGGCCAGGTGCGCGGCGTCTCCGAGCTTACTCCGGCGCTTCCGCTCTTTGCACAACTTCGCAGCTACACAGTTAGCGTATTAGAAGCCGCAGCACGCGCCGCTGAAGTAGCAGGCGTAATCTATACAGACCTCGTTCCGAATTCGGATGATGGCGAATGCGCAGCAGACGTGGAAGCCGGCAGCACTATCCCGGCAGGGCGTAACAAGATTGTCTCGCTCCCCGAAGGCTGGAAGCTTGAACAGATGAAGGCTGAACAGCCTACAACCACCTATCCGATGTTCAAGCGCGAGATCATCGGCGAGATCGCCCGCTGTCAATCCATGCCATTCAACGTGGCAGCCTGTGACTCCTCTAGCTACAACTACGCATCCGGCCGACTTGACCACCAGACCTATGATCGCTACATCGACGTGAAGCGTTTCTTTGCTTCTACCGAGATACTCGACCGCGTATGGGAAGCGTACCTTCAGGAATATGCCCCACTTAAACGCCTGACGCCAGCGCAAATCGAAGAGCTATCCGTGGCTGAGTGGTTCTTTACTTCTCGCGACCACGTGGACCCCGGCAAAGAAGCCAGCGCGGATGACACCCGCCTGAAGAACGGAACGCTGACACGCTCGTCCTACTACGCAAAGAAGGGCTTTGACGGAACCTCCGAAATGCGCAAGTGGGTCGCCGAGGAAGTCTCGCTGTTGAAACAGTGGAAGGAAGAGCTAAAGCGCCAAGGTCTTCCCGAAAACACACCGATGCCTGGAGGCGCATACCAGCAACAGGCGCAGCAACCCAATCAAACGGAGAAGAGCAATGCCAAACAAGACACAGAAGACGAATGAAGAGCAGCAGAATGTCCTTGGGACATTTGAAGCTGTGATCGCGGCCGCCGCCGAGACCGACACAAACAAGAACCCGAAAGTAACCATCAAGGGCTACAACGGAGGGATCATGAGTGTCGGGTACTGGGGCCCGGTCGTGATTAACCTCGCAGCCCTGCGCCTTCCTGCCGCAGGAACCATGCCAATTCTTTTCTCCCATGACACGTGGAGCCTTGACTCCCTGATGGGCCAGGCGACCAGCATCGTCAACAACGGCAAAGAGATCAACATCTCTGGCGAGATCATGGAAGTAACCGACACCGCCAAGCAGGTCATGGAGTTCGCCAAAAAGGGATTCAAGTTTCAGGCCTCCGTTGGCGTCAAGCCTGGCAAGGTCCGCGCAATCCGCGAGGACGAGACCGTCGAGGCGAACGGCCAGACGTTCAAGGGGCCGTTCCGTCTGATCGAAGACGGAGACCTGTACGAAATTTCAATTGTGCCGCTTGGAGCAGATGGAAGTACCTCTGCACAAATTGCGGCGTCACACCAAAAAGAAGGGATGACAATCATGTCAACTCAAGCAGACAACACGCCGCAGACACCGGAACAAATTCGTGCCGCCGCTGTGGCAGAGCAGACCCGCATTCAAGCGGTCCGCAATGAAACCAAAGACCACCCCGAGATCCAATCCAAGGCTATCGCCGAAGGTTGGGCAGTCGAGAAGGTCCAGTTCGAAGTAATCAAAGCCGAGCGTGATACGCTCAAAGCCGCGGCTGAACAAGCCAAGGTACAGGCCGAACGCCCTGGGGCCCCGCATATCGCAGCACCCAACAAAGGTGTGAAATCAGATCAGAAGGTTCTGACCTGCGCCGCAGCGATGGGTGCCGGTATGGACAAAGTTGAAGCACGGTTCGGCTCTGAAACCTGCAACATGGCAAGCGATTTGCGTATTCGTACGCTTAGCGCTCTTGTCAATGCCGCTCTCGCAGCAGAAGGAAAGAACGAACGGGTTGACCGTCATGATCAGGCTGCGTTTATTCGCGCCGCATTCTCGACCGTCTCAATCCCTAACGTGCTGTCTGGAGTCATGCATAAGTTCGCGATCAGGGGCTTCGGCTCTGTGGAACAGGCGTGGCGCATGATCGCACAGATCATCCCAGTTGTGGACTTCAAGACGACAACCGGCGTTAGCTTAACGGCTGCCGGGCTTTTGGAGGGTCTTGCCAAGGATGGAGAGATCCAGCACATGACACTTGGCGACGCAAGCCGCACGGTGAAGGCCGACACCAAGGCCCGCATGGTAACCATCACCCGGCAGGACATCGTCAACGACGACCTGCGCGTGCTGGCAGAGATGCCGCAGAAGTTCGGATTCATGGCCGCCCGTACGTTCAACACGGACTTCTGGGCTGCACTGGTTACTGGAGTTGCAAACTTCTCCGCTCCTAACGGCAACGCAGCCACAGGCGCGCTGTCGCTGACATCGCTCAAGGCTGCTGACGCACTCTTCGGCGCTCTCAAGGATGGCGATGGCAACCCCATCGGCGTAGACGCATCGCGTCTGGTTGTGTCCACGGCTAACCGTGCGACGGCGTTGGAAATCTTCAAGTCGACCAACTTGGTTGGCGGATCCTCGAAGGATGTTGCAACGAACATCTTCGCAGGGAAGTTTGAACCCGTGGTCACGTCATACCTGACCGGAGTTCCGTGGTACCTCGCTTGCGATCCTCAAGCGATCGCTCTGATGCAGGCTTGCTTCCTTAACGGGAACGAGGAGCCTGTTATCGAGACGGCAGAGGCGGACTTCAACACTCTGGGCATCTCGATGCGGTGTTACTTCGATTACGGCGTCGCGTTCGGCGACCCCAAGGCCGCCGTCCGTTCCACGGGCGTGTAACCATCAACCGATGATCGCCGCCCCTAAAAAGGCGGCGTGAATCACCAAGGAAAAGGAAAAGAAAATCATGCAAGCAGTATACATTCAAGAAGGTGACGTAGTCGCCTACACGCCCGGATCGGCCGTTGTCGCAGGTCAGGTAGTTGTTCAAGCCAAACTCGTCGGCATCGCGCTCAATCCGATCGCGGCAAACGAGGCCGGCTCACTGGCAGTCAGCGGTATCTTTGACGTCGATCAGGCGGCGGAGATCATCCCCGCAGGCTCGGCAGTCTATTGGGACGCAGACGCAAACAGCGTGTCTGGTGTTGCAGGCGCAGGTGCCGCAACCGCAACGGCCACAGGTAACACGTTCATGGGATTCGCGCAGGCCGTGACGGCAGCGACCGACTCCTCTGTCCGCATTCAACTCTGTTCGACCAAGACGGCCGCAGCTGCTGTCGCAACCGCGACCAGCATCACCGGTGATGCGTCAACCCTCCCGATCGCCGGCCTGACGGCTGCGCAGGGCGGTGCGGCCAGCCTCGCTGGTGGCGCTTCCACGGGTGGCAATAACAACGGTGGCGCAGTCACCGTCAAGGGTGGCGCGAAGAACGGAAGCGGAGCAGACGGCGTTGTGAACGTCGGAACGGCTACGACCTCCGCCATCGTCATCGGCGCGGCTTCGATCCCGACATCCATCGTCGGACCACAGCTTCGCACGCCTGGCGCAAGCACGGCTGCCGCTGGTTCGGCCGCTGGTGACGCGCAGGCTCTTCCGGCCGGCACTGCTTCGGTATATCCGACGACTGCCGCTGATGACACCAAGGGTGTTGTCCTTCACGCAAACGACAAGGTGACCGGCCGTATGATCTTCATCGGCAACGGCGTCGCCAACAAGGTGGTGAAGGTGTACCCCGTCTCCGGCGGAACGATCAACGGCGCAAACGCTGATGTGGCTTTCTCAAGCGCATCTGGCAAGGGCGTGATCGTGTACTGTCTCGACAGCGCAACAAACGCATGGCTCGCCTGGTAACTGTACCCGGGCAATCAAAGCCCCTGCCGGATTCTTCACTCCTTTCCGGCAGGGGCCTCTTCTTAAAAACCATGAAGACACGCATCCAAAAAGAATTCGCAGCGACCATCACGCGGACCACTTCGTGTGCAGTGTCCGTCGTTGCCGCTGGCGTGTCCGGATCCGCAATCAAAGGGCGCGACCAGGCGATGGCCGTGCAGGCTGGCGGCGGAACCAGCATCTCCCAGGCGATGGCCCTCGTGGTCAACGCCGACACCTTCGCCGCAATGAGGACTGGCGACTCGATCACAGTCGGCGACGACGCGCGAGTCGTGACCAGCCACAGCATCGACCCCGTGGGCGCCCTTCGCAGAATAGGCGTGTCCGCACCATTTGACTACAAGGTAGCATTCACCGGGCGCCGCAACGAGGAGCAGGTCCCGCGGCACGCCGCCCAGGGCATCTACTGTCTGCGCATGTCAACCGATACACAGCCGCAATACGGCGACATGCCAAACTCCGAGGAGCCCCGCTGGGTCCTCTGCATCCGCCAGTCAGACTGGCTTGATCATCTTAAACCGCAGATCGGCGATGTGACCACAGATGAGGACGGGATCCAACTCCGCGTCCTGCGCGTCGAGTTCCGCGTTGGCGTCTGGGTTCTTTACTGCGCGGAGGTGACCAATGATTGACATCTCCGTCAATATGCCGCGCGCAGACATTGAGTATCTCGTCAAGCGCATGGAAGAGTTCGGGACTTTACTTGGGAAGACCACCAAAGATGCAGTTCACTTTGCATCATGGAACGTCTGCCGGACCCTCGGCGCTTCCACGAAGGTGGCACCGAAGCTTCGCCCGATCGTCAAGAACCCGATGCAGCGCCTTGTATATGACAAACGCTACTCGACCAAACACAGCAACGCCTTCAAGCTCGTGGACGAAAGCCTGCATGACACCCGCCGCGGGCGCTACGGCGTCATGCGATACAAGCCTGACGGGACGCAGAAGTTCGATCCGATCTTCAAAGGAGGCGAGTTCGGCGCACGCATCAAGTACATCTCGCCCCGCAAGACGCTGATGAAAGTCGGCGGCGACTGGGTCGAGTACAAGCCCGGGACCGACGAGGCGTCCGGCGCAACCGTCCCCGGCATGAAGAACCACCCGAAGCGCATCATCTCCCGGAGCGGGATGGCAAAGCAATCGTTCGCACGCCTCGCCATCCTGTCGAAGTCAAGGACCGGCGGATCCGTCAACAAGTTCTTCAACGTCCGCGGGTCCCTTCTGACAAGCATCGTCAAGGGCAAGGGCGCCGACACAAGTATCACAATGACCAACGGCCTGCGCTATATCACGTCCGCGCTCCAGGGCGGGCCCAAGGATGTGCACACAGCCATCCGTAGGGCGGGCGACGCTCTCGGCCATTACATCGCCAAGACCCTCATGGCCCGAGCAGGCGTGAAGGCTAAACTGGGGATTTCAAAATGATGATTGAGGAACAACTCGAGCTAAACTTCATGACCCTGATCCGGACACGGATGCAGGCGTTCACCGGTTCGTTTGCCGTCGAGGGAAGCTGGCAGGTTCCTGCTGACGGGAAGGTCAAGGAGATCGAGATCAATAAGCCGGAGATCAGCCTGATCACCGCACCGATCGAGAACGACGCCATCGGCGTGAATAGCTATATGACGACCATCAACGTCGACATCCTTGTCCCCCGGTCGCAGGATCCGCGTGCGCTTATCCGAAACCAGATCGCGGCCATCATGCTCCCGTTCATCCGCTCTTTTGCCGGCAACTGCAATGCGACCATCAAGGCCGCGTTGAGCGGTGACGACTACAAGGTGGTCGGGACATTTGACGAGGGCGGAGCCAACACCTACGACAACGAGTCCGGCCTGTGGGTCATCTCCCGCGTCATCAAAGTCAAACTCACAACCAAGTAAAGGATACACACACATGAACAAGCTAACACTGATCAGCGCGTTTTTAATCCTGTCCCTCTCTGCCCTGGCGCAGACGACCACCTTCCGTGGCGAGTTGCAAGTGCGCAGCAACTGGACGAATACCAAGGTGGACGGGACTACGATCCGCGAGACATACGCCGATCTGCTGTCCTACGAGAACCTCGGCGTCGGTGGAACCAACACCGCAAACCGTGGCGACATGACCAAGATCGTCACGAAAAAGGGAACGCTGACCAACAACGTGAGCGTGACCTACAACCTCGCCTCGATCTCCAACGCATTCGGCGACACCGTGGCATTCACAAAGGTCAAGTTCGTTGGCCTGCTGATCGGAGGCGCGACCGAGACCAACAGCGTCTACCAGCTTGGTGGCGCGGCCTCCGACCAATTCGCGGCGCCATTCGGATCCGCGACGGATTACCTAAAGGTGAATTCATCTGGATTTTTCATGCTCCTGTCCCCGAACTATGACGGCTACACAGTCGGGTCCGGAACCAATCTCATGGTCAAGAACATCTCGGCCGGAGTATCAACCAACACAACCTATACGCTCTATATCGGCGGAATCTAAAGGGAGGAAAAAGTTATGCCACTATCAGTCACAAATTACTTCGGAAGCATCACCGGCCTCGAGGCCGTCTCCTCTGACGAGGGATTGTCCCGTACCTCCGGCGAGGTCAAAGACAAGTGCGGTTCAACCGTCAAGGCCTTCGGAATCGAGACACAAGGCAAGCCGTCAAACAGCTACCGCGTGACCGACACGGTCGTGTGGGGCAATATAGCGCTTGGCGCGGAGGTCAGCGGCGTTGTCGTCACGCAGGTCGTGATCGCAACGATCGCAGGCGAAGCCCCCGACGTGCAGATCAGCGGCGAGGACATCGGAACGGCAACGGCTGTGACAGGCCTGATAGAGGCGGCAATCAGCGACACGCCTACTGATGACACCTGCGCCCAGGCGTTGGAAGGCGCACCCGACACCGTGTCTGGATGCCATCTGCAATCCTGCACGGCAACCTATACCTGCGACCTCAAGCGCATCCCGGGCGGCGATGGAACGACCAAGAAGTACTCCATCAGCAATCCCCGCGTCGAGGTCACGGCGACTTACCAGTCGACCGACGCAAGCGAGCCGACCGACCCTGTCGAGACCGACACACTGATCGTGACGCAGCCGGCCAGCAAGTCGGACGACAACACGACACTGCCTAAGTTCACACTGTCATTCACTAAGTTCCTGTAACAAGGGGGGTGCAATGATCAACGGCATGGCGAAGGCGGACATCCGAAAGCTGCGCAAGGCTGGCATCGAGGTCACGGACGAAGACGTGATCGCGCTGAACAGTCTTGCCAGCGCCATCTCACGCGAGGCGATCATGGGCGAGGCCGTAGCCGCGCCCCGCGTCGCGTGGGCTGGTGGTGTTGCCTTCCATGAGCCGACGCAACAGAGCGAATCCTGGTGCGAACTGTACGCCGTGCGGTGGTTCGACTCTACGCTCGGCATCATCGGGCGTCTGGCCGCGTGGCTGTTCCGCCGGAAGCTTCCTGCGTTGGCCTATGCCCAGGCGTTCGCCCAGGCGCATGCACGGATCCCCGGGTTCTTTATCCCGCTGCAGGAACAAACAGCGGCGGTCCGCGCTGTCACCGAGTGGGTCGCGGCGCTTCCATGCACCGACCATGAGCTGATGTCCGCCTGCTTTTACTCCTCCTTCGGCGAGTCCATGAAGAGCGAGGATCACCCGGACGTCAGGAAGTCCCGCCAGAAACTGGCCGACATCGAGGCGAAAAAAGAAAAGAAGGACGGCACTCCGGTCATGACCCCGATCGAGGGGTGTCTGTCCCGCGGAATTGGAATCAGCATCGAGACGCTTCGCACCATGACCGACTGCGAGCTAGTCAACATCCTTCAGCGCTTCACTGACTTCCGCCTGGCGACATCCGGCATTAAACGCAGGAACCAGGACGACCTTGTCGAGCGCATTAAGAATGCGCGGTTCGGCGAGTACATCATGCTTTTAGACACCATCAAGTCGAGAGGGCCAAAACAATGACAGGCGGACTGCAATTCGTAATCGGCGCGAAAGACATGGCGACCGGCGTCCTGTCCAAGATCAAGGGCGCCATCCGCGACACCATGGTCGTGGCCGGCGGTAACCTTCTCGCCAAGGGACTGACGTCTGCGTTCAATGGTATGCGCAGTCTGGTCGACATGGCACTCGAATCAGAAGAGGCGAACGTCAAACTGGACGCAGCCCTTCGCGGTCTTGGAATGTATACGCCCACTCTCTCCGCCCAGATGCGTGACCTCGCCAGCGCGATCCAGAATGAGACTGGCGTCTCCGACGAAGCGACCAAGGCGAATATCGCCCACTTGCTGACGCTCGGAGTCATGCCCGAGAAGGTCGGCGTCGCCGCCCGTGCCGTGCAGGCCATGACCGCCATCAACAAGGACGGGCAAGCAGCCATGGTGGCGATCGCCAAGGCTCTCGACGGCGATACGACTGGCTTTGAGAGGGTTTCTTCGGCTGTTAAAAACGCAACGACCGTTCATGATAAGTTTGCCGCAATCCAGCAGTTGATCAACGCCGGCTACGAGCAACAGCGCGCGAACCTGCTGACGGTAGCAGGATCATGGGCCGCCCTCAAGGAGCGCATCGGTGACGCCGTTGAAGACATGGGCATGGCGATCATGAAGGGTGCCGGACTCGGCGAGACGTTCAACAGCTTGCAAGAAGGCGTCGGCCGGTTCCTGCAGGGGCAAAGCTGGCAGACATTCCTGACCTCGCTGGAAGCCGGCGCCAGCTCCGCGAAACAGATCGCCGTCGCGCTGACCAAGCAGGGCGGGTTCACGGAAAGCATGAAGAGCATCGCCGACCTGATCATCGCCGCCTTTGTCGACGGGGCCAAGAAGGCGAAAGAAGAGATTATGAAGTCCGCCAAAGGGTCTGTATTCGGGGACGCTCTGACCGTTGTAGGGGACATACTTAAGACACCATTCGTGGCAATCAACTCCCTGTCGGGCGTGCTCGGCCGGGCATCGGTCGGTGACTTCTCGAACGGCAAGCCGGCAAACGGAACATCAAGTGATCAGTCCGGGCAATCCAGTATTGACAAATCGCTTAGTAAGATATTCGCAAAGGCAGCAGCCAACACAAGTGCGAAGAGCCGCGAGGAAGTGGACGCCGAGAATGACCGCAACTTCGCAGCGCTGGTCGAGAAGCGCACGTCCGAGAAGAGACTGAAGCAGGCCCTGGAGGAAGGCGAACGAATCGCCAAGATGAAAGACCTCTCCGAGAAGGTGTCTAAGGCATGGGAAGCCAAGTACGCCGCAGATAAGCAGGACTACCAGGCGCAGCGCAAGGCACAGGCCGAAGCGGCAAAGGCCAAGTACGATCAACTCTTCGCCGAGTACCTGGACCCGTCCAAACGCCAGGGGCGCATGGATGCCGAGCGCCAAAAGAGCGAGGCCGAGGCAAAGCTTCAAAGAGAGTATGCCGACATCGAGCGCAAGCAGGGAACGACCTTCGGACTGCGCAATCCTACCGACCGCGAGAAGCAGGTCATGGAGCTGATGCAGGCCAAGAACGAAGCGAAGATATCGCAGGATCAAGTACAGAAAGACATCGAGAAGAACACCCGCGATCTGGCAGACAAACTTGACAACCTTTTGAAAGTGAGGGGATAACCATGGCAGACTATGTAGAAGTAGAGATCAGCCGTGACGAATCCTACTCCGTGACCTTCGAGGAGCGGTGGTACTGGACTGACTATTTCAACGGTAAACGGCAGCGCCGGTCGATGAACACCAAGACGATCACAACCGTGACAGAGTATCGTGGATACGAAAACATCGACACCTCCGTCCGCATCCCTGGCGAACCACCCAGCGTGACCGTACAGCCGAGCGAGTACATCTCCTACACAATCGTTAATGAATCATGGCGGCACGACGGGTCCTACTACACCGTGGTGCGCACAGAGACAGACGTCGAAACAACGCCCGGGGCGTGGGTCGATATCACGGTAACCTAACATGATCACACTACCAGACATCCTCTATATTTTTCAAATCCCGCTCACCTGGTTTAAGAGCGTCACCGACGCGTTGAACAAGATGACAGGAGAGCGCGGGATCCGCGTCATTCGTGACGGGGAACGGTTTACTCTGCGGCTCGGTGATAACTTCTTTGATTACCGCCAGATCGATTGCTGCCAGCCGGCGTTTGACGGAGACGGAAACTTAACTGGCCTGACATTCTATCGCGTCAACGCATTCTGTGAGTTCACAGCAAGCGTGGAGACGAAAGAAGTCGCGTGTGAAGCGTGCGAATGTGCAACACCTTAATGGATTAACGATCTATGGCAATGCCAATTAAAATAAACCCAAACGGAAGCATTGGAATGAAGGCGGGAACAACGATCGCGCTCTGCCCTTCAGTCTATAAAGTCGTTTTTCCTGCCGACCCCTTTGATTGGCCGAAAGAATACACGCTCACCGAAAGCGGAGGTATGTGGATTGCAAGCGGATCTGCTGATTTTGTTGAGCCAATGATGGGGTCGCCATCAGACAACTCAATGGCATTCTTCTACTATCTTGGGCTTGGCAGTGGGGCGACTTGTCACTTTGAATTTACAATTGAAATGACCATAGATGGGGGAACCGGAGAGCGGGCCGTAAGGGTTCAAGTAGATGCCACCATTAGCCAGTCTTTTGTGTTTCCGAATCCTGCCTATGGGTCATGTGATTCAACTGAATATTTTGCCAGCGGCAACACATTCAACTTGGCGTTCCCTGCCGATCCGTCGCCTCGTTTCCTCGGAGGATTTTAACTTAATGAGATGGGACCACACAGTAGAGACAATCCGCAAGAGCGGAGACCCAAAGCTGAACCAACGGCTGGACGCCTACTTCCGCCGTCTGTTCTCTTCTTATGACACTTGCAAGTGTGCCAAGATCAGAAACTATTTACAGATAAAGACAAGGAGCCTGTTATGTACAACAAACGAATCACACTAGACCCGGCGAAACCAAACTTCCCACTCGACCCTCTGTGGAGCGGAGCGGGATCGGACTGCCTCCTGGACGTCTATGGGATCCCCGAAGGGTTCTCGGCGCTCTTCATCTTCACCCATTCGGCCGCTGGATCCACGCCCCTGGCTGTAGCCTGTGAGACCTTTGTCGAGGGTCAGCTTTATCGCCGCTTCGAGATCAGCGGTCTCAACCTTAACGCCATCGAGCAGATGACGTATGAGATCGTCGCCTACATCGTCGAGGAAGGCGTGACAACCAAGACATCCTGCGGGCGTGGATATCTGAACATCACTGACAGCGATACGACCGGAACCGAGCCACTGCCGGCCGGAGCAACGGTGCCGATCAATCTGGTTTACAACCTGACCACCAACAAGCTGCACCGCCAGTACGCCGAAGTCAACGAGTTCGGCGAAGTCACGCTGGTCATCGATCCAACCCCCGTCAACTAAGGAGGCCCCATGTACCGTTTAATCATCGCCATCTCAATCTTTGCAACCATGGCGCAGGCGCTGCCTACAAACGCCACAGTGCGCATGGCCACGGAAGGCTATGTCACCAACAAGGTGGCGACAGGCGTGGCATCTGCGGTCGCCCAAGCAGGCACCAACGCGACGGCGATCGCATCGGCGGCACAGTCCAACGCCGTGGCCTTCGCCTCGACAAACCCCGTCTACAAAGTCTACGCGCCGGGATCCTCGACCGAGTGGATCGACGGCGCCGGCAACAAGTACGTTGTAAGCAACTTCTGGAACATGACGTTCTCGGCGGACTTTGGACGAGAGGGTTCAAAGCCGGCCCAAACAAACTACCTCTTCACGTCCTACACACAGTATTACTTCGAAGGGTACGCCTGGGCATACTGGAGAATGCGGCCATACGAGGTCGTAAGATTGCCTAGTAATTTGACAAGCCCAAGTATTTGGAACGCGACCACGAATCAATATGTGCTTGACCCCGTGCCGGATACAGGCGCATCCGGGCACGCCTACATCAGCTATTGGACGACCACCAATCTGGTCGGGACATTCGCCTTGGAGTCGAGCCTGACTGCCGGACTCGCCGGCAAGGTCTCTACCAATGACGTGACCTATACCCAGACCGTGGCGAAAGCGTCGACGGCGCTGCAGCCTGACGCGCTGACACCGTACTATCCAAGAAACAACCCGAGCAATTATATCACGCTCGCGCAGGTGCCAACGGAAGCAGACCCGTTTCTGTCGGCACAAAATTCTGCCACAAAGGAGCTGACGGGATTCGCTGATCCGAGCGCCGTCACAATCTCCTACGACCGCACCGCTAGGACTATGACCGTTACACAGTCCGGAGGCGTGAACCTCTGGTGGCGCGGAACGAACCTCGTGCTGACCAGCCCGTGGACGAGCCTGCCGCATGACGACACGGCCGGAAGGTATTACTTGTCGATGCGGTCCGGAACCAACGCCACATGGTCGACCGACGCTTGGACCTTCGACATGCTCCAGATCGCCTATGCGAACTACACCTCGGCCAATGACGCGATCGGCTTCCGAGAGAACCACGGGCTGATGCAATGGCAGGTCCATGAAACCGAGCACCGAAACACTGGTAGCTATCGCGTCAGCGGGCTCGCTCCGATCGCCGGGACTTATGTGCTGCAGAGCGCCATCAATTCAAACAATACGCCGAGCTTCGCCGGAGGGGTGATCCAGGACGAGGACAACCCGACCACCATCGCGCAATGGGACCAAGACTCCTACACGCTGCTAAGCTTCACTAACAGCACATCCACGGCCGTGTTCCACACAAACAGTCCATACCTCCTTCTGATCGGAGCGACATACCCACTGGTGAATACGGCCGCAAGCAACTTCACGCAAACTGTGTCGGCTCGCTACCTGAACGTGTACCAGATGAATATACCAGTATCATCTGACAGCCGAAGCCAACTCTACCGGATGGCGTTCGTGCAGCCGCAAGTGGCACACTCCAGTCTCGCCGCGGCACAGGCCGAAGACTTCCGGTCGATCAACCTCGGGACCTTCACTTCCTTGGGGCCGGAGTTTGTGCCGTTTTGCAAGATCACATTTCACGTGTTCGCCAGCTACACTTCGACTGGAAAATGTCGGATTGAATCTGTCGCTTACTTGACAGGATCACAGGCCAGCTTGACAACGATCACCCAACTGACAGCGCCAAGCAGCGCCGATGCGATCAGTGTGGCGGCGACGCCGTCCAACTATACAACAGAGGCGGGCAATGTGGAAGAGCACCTGAAAGGCGTGGACGCCAAGTTCGGGTCCTTTAACGTGATGACAAACCAGACCTGGGGCGCGATCGGAACAAACGCAACCTATCGCATGTCCTGGGACGTAACCAATATGACATTCAAAGTCGAGGAGATCCTGCCATGAAGTATCTAGCCTTTTTCCTTCTTCCGCTGTCCCTGATCGGGGCGACCACAAACGAGCTCGGGAAGGTCGTGCTGATCAACGACGCCGGCGAGACTCGCCCGGTCAACTCGATCGCCACGCCCGCGCTGGTGGCCGGAGCAAACGCCAACGCAAGCAACACACTCGAAACCGTGACGGTGATTACGGCGCCGGCGAGCAACGCGCTGACCGTCGCCCAAGCAGCATACGACCGCACCTCGCTGTACTCAAGCAACTATGTCGTGACATCGACCGTCTATGTCCAGAGCATCGGCGGCGTTCCATACGACCCGAGCAACCAGACGATGCGCGTCCATTCGATCAACATCGTCTCGACCAACGTGGTAATCGTAGGGACCCTATCGCAAGAACCACTTGTGACGCCCGTGCTTGACTGGCGGCAGAAGCTTAATACCGGCGCATGGACCAACATCGCGGCGACGGCCGTCGAGGTAGCTGTCCCGGCCGGCGTGACGAATGCAGTCACCGCCTACCAATTCACGCTCCCGAAGCCCTCATTGACAAATGCGTTTTTCCGAATCGTTGACAACTCGACCGGCGCGAGCGGGTCCGGACTCTACTGGCTTGTGTTCGGATCCATCTTCGTGGACGGCCGTGAGGGATGGACCGGGGCGATCACCAACAACGTGGGCGCCGTCTACAACATCCGTGGCGGAATCGTCGTCAACCCGAACCCCCTGTAAGGAGACGCTATGTTCTCTCAAATTATTGCCGGGCTTCTTTTCGTCCTGTTTTTCGCCTACCTGATCGTGCGCTTTTATGAAAGCGGGGCCGCGCAGGAAACCAGAGACGAGATCTATCGGATGTGGAAGAGCGCCGGTGTGCCAGGGCGCGCGATCGGGATCCTGTTTGTCGCGATGATGACGCTCTACGGTGGCAGCAAGGGAGGCCCGCCCGTGACAGGATCGCTCTATAGGATGCTATTCTGGAACGGAGATCAGATCTACGCGCTGCTGGCCGCCGACGAAGCCGAGGCTGATGCCCGCGAGAAGATCAACATCGCCACAAACTCGATCACGTCGGCGACAAACCTCGCCGCCCAGGTGACGGAATACGTCTCGACAAACGACATCGTCACGCTGTCCTTCGACTGGCCAAGCCCGAATCGCCTGCCATACCACGACCGCCAGAATGTGCTCGGCCGCACCGTGTGGGTGACACCGACCAACATCCTGGGCGTGCTTTACGAAGACCACTATGTCGCCTTCAACGAATCCGCGACAACCAATCCGGCCGTGATCCTAATCGAGTACGCCCGCAAGTTAGACAACGGGACCGTGCAACGGATCAGCTCCCCGACAATCACCAACAGCTATCCGGACATGGTAACGGTCAACCTTCAGTCCGGGAGCCAGACGTGCTACTGGTTCCGATGCGAGGTTCCGTCCGCCTTCACCAACTGCTGTGTCCGGGACTGGAACGGCGAGGCCCTGTTCGGATCCCCAGAAGGAAGCGGAAAAGGGTTCGACCTTTTGGGCACCCTGCTGATCGACGACGGAGACAACATCTGGGAGGGAGCCACGACCAATCTGGTCATGGGGACCTACACAAACCAAGTCAAAAACGGAGTCATCCTAGAAAGGTAACATGAACAAACTGGCAATCATCATTTTTATGCTCTTCATGCTCGCGCTGACCGCGGTCAACTATGTCCGCCACATGCCCGCCGAGTCACGTCCGGCGCCAGTCCTCGACGGATGGATCCAAGGCGAGTTCGTGACATACCGCAAGACCTACGACCATGGGTGCGGGGGCACACTGACATTCAACGGCAAGACCGACCGAGCGCCCTACAGCGAGACCGACGTGTTCTACACGCATGTGTGCGACAAATGCGGAACGACCAATCAGATGCTGAACGCACACTGGCCCCAATTTAAGAGAGAGTGGAGGGACTCGAAATGAGACTCATAGTGATCTTTTGCATGATGGCCGCAGGCGTGATGGCCGAGAGCAGCAACAAGGTGGACAAGGCCAAGAACGAGCCCAAGGTCGAGAAGGAAAAGAAGATCGAGCATGCGGACAATAAGGTGATCGTCAAAGAACGCGAGAAGGGCAACTCCGAGTGGAAGACTGCCAAGGAATTCCCGCTGATGTTTAAAAACAACCGGAAGGCTCGCAAGCCAAAGGGTAACTGATTTCAGGCGAGTGCCTGGAACGCCGCTCGGGAAGGTTTTACTTTTTCGTCTTAATTCAGCGGCGTAACTTTTAAAGAATGGAGACCAGCCATGGAAGACAAGGACCTGGAGAGGAAGATCGACGCCACACGCGAGGCGATCGCACAATCGAAACTGACCGAGGACCACAAGGAGGCCCTGCATGAGTCTCTGGATCAGGCGGCTAAGAGTGCGAACGGAAGCATGGAGAAGCTTCATGACTTGTCTGTGGCGTTCTGCAGGGCGACGATTCGGACCGCACGGTCGGATATCTCCTTCAAGGCCAGAGTGGCTGACGCCGTCCAAGAACCTCTGGACACGCTCCGTAAGGACTTGATCAAGGCCGTTGGAGACCTGCTATCGGTGCACACACTGAACTGCCCGATGAACAAGCCCGACGCCCGGGCGACCACCTGGAAGGACGTTGTCATGGCAGGCGTGAAAAACAAGTGGTTCTGCATCGCCATCGCCGTGATCGCCTTCAGCCCCAACTTGGTCGCTGTCGTTCAACTCTGGAAGAAATAGGAGACCACCATGAACATCCTGATCGTCGGAGATTCGCACGCGAAGTCCAGGCTCCCCAACGGGGAAGACTCGGATATCATCGCCCGGGGACTTGAGGTCCCAGACGTGTACCGTCTCGCGCGGTCAGGAAGCACGGCCCGCCAATGGCTGGATCCGTCCAACGGTTGGCTGGCCATGGCCGAGGCGCTCGCCGCCGAATGCGACGCCGTGTTCCTGTCGATCGGCGGGAACGACCTGTTCCGCGACTACGCTGACGGCCACCTGTCCCGCGAGGAAGCCGAGCGCATCATGGGCGAGGTCAAAGCCGTGGCTGATCGCTTCGGTGGGAAGCGTCTCTTTCTGCTTGTCTATGGCGATCCATACAACGGGCGCGATAACATGACCCTGGCCGGCGTGATCTGTATCACGGTGGCCTTTCGCATCCTAGCCGCCACACTGCCCAACGTCACCCTCGTCCTTGAGCAGAAGCTCCTCGACGCGACCGACTGGTGCGGCAGTGACATCCACCCGAATGCGTCCGGGTACGTCAAGATCGCAGACTTTATCAGAAAGGAAATGACACAATGAAAAAGCTACTCCTCATACCGCTCGTGCTGGCCCTCTCCGGCTGCACAAGCTTCAAGGTCGTCACGGAGACGACCCCTGACGGCAAGATCACTATCCGCGAGATCACCCGCTGGTCCTTCATGGCAGGCTCGGCGTTCGAGACCGTGGACATCCCTGGCGTCGGGAAGCTACAGGGATACAATGCAGACGGAGGCAAGGGATCGCTGGCCGAGGTCGGCGGGATTGTCGGCCAGGCCACTGAGGGGGCTGTCCGTGGAGCTTTAAAGTCACAGGGGAAATAGGTCATGAAAACATTCTACACAGTTGAATACTGCCAGAAGGTGCGCCTAGACGCTTGGCTGCTAAAGATGGACGCCTGCCCGTCTTACTTTGCGGCCTCCTCCCAGAAGCTGGCCGAGGTCATGAATGGCTGCGGGCCAGACTCGTGGACGGATGGCATGAGGGACGCTGCCTCGTGGGTCTACCGGAACTTCCCAGAGAACATCTCAATCCACGACTGGGACTTCGAGCACAGCGACGGAAACGTCGAGACGCTGAAGATCGTGAACCAGAGATTCTGGGATAATGGCAAAATAAAGCTGAATCGACTTTACCCTCTAGGTAAATTCTGGCTCGCGCCTATTCGTGCCTTGGCATGGTCAAAGCTCCAGTTCGCCTTCTTCGCCCTGAAGAACGGATCGGAAGAGGCGTGGATCTCAGCGCACCACCGACTCAACCCTCCTGAATTAACATAAGAACTACACAAAGTAAATCAAACATATAGCCCTGCCTAGGTTCCCCCGAGGCAGGGCACTTTTTATGCAGTTGACAGAAAAGCGCGGTTTTTGTACTCTATCCGCCTTTCAACCAACGGCGACCAAACAACCGGCGACCGCCCGAAAGTTCGACATAACGACATTTAGGCGCGCCACTTTGAGACCGCACGTACAACCGTGCGGTTTTTTATTTTGAACGTGAATTGCTGGTTTGACATGGATGTGCCACTTATTTTATTATAAGCACCTTCAACACTAACGAGGTTTATCATGCTTGATGCATCTGACTTACGCAAGGGACTTAAAATTCAGCTCGATGACGGCCAACCGTATATTATCACCGACTTTGATTTTAGCAAGCCAGGCAAGGGTCAGGCTATCTATAACTGTAAGATGAAGAATATGTTGACGGGCTCTACCATGAGCCGTAGCTTTCGTTCCAACGACCGCTTTGAAAAGCCGGAGCTTCTTCAGAAAACCTTGCATTTCTCATACGAGAATGCCGGACAGTTTATCTTTCAAGACGAAAATTACGATGAACTCGTCATTAGTGAGAGCGTCTTAGGACGTAATAAGTTCTTCTTGATCGACAATATTCAAGTGGATGCTCTTTTCTTCAACAATGAGGTGATCGAAGTCGAACTCCCTAACTTGGTGGAGCGCAAGGTCCTGAAGTGTGAAGCGGGCGCCAAGGGTAACACTGCTGCTGGCAAGGTGATGAAGCCTTGCACAGTGGAAGGTGGTTACGAGGTGGCTGTCCCCTTGTTCGTGAATGATGGCGATACGATTCGTATTGATACGCGGACAGGCGAGTACGCCGACCGTGTCTCAGGCCGCTAGTCGCAACACTACAGCGGAACACCCTCGAAATGAGAGGTGGTGTTCGGAGTGTAGTTGATGGTCATTCGCAGGACTTGCTTGAAATAAAGAATGAGTTTGTCCGACTCGAAATCAAGGACCTTTCCACCCTTTGTCCTGTCCTCCGAGATAAAGACGAGGTGAAATCCTGAAGGCATGACCGCATCCGGGACTGATGGGGTCAGCCAGAATCCAATCAGCGTACCTTTCACTTCTTTCCACGTGTGTTCCTTGGCTAAACGTGTGGCTTGGCTGAAGGGCTTGCAGGGCGACACCTGCTTCTGGTTGCACGAGACAGTGATGGAATTGAAGGTGCCTTCAATTTGAAGCGCACGGATGCACTGGTTGGTGGCGTAGTGCGTTGTGAGCGCCTTCTTAAACTCCGTATAGGAGGCGACATTCCGCATCATGAAACGTTTCTCCACATCGAAAAGCATGCAAGAACCTAACAGAAGTTTGGCGGACTCCGGAGGAACGACAACCTGTCCATTGCCCTTTGCTTGAAAGACGTTGCCGTTGAACAATATTGCCTCGCCATCAAAGTTCTCAAAAATGCCGAGCCCGAAGTTCCCGATGCTTTTGAATTGCTGAACAGAGATCGTGCTTTTGTAGTTTCCCGATTCGAGGTGAGCCAGTGGAACGGTCTGGTAGACCGATTGCCGATCGAGGATGTGCACAACCGTCGTGGTGTTACAACCTGTGACCGCCAGTGTCAATACAGAGAGTAAAATAAGCGTTCTTTTCACTCGAGTGACATTCATGGTTCAATCTTCCTTGTCCGTACCTATAACTTCAAACAGTTTTCAACTAATTAAACGAATTAATCTAATTTCAATTTGTTCAATTCGTTGATAAAAATCATTGCATCGTTTGTTCCTGGGGCACTGCCTACTGCCACTGCCTACTGCTACTATCGGCGGGCTTAGTCGCAACTCAGTAGGTGACGGATCTCTTCGGTATGGCGGACGGGCCGTAGCGTTTTAATGTCCACAATCGCGTGCACGGTGTGACCACTGACCAGCACCTTGTCGCCCCGTTTGACCTCGCAATGGATTGTCAAGCGAACCCCTTTGAGGCCCTCGACCCAAGAGGTCAGATCCAATAAATCATCGTAGGTCGCTGGCGCATGATAGCTCAGATGGGCCTCCGCAACAGGCAGTGCATAGCCTTTCGCCTCAAGTTCTTTATAGGTAACGCCGGTCTCCCGGATGAGTTCATTTCGGCTGCGCTCAAAGTAGGCTAGATAATTTGCATAGTAGACAACTCCCATCTGATCGGTATCAGCATAGGGAACTCGGTACTGGATGGTGACTCGTCTAGGTTCGCTCATGGTTTTACTATGCCATAACTCTATTCTGTTCGTCAAGTCTTCGCCATGATGTCCAGAGCCTTTACATTCAGGGAGTAAACACGTAGAATAATTACTTTTAAAACACGGGAGATGAGTTACGTATGCGTACGATAAGTCGAGGTTTAATTGCTGGTGTCATGCTTCTGAATGTTCAGGCCTGGGCGATCTCCGGACGTTATGTGCGAGTGGATATTCCAACAGAGCAGGCGACCTTGTCGCTCGCCGAGGTTCAGGTCTTTAGTGGCACAGAAAATGTGGCACTCAAAGCGAAGGCCTCCCAAGTAAGTACGGCGCATGGTGGCGATGCCGCGCGTGCGGTGGATGGTAATACGGATTCGGATTGGGTCAAAAACTCGACTACGCATACCGATGAAAATATTGAAAATCCGTGGTGGGAGGTTGATCTGGGTGCTGTGAAGTCGATTGATAAAGTCGTCCTCTGGAACCGGGCGAGCTATGAAGCCCGTCTGAACAATGGCCGCGTGATGATACTCGACGATAAAAAGATTATTCAATGGGTCGGAGAGATCAAAGCGGCTAAGATAGAGAATGCACTTGAGGTCAAGCCCGGCGTGAGTCATCCGTTGATCGGAAAGACGATCTCGGCGATGAAGCCGCCAGAAGTGGCCAAACGTCGTCAGCTTGCCGCACTGGCCCTCTTTAATCCCGTGGCCATGGAGCGCGCCATTTCAACGTTTACCAGCAAATATCCAGAGGCTTATCGTAACAAGACCGAGCTCCTGGCTGAGCTGTCAAGCTTGTCCACTGAGGCCAAGCAGGTGGCTGCTGTGAATCGCGATGCCGTGGCGCAAAAAATCTTTGATTTTTCCGTGAAGGTCTATAGCCAGCATCCAGCCATGAAGACCTTCTCGGATATTCTCTACATCCGCAGAAACAGCAGCAAGCAGATGGGCATGCCGAACAACTGGCAGGGCAACTCGTCGACCGCCGTCACCGGGTATGACAATGAACTCGTGCGCTCCACCCTCTTCCGTAAGGAGGGTACAGAGGTTATGACGCTCTACAAGAGCGACTGTTTTGTTGGCGATTTCGATCTGAACTTCCAGGCGGAAAAGGTCGCCTTCTCGACGCGCAAGGCCAATGGCGCAGGGTGGGGAGTTTCTGAGCTGCGGTTAGATCAGCCTGGGCAGATCAAGGAGTTGACACCGGATATTAAGGACATTGACTATTATGATCCGATGTACCTGCCCAACGGCCGAATGTTTATGATCGGGTCAAGTGGTTTCCAAGGCGTGCCGTGTGTGGGCGGAGCGGACTATGTCGGAAACTTGCTTCTCCGATACGAAGATGGCAAGATGCGTCGGCTCAGTTATGACCAGGACAATAACTGGTATCCTGTGATGTTGCCAAACGGACGTTGCCTCTATTTGCGCTGGGAATATGCTGATAGTGCGCATTATTTCAGCCGCGTGCTGATGACCATGAATCCAGATGGCAGTGATCAGCAGGAATACTATGGGTCCAACTCCTACTGGCCGAATTCTTTGTTCTACGCACGTCCCTTGCCTGGTTCGTCGACCAAGTTTGTCGGTATTGTGACTGGCCATCATGGTGTGGCTCGGAAGGGACGACTTTATCTCTTCGATGTCGGACAAGGTCGCCATGAGGTGGGTGGCGTGGTGCAGCAGATCCCTGGGTATGGCAAGAAAACGGTATTGTTGCCAATCGATGCGAGTAAGGCCGACACCGTAACGGAGCACTACACGTATGTGCGTGATGGACTTGCGGATGATGCAAAGCAGTTTTTTCTCCATCCCTTCCCGATCTCGGATGATCTCTTCCTTGTCTCGATGCAGGATTCCAAGGTTGGAAAGAATTTCATGCTGACCCTCGTCGACCTCTATGATAATCAGTTGCCGTTGGAAGTGGATGGTAGCTACCATCTGTTGGAACCCTTCCCCGTGAAGAAGCCAGAGCAGCCAGCCCCCATTCCCGACCGCGTCAATCTGGATAAGACCAACTGCACAGTCTATTGCGTGAGTGTCTACAATGGCCCTGGCCTTGCCGGTGTTCCCAAGGACAAGGTGAAGAAAATGGGCGTCTTCTATTATGAATATTCCCCGCGCAATATCGGCGGACACTATACCATCGGCATGGAAGGTCCCTGGGATCCGCGCGTCATGCTGGGTACCGTGGACGTGGAGACGGATGGCTCCTTCTTGTTTGAGGCGCCTGCGAATGTGCCGGTGGCTGTGATCCCGTTGGATTCGGAAGGCAAGTGTATGCAGATGATGCGTTCGTGGTTTGTGGGTATGCCAGGGGAGATGCTCTCCTGCATCGGCTGTCACGAACAGCAGAATCGTGTTTCATCCAACCAGAAGACCATTGCCTCGCGTAAGAAGCCTCAGCAGATCCTGCCGTGGTATGGACCTCGCCGTGGTTTTGCTTTCGAACGTGAAGTGCAGAATGTGTTGGAACGCCGGTGCATAGGTTGCCACAATGACACGACAACGGTTCGGAATGCACTCGGCCAGAAGATCCCCAGCTTTGTGAATGGCAAGGGAGAGGGGGGCTTTTCAAAGTCCTATCTGGCCTTCCATCCCTATTTCCGGCGCAACGGACCTGAAGGCGATTATCATGTGTTGACGCCCTTGGAGTTCCATGCGGATGCCTCCGAGCTGGTTCAGGTGCTCATGAAGGGTCATCAGAATGTCAAACTCACACAGGAGGAGTGGGACCGTATCACGATGTGGCTTGATTTGAATGTGCCCTATTATGGAACCTGGCTGGAGCGCGGTGCGCGTAAGGATTGGGTCACTCGCCGCCGTGAATTTGACAAGGAATACTCCAACAATCCGTTTAACCCGGATTGGATTGCCAGTCCCTATACGCCTGTCGCCTTTGTCGAACCGGAGAAACCCGCGCCATTGCCGCCTGCTAAGGATCCGCTTCCCTTGAAGGCCGAAGCACTCACTGGCGAGAAGGAGTTGAAGGTTGATCTTGGAAACGGCAAGGACATGACCTTTGTCCGCATCCCTGCCGGCACGTTCACCATGGGCTCGGATCAGGAGACGCCGAGCGAGCGTCCCCGAGCAGGGGTGGCGATCAAGAAGGCCTTCTGGATGGGCGCCACGGAGGTGAGCGTTGAGCAGTTCTGGGCCTTTGAGAGGAGCCATGACAATGGCGTCTATGACATGCATTACAAGGATCAGGTCAAACGCGGCTATTACATGAACCTCACAAATAACCCGGCGACCGCCTGTTACAAGTATCCAGCCATTCGTGTTTCCTGGGAGAAAGCCATGGCGTTCTGTGAATGGCTGAGCAAGAAAACCGGCAAGAAGGTCACGTTGCCGACGGAAGCGCAATGGGAGTGGGCTTGTCGTGCCGGAACAGAGACGCCTTTGAGCTTCGGCGATTTTGATGCGGACTTCTCGCTGTTTGCCAATCTCGCAGGCGCGGAGCGTAAACAGTTGGCGGTTTCGGGCGTCAATCCGCAACCCATGAGTAATCCGCCTCCGATCATGGATTATGAATTACGCGATCCCCGCTTTAATGACAAGGTGTTGCATCTTGCGAACGTCGGAAGTTTCAAGCCAAATGCCTTCGGTTTGTACGACATGCACGGCAATGTCGCTGAATGGACGCGCAGTGCGTATAGACCGTATCCGTACAAGGATGATAAACGTAACAATACGATGGCTGATGAGAAGAAGGTCGTACGCGGAGGCTCCTGGAATGCACGGCAAATCCGCGCCACCTCCACCTGGCGCTGGGGATATCCTGGCTGGATGCGTCCATTTGACGTCGGCTTCCGTGTGATTATTGAAGAGTAAGTGAAGAAAAGGACTAGGGTATGCAACCGCTGAGTTACACCATAGGATCAAAAGTTGTGCGCGCAGACGATTGCCAGGGGGTCTCCTTGGCCGCGCAGGCTAAAGAGATTGACCTGCATTGCTTCGGGCGCTACAAATACCCGGGTGATAGACTTAAAAAAGATGAGGTGCCCGGCATTAATTCGTGCGGCGTCTGGAAGACCCTCCGTGAACAGCATTACGGATTGCCACCGCATCAGAATGAAGGCATCAAGATTATCATGGCGCTCCAAGGGGAGATGCCAATCACCATCGAAGATCATTCATACGTGATTCGTCCCAATCAGATCATGATCACACGGCCGTGGCAGATGCACTCGTTGGGCAACCCCTGTTTCGCGAAGGGAAAACTGGGGTGGTTGATGTTTGATGTGGGCGTCAGGCATCCGCACCAAGCCTGGCGCTGGCCGAAATGGCTGGTGCTGACAAAAGCGGAGTTAGACTCGCTGGCTAAGGCTTTACGCTACAACGAAGATGCGATCCGTTCCGTCTCGCCTAACTTTACAAAGGTCTTTGTTGACTTCGTGGAGCTGGCCAAAACGCCCAACATGCCCTATCGCGGAAGCCAGCTGGCGGTGGCCGCCAATGCGCTCTTCCTCCGGTTACTGGCTGAGTTGGAGAGTCATCCGCCGGTCTATAATCAGGAGCTGACGGATTCACTGCGTACCCTGAAGATGTTTCTGAGTAAACTCCCGCTTCGCCTCCATGAGCCGTGGAGCGTCCAGTCCATGGCGGAGGCCTGCGACATTGGCACAACCCACTTCACCAATCAGTTCATCACCTTAACTGGAGAGACGCCCGCCAAGTTTCTTCAGCGCCTGCGGCTTGAACGGGCTTCAGAGTTGTTAAGGACAACGACATGGACCTTGAAGGATATCTGCGCGAAGACAGGGTTCAGCCGCGCCAGTTACTTCATTGATGTGTTTACTCAGAAGCATGGGGTTACACCGCTGCAATATCGCAAAGCGGGTGCGATTCAATCGCATTGAATCAGCACAGGGGGGAGCAAGTAGGCGGTAGGGGCTGCAGTTCCGGTCTGTTAGCTGAGTACTGTCTTATGTTCGTGCGGGCGTTTACGGGGAGTCCGGAACAGGATGCGGGAATCGCGCCCTGACTGCGTCCGAGGCGAGGTCGGCAGATGATAATCTGGCCACCCTCGCCCGTCCTTCGTCATGACGCGATTCCCGCATCCCACCGGACTCGATTCCCCGTAAACGCCCGCGGGTACATGGCGCCTCCCCGTCATCGCTCCGGCCCCCGGATCCGGCCTCCGCGCACCGTCACGGCCTCGTCCTCCAGCACCGCCGTTAGCGCCGCCTTTTTTTAGGCGGCGAGCAATGATGTGTTATTCAGGTTTGACAGGCACATCTTTTCAGCAGCATTGCCCGGCTCCAAGAAGGAGCCGCTAAGAGGACGAACGCGGAACGAAGGCGTCTCGACACAGGAGGCCGACCCTGTACTCGGGTGATTCGGCGGGGGTACCCAAGCATCCGCCGTCCGGAAACGGAGGCGGATTTGCGGATGCGCGGCTGGGTGCTGGATATTCATCCGCCCCAGCCGCGTATTCAGACGCAAACTCCGGCCCGTTTACCGAACGGCACTGGATGCGTACCCGCCGGATCACCCAAGAGAAGTAAAGCCAAGAAAAAAAGGAGTGAATGAGGGAGGAGATTGGAGATTAGAAACCGTCTGAACTTGACCTCGGAAAGGCAACTTCAGTAAGATACACACACTTTAAATGGAGATCTTTTATGCATGGACGATGGTTAGCTCTTCTGGTGGCGAG
>CAIZQW010000181.1 GCA_903935195.1 uncultured bacterium
ACAGGCTCAAAGGTCTCGCGAGCTGCCTGACGGTCTTCCTGAGCCGCCTCAGGAACGTCCAGAACGATTTCCAACTCAGGCAACTTCATGACCGGCAGGTTATCCACTTTCTGAACGGCTGTAAGCTTAAGAGACTGTTCTGCGGCAGCCCTGGAAGGTGTTACCCTGGTGACAAAGGACTCTTCGCTGGTGCGAGTCACTACAGGATCGGCCGTTGCTGTTTTCGGAGGAGTAAACTCAGGAACTGGCAAGGCCTGTTCCAGCGGCGCAGCAATCACTGTTGCCGGTGCAGGTGGCATTTCAGTGACGCGCTCCTGCATGTCCAGCGCCAGCTTTTCTTTTGCCAGTGCATCAGCATTGATGCTGACTTCCATACTTTTGGGTTCCAAAGATTCGGATATCTCCGTCGAAAGGACCCAGAATCCTGTGAGTAAAAGTAGAAGCAAGTGGACGATAGCCGAAGCGGCAAGGCATTTATGCAAAAGAGTCGTCATATCACGCCAGTGCCGCAGCAGATAGATCAGCAGTATTGCCGCCGTCACCAGGGCCATCAGCCACCATTTCATCCGTCCCAGCAGAGACATCAGGCTGTACCACCTGGAAAGATCCAGCATCCCTGTGACTTCCCGTGATGTGGTTTCAAACAAGGCTTCACCTGTGTCTGTTTTCCCGGTTCGATCTGTGTTGAACAGGAGGGAGAATCCTTCCATGCGCACGGCTGGGTCACGGTCATTTACAGGACTGTTGATCTCTAAGCCAAGATTCTCATCCTTTTCCTTGTCCCCATCCAGCACGCGTCGACAGTACAGATCATCTTTCCCGAACCCTCCCCGTTTTTCCGCCGAGAGATAGTCATATCCTCCTGCACGCGTACTCACTGCTTTCACGGCAATATCTGTTCGGGCTTTCTGGATATTTCCCCATCGCCGGCCATCCCAAACGGCTGTCATATTCAGCTTATTGGTGCTTTCAGGAGACCGCACGGTAAAAGCCGCAACGGCCTCGTCTTCTGTGAAACGAAGTGAAACCCGATTGGAGATGGCCGACCAGTCGCCGGGCGAAGGATGAGGGTCTTCCCAAAGGACAAGGCGGGCATCCGTGCCAACCGCATCCCGCCGGATCCCCTGGTCATCCGTGTAATAACACCACACGGTATTCCGGACCGTGCAGGCAATCGACACCATGCACACGACCAAAAGCAGCAGAAGGCTGGCGGTAAGCAATCTTCGCGGCAAGCTCACTGAGCCAGAAGCGGCACGCCGCTGCCGCAGAGACACCCAGGCTAGGCCCAACAAGGCAGCGCCAAGTAAAGCCAGGCGCAGGGGGAACATGGTCAACATCCATCCAATCGCCGGAAGTTGCGTATAACTGTGCCGGGCATATACACGCCGGGATACAGATGAATTAAGGACCGCTTCCGTACCCGAAGCGTCATTCTTTCTGCTGCCGACAAAGAGCAGTTCAAATCCTGCCAGCCGCAAAGCCGGCGACCGTTCGTCCAGGATGGTGTTTATTTCAGGCCCCAGCAAGACAGGAGCCAGCGGTTCATCACCGCCAAACCTGCAACGGTAGAGATCGAGTCCGCCGATACCGCCATGCCGATCTGAAGCAAAGTAGAGGAAATCACCATGCTCAGTAATACACACATCCCTGTCATTCCTAGCGGAATTGAGCAGCGTCAATCTCTTAGCCATTTCATAATGAGGCATTGCAGGCACCTCATCCATGCTCAAACGGGAGAGGCAAGCCCGGTTCGTCGGCGGCTCATACCCTAACCCGTACATTGGGGTATAACGGTAATGAGCCTGAAGTGACAGCGCCACCAGTGATGTTGCAATCCCTTTTCCCATGCTCGATCCATGGCTGCCTGAAACTTTCCAGCTCCCCTCCGGCTGCTGCTCGGCAATGAACTTGGCATGGATTTTTTCACGCCAGCCCCTCCAGAATGGACCCTGATTCTGATAGGCACATAAGGTTCCGTAATACGCAAAATATACATCGTCAAGCGACAATCCGGGCTTACTAAGAGACGCTGTAGTTTCGAAAGCCCGGAGTGTATTGGGCGACAGGCCCATCAACTGGCTGCAGAAGTACCCGGTAGCGGCCATAGCATCACTCACATGCCCGCCATTCTGGTACCCATAGATTCCGCCGTCACGCCCGCCGCTGACTTTCATGAGCCATTTGCGAATGCCTGCCAGCGTGCCGGCCGGGACATGCAGTCCTGAAAGCTCCGCACTTTTGATTGCCATGATAGCCCAGCCTGATACCGACATATCGCCTTCCTGCTTCGGGTGGTATCTCCAACCTCCGTCTTTTTCGTTCTGGCTGTCTACGAGGAAATCAATGGCCCCCTGCGCAGGACCGTACAGGTTCTCGTCCTTGGTCAAGCCATACGCCTCCGCCAACGCCAGGGAGGCAATGGAATGATCGTACATCCCGTTTGATGGTGGATTCCGGCCGCGCATATCGCCAGTCAAAGGATCCTGCTGCGTCAGCAACCAGTGCAGCCCTCGCGCAACAACTGCCTGATATTTGCCTGGCCGGTTCGGTTGCTCACCGCGTCCCAGGAATGTCAGCAGACCGAAGGCGGTGGCAGCCACATCATGGCCCCCCTGCCCGCCTTGCCGGGTAATGGACCAGCTTCCGTTCGTTTCCTGGTTATGCGCCAGCCATCCAAGTGCCCGATCGACAGCGGCCTCAGAAGAACGGGAGCCGCCCAGTTTTTCCATCACCGCGACATCGCCGAGGGCGCATTCGCGGAGGGAATACAGCATGCTCTGTGCACGCTCAACCTCGACATTCGTCACGCCGGCAGGAAACGCCTGTGCCATGAACAGGTCAAAATCGCGGCTCGGGAAACGGGCCCGCAAATCTTTGGACGGCAAATCCATCTCCTCTTTGGATAGTGGCTCGCGCGGCCGGTCAGAGGCGAAGAACAGGGCCCCATTGTTTCGCCTTTGGTGAGGACCGGTTTCATCGAATTTGGAATTCACCATCACGGTCAGCGGAAGCGGCCATGCAAACTCAGCCCCATCCCAGCGCGACACCCAGATGTCAAATCCGCCCGGACCGCCCGGGCGGTCTGTAGAGAAGAAAAGGTGCTTTCCATCCGCGCTGAACGACGGTTCAGTCTCGTTAAAGCAGCTGTTCAACGCACGAAGAGGAGCCGACTCCTTCCATGCCCTGCCGTTCCAGCGGGCAATGAACAGATCCGTATTACCGGCCGCGGTCATGCGGCTGAATACCATGCTCACCCCGTCAGGAGAAATCGCAGGAGCAGTTTCGCGTCCGATCCGCTCAATGGTGTTTGATACCGGCTTCGCGCTTTCCCAGAGAACAAGACGCGGGGTCACATCCTTGGCCAGCTGACGCACCGAGATCTCGTCAGTGTAGTAATGCCAGGTGTCCGGTCGGAGATACCAGTACAGCCATACCGCAAATAGGAACGTTAACCCTGCCGCAGCAGCCAGGATAGCCTCACGCTTCCGCAAACGGATCATATCAAAGCAGTGTTTCCGCCAATTCACATGGTTCCTTCAGTGTCACTTTGTTGAAGCAGTGTCATTCCGGTACGTGGTAGCCGATATTGGCTTCCTTGATACCCACGTGCTTGCACGTGGCCACCGCCTTGGCCACATATCCGTGCAAGGCCTCCTGGTCAGCCCGGATCAGAACCTTCTGTGAAGGGTCCTCCTTGACCGACGCTGCTATCATCGCAGCCATCTCCTCAGATGTTACCTGCTTGTCCTGGACGACATAAGCTCCGCTTTTACGAACATTGACCACAATCACCTTGCTGGCAGCACTCAACGTTTCTCCCCTCGAATCCACAGGAAGCTGTACCTGAATGTCGCGCTCCTCTTCTTTAATGGTCGTTGTAGCAAGCAGGAAAATTACAAGGATGAAGATCACATCCAGCAGTGAGGTCAGATTGATGACCTCGGAATTATCTTCTGTCGCTCTTTGGATTCTCATGGATTACTCCTTGCCCTGCGACTCAGTCTTTTCCGTGCAGTGCCTCATAAAATCAATACCCATCTCGTCGAGCTTATCGATGATTGTGTCCACCCTGTTGTTCAGGAACTGGAAGACCAGAAGGACAGGGATCGCTATCGTCAACCCTGCTGCTGTGGTAACCAGCGCCTCATATATGCCTTTAGCCAGAACATCGGCCTTGCCGACACCCGCAGAAGACGCGGTTTCAAACGCAGAGATCATTCCATAGACAGTTCCCAGCAACCCCAGCAATGGGGCGACGGTTACAATGATTGAAAGCCCGCGAAGACTGCGCTTCATTTTATCTGTCTCGCGAAAACCTGCATCTTCAACCGCCTTTTCCAATGCTTCATCACCCTTCCCCAGCTTCTGGAGTCCGCTCTTGAAAATATTACCCACCGGCCCGCGATGTTCCTCGCAGAACCGGATCGCCTTTTTTCCGCTGGGGTCTTCGCTCATGATCGTCTTAAATGAATCCATAAAACCTGGCGGGATGATCCTATTCCTGCTGAGTGACAGGCTCCGCTCAATCGCCAGTGCCAGCGCAAGCACCGATGCCAGACCCAGCGGGATCATGACCGGCCCGCCCTTCATGATCAGGGAAAACATGCTCTCTTTGGCCTTGACCCCCTGCGCACCTGCCGAGGCGGCCAGACTGTCCATCGCCAGCAACATCATTCCCAGAAAAAAAACCAACCCCATCATATTCCACATGCGTTTCATTTTATCCTCCTTGTTTGAGATCATTTACCTACTGCCGGTCATGCCGTAGCGCATCTGCGGACTTCTTTGCCACTGCCGCGACTTCGTGCTTCGGGAACCTCTTCATGACTTCTTTGTATTGAGCCAGCGCCTTCTCATTGTCGCCTTTCGCCTCAAGCGCCCGTGCGATCTCCAGTACGGCACGGGCCTTCCAGTCTTCAAAGCGGAACCCGATATCCACCTTGATTAACTCCTGTATGGCTTCATCATACTTCTTCATGGCGAACAGACACTCCCCCGTCTGGAACTGGCTGCGCGCTGCAAATTCGTCCGCGCCCTGCGCTGCGATCACTTTCCTGTATTCGGCGATTGCCCGCTGATAATCACCCTGTCGTTCAAGCATGAACGCAAGCCCGAAGCGTGCCGCACCTGCCCATCTGCTCTTGGGATACGTAACCAGGAATGCCTCATACGACTGGGCAGATTCCTTCCATTGCTTGATCATCCCCTGTACTTCCGCAAGACGCATCAGGGACGACTCATGGATATCGGCCTGTTTGCCGGCCGCCGCCTGTACTGACGTCTGGAAATGGTCCCTTGCCAGCAGTGTTTCCTTGATTTTAAGACGGGCTTCTCCAGCATGGAAGGCAACCGAAGCTTTAAGAAGCGAGTTAGGGAATTCCTTCAGCAGCGATTCCATGACCTTGGCGCACTCCTCGAACGCTCCCTTATTGAAATATGCAGTGCCAAGCCGGTATAAGGTCTGCTCCTTGAGCTTATCGTCCTTTATCTCCGCCTGCGCTGTCTTCAGCTGACTGATCACATCATCATGCTTCTTGTCGCCAAAGCTCAATTCAGCCATTTCCAGTTTTGCATTGGCAATCAAGTCGCTTTTCGGATAGGCCGCAATCAATGCTGCATACCGCTGGATAGCTTCTTTAGGGCGGTTCATTCCCTTCTCGCACCAGGCCCATTCATACATGGAACGGGGTGCATGTTCGGAATCACGGAACTTCTCAACTACGTTCCTGAACTGTTCTGCAGCAGGCCCCCAGTTTTTAGCTCTGGCATGGGCAAGCCCGAGCGAGAACAGTGCCCTATCCAGCTTGGGATACTGCGGATAATGAGCTACCAAGTGGCTCAGCGACTGCTGAGCGTCACGGTATTTCAACAGGGACAGCTGGACCAGCCCTAACTGGAGAAACGCATCCGCCGCGTACTGCTGGCTCCGGTAAGACCTGGTGACTTCAGCGAAATGGACTTCAGCCTCAGCATCCTTCTTTTCCGCCAGGCAGATCCAGCCCAGGTAGTATTCCGATTGACCGCATCTGATTTCTTTAGGATATGTTTTGATAAAATGGGTCAATGTGCTGCGGGCTGCCGCATAATCCCCTGCTTCGTATTGGAGCCTTCCGAGTTCCGCATAGGCCAACGGCAGGTGCACGCTTTGCGGACACCTGGTGATCAAGGCCTTGAAATGCTCCATGGCGGCTTTGGAGTCAGCTTTGCTGTTGCTGGATACCGCCAGTTGCGCCAGCGCAGAATCCAGTCCCGGTTCATTCTGCCGGTTCGCGGCCTCCTTGACAAATACGGTCAGGTTCCCGATAGCCGAATCCCAATCCGACATCCTGAAATAGGACTCGCCAAGAAGGTTATGCAACTGCCGGAACTCACTTCCCTTTGGCTTCTTATCCGCCAGGCCTTTCAGGATTTTGGCTGCATCTGCCCATTGACCCTTCCTGTGATAGATCTGACCAACACGGTAGACTGCAGATGTGCAGCTTCCATGCTGAGGCATGGATGACTGGAATTCCGTATATACTTTCACGGCATCATCAAGCTTGTCGCAAAGAAACAGGTTCTCCGCTTTGACAAAAACAACATCGCCCGCAGCAGGATCAGCAGGGAATGTTTTCAAGAAATCTTCCGCCGCCCGAAGGCTGTTGCTGAAATCCTTGGCCTTATGCAGGCAAACTGCCTGCAACCTGAGCGCATCGTTCCTTTGCGGCCAGTCTTTCCAGCGCTGTATCTGTTCCATGGACCTGGCCGCATCCAGCCACTTCTCCTGGTTCATCAACAAGTTTCCCTGGTCAAAATACATGTCCGGCGCGGACGCCTGATTCCCGAATCTGGCCAGCCCTTCGGCAAGCGTTTTAAGCGCTTCTGCCTGTTTGTTCTGCCGGGAATATGTCTTCGCGAGCCACAGACATGCTTCCGGATGAGGCCAGGCTTCCTGCCCCTGCGGAGTCGGCGCAGCAAGCAGTTTGCTGAACATGCCAGAAGCTTTCCCATAATCCTTTTTCTCGAGCCATGACCGCCCCGAGAGCAGCATCGACTGCCCTGCCATCCTGCCTTGCGGTTCCAGTTTGAGCGAATCTTCAAACGCGCGTATCGCATCATCCCACGAGCCTTGCAGGAAGCGCATGCATCCCAGGCGTCCCAGAAGTTCGCCTGAAGCCGTCTTATCACTCCTGGAAACCGCTATTGCATAACTTGCAGCAGCTTCTGCATACTTTCCTGTCTCGCGGAGACTTTCAGCCAACAGGATCGCTGTCTGACGCTCCATCTCTTCCCCCTTGACAAGCCCGGCAAGCTCCTGAAAAAGAGGGACCGCCTCTGCATATCTTTTCAATTGATAGCGTGCCCATCCACCGTTAAAGAGCGCACGTTTCCGATATACCGGTCCGGACTGGAGTTTTAAAAGGGTGTCTGTTCCTGAAATCGCCTTAGCCCACTTTTCCTGTCTGATCTGCGATTCCGAAAGCACCGCAAGAGCCTGAACCTGCTGCGGAGAAGCAGCCGCTGCGACAGGCGTAAGAACCGCCTCCGCATCAGCCGCACGGTTCATCTGCAGGAGACAAAGTCCACGAAACAACGCAAGCTGCTTCTTGTCCCCTGCTTTTCCATTTTCGAGGAGAGCACGCAGATACGGCTCAGCTTCAGTGTACTTTGCGTCGGAATAGTAACTCAGGGCAATACCATGCTTTGCTTCATCGATCCTTGAATGCGCCGGATAATTCTGGACAAAACTCTTGAATTCAGACACAGCCAGCATGTACAGCTTTTTGTTATAGAGCGCATTGCCGGCATAGAGCTGCTTCAGCGCGGGATCCTCATTGCTGTTTTGCGCCGGGACATCCTTTGCCCATCCAAGTGCGGCAGTAATGGCCAGTACGGCCACATGTATCATGATTCGTGCTTTAATGCTTTTGTTCATCTGATGATATCTTTTCTGCTGTTTAACAAACGTCCTGAATCAAAACTTTTCGCAGTATGACAATTTCAACGATCTGCGGCAGCCCCTTTTCTAGCTCAGCCTTTAAAGCCTTCAGCTACTCCGCATAGCTCGCTTAGAGCCGTTGTCCCTTTTAGGTCAGCACAGAGGGTTGCGCTTGCTGCGCGCCCGCCAGTGTTGCTAACAGTACCGCCGCCAACATCATTCCCCCTGCGTACAGTCTCGTTCTCAGCGTCTTTCCCCCTATCATTTAAAACTTCGTGCCCGTGCGTTATTTAAATATCTTTTTAAAATAGCAGAATCCGTGAAGCTTGTCATTAGCTAAAATAGCTACGCGGAGAGAGAGAGGGAGAAGTTCTAAAGTTCGAGAGTTCGAGAGTTGCGATACCTTGCGTCCTGCTGTCACGTGATGAAGGTCGTAGTCGACAAGGTGGGGCAGACATTCCTGTCTGCCATGCACGCCGCAGACAGGAATGTCTGCGACACCTTGAAAAAAAGCGTGCGGCGCCGAAGCACCGCACGCCAGATATCTCTCGCGTCACGTTAGCGGAACGTGATAATGGTCGGACGAATGGCCACGAGGTAGCCATTGGCATCTATGACGAAGGAGCTAATTCCCGGACTTGAAAGAGCGGCAAGCTGGGCAGCGGTCAACCCTCCGCTTGAGTTGCCAAATCTTATTGATGCGCCGGAGACAAAGTTACCGGTGATGCGCAAGGAGCCACCACTCCACGCATTCGCTGAACTATTCGCAAAGGCCAGCTTGCCGCCTGCGCCCAGGTTGATCGTTCCTGCGCCTGTCACATTCAAGGTGCCCACTGTGTTCGTATAGCCCGCCATGTCAAGGGTGCCTGCGCCAATCACGACCGTCGTGTTAGCCGAGAAGGCATTCCTGCCGCCCAGCCTCAACGTACCCAGATCGACCGTTGTCGTGCCTGAGTACGTATTTGACCCGGAAATAACCCAGGTGCCGGTTCCGCTCTTCTGGATACTGAGAGCCCCTGTCCCGTTATTTGGGAGGTTTGCAGCCAATGTGTTATTGTCAGTGTTACTGCCCGTCAGGATTAGTAAACGGGTCTGGTTACCTGTATTATAGGCAGGCGAATTGGTGGTAGCGAAGGTGATCGCGCCCGTCCCCGAGGCGTCGAGAGCAGCTTGATGACCAGCGGCGGTGCCGTTAATGGTGAAGCTGCGATCTGTGCTCGCCGTCGGTCCTGTATATTTGAGCGTGGTGTTGTTGCCCAGCAAGAGGTTCGCGGCGGCTGCAGATGACTGACCTAACGGATTCGGGCTGGCGACATTCGCAATCGAGGAAACGGCCAAGGTGCCACCACCCGCGCTGATCGTTGTCACGCCATTGTACGTATTGGCACCCGACAGTAAAAGGGTGCCGGTACCGGTCTTTGTGAGACCGACTGTTCCGGAAGCCGTACGTATGACACCCGACAGGGTGGCAAAGTCGCCACCCGTGCCGCTCGCCACATCCACTGTACGTGTGGTACCGGCAAGATCGATATTGTTCTGGAACTCCACTTCGCTGTTCGCAGTCGCCGAACCGAACTTCAATGTACCCCAGATCACATTGTTCCCGACAGCCGTTCCCCAGACCTGCTCAGTGGACGCACTGTTATTGATCGCCACAGTCAGCTTACCGCCTCTAGCGGAAAACCCGCCGCCATTGGCGCTGAGCCACTGCATGTTAGCGCCATTGACGGTCGTGCTGTTGACACGCGTGAAGTTTCCGCTAGCCTGCAACACACCACCGTCAAGCTGAAGATAGCTTGTGCTCGGCAAGCCGATCCCCGGAACAGCTTGCAATGTGCCGCCCGAGATCTTTGTGATGCCCGTGTAGGTATTTGTGCCAGAGAGGATCCACTCGCTCGTGTTCTGCTTCGTGAGCGTCAATGCCTTCGGCGCTACATCCGCGGAGTCGAGGATATTGCCCGAGATCAGGTTGTTGGTGGCCGTGCCATCCAATTGAAGATTTACATTGCCGGAGGTATTTCCCGCCGTCTGCTGCACGTTCCCGGTAACTGTCAAGGGCGCAGTGGTGGGATTCAGCTTGGTATTCCAGGTTACGGCAGAAGCCGCCTGCAATGTTACATTAATGTTGGCAATCTGGAGTTTGTAGCCGTTCGCGCCGGTCACGGCGAGGGCTCCGCCGGCCGTTGCACCGGCAACCTGGCTGAAATTCATATTGCCCAACTGGATGGTGCTACCCGTCGTCGCGCCAGCGCTGGTACCGCCGTTAGCGGTATTGTTGTTACCGACGAAAATCGTAAAAGGATCTTGCCCGTTGCCCGTACTTAAGAACAGATTGATTCCCGACCGGGATATCGTGCCAACGGAGTCGTCCAGGATCCTGTAGGTGGGCGGGATTCTCCCTCCATCTGAAGGTTGCGTGCCCGCTCTCAGCGAGGTGTAGGGCGAAAGCGCCTGAATGCCCTGAAAAATCAAAGCGCCCAGGATACCCGTACTTTCGGACACTGTCGTCGCGCCGGAGTAGGTGTTGGTGGCAGAAAGTGCCCAGATACTTGCGGCGCCGGACTTGGTAAAACTGACAACCGAACCCGGGCCGTCGTTGATCCTGCCGGCGAAGGTGTTGGCGGTGGCGGCATAGCTGCCACCCAGGTTCAGCGTTCTGGCACCCGCCGCGCCGGAAAAGCCCAGATTCTGCTGAATGATGAGCGCACCGCTGCCATTGTTGTTGATGCCTGAGCCGCCTGCTGCACTCAAACTGAACGGCCGAGAGGCGAAGTTTTTCGTGCTGCCGGTCCATGCGAAAGATTGGGCTGCGAGGTCGATCGGGTTCGACGAATCCCCGAGACTGGCTATTGTTATTCCGTTATAATTAATCGTGAGCGGACCGGTGAACGTGTTGCCGGTGTTGGGGAAAAGGAGTCCTGCTGCGCCGGCGCAAATGAGGGTGCCGTTGCCGCTGAGCACGCCCTGAACCGTCCTATCACCTCCTGCGCCACTGGGGCCGTTAATCGTGGCCACGGCTCCATCATTGATGGTGATTGCGTGCGTCGCGGCCATTGAGTAACTGCCACCGCCGCTGGATTTGGGATTAAGGGTTACATTGCCATTCACAGTGATGCCGTTCGCAGCGTTGCCCAAATTCGAATCGGCATCCCAGTTGAATGTTCCTGCGTTGAGAACTATGCCGCCGGAGTAGGTGCTGGTGGTGGAGCTGAGGGTCAGCGTGCCTGAGCCGGATTTGACCACGGACACCGGCTGGCTATCGGAACTGTTGTTGATGGGGGCGCTGACGGTCATACTGCCCGCCCCAGCGGTAAGGAAGAGATTACCACCGCCAGAGGGTGTGGTGAGAACACCACCAGTGCCAGGAGCCACCGTCAGTGCCGCCGCCCCATTGAGAATGCCATAGGTTTCGAGGTTGGCGCCGGTAGCGAGAGTCACGCTAC
>CAIZQW010000182.1 GCA_903935195.1 uncultured bacterium
AGGCGCTCGATCATCTCCATGCCGCCGACGATCCAGAAGGCTACGCCCAGGCTGCTCAGGGCTGCAAAAAAGCCGAGCTGCTTGACATCGTCGAGGGTTGAATCGTGATATTCAAGGTCATTATTTTTTTGATCGCTCATATGGTTTTTCTCTCTCTCGGATTCTTAGAAAGGTGGCCGATTTACAATGCAGGGACTGACTATATCAAAAACCGCTCCATCGGCGCAACGATGGAATAGGGGGAGAAGGAATAATGGAATGGTGGAATATTGCTGGAGAACATGGAGAGCAGTCTGGAGGGCCACGCTCTGTCGTGGCCGATGCCAATGGCGGACGTGACGGAGCACGTCCCTCCAAAACATCATTCCAACATTCCTTTATTCCACTATTCCAGGCTGACCTTCTCTGCACGGAAGAAGAATGGAGAAGGTCGTGCCCTTGCCGACTTCGGATTCGAGGCGGATGGAGCCTCCATGTTCTCGGACGATGGTGGAGACGATGCTGAGTCCGAGTCCGGTGCCCTTGCCGCGGGGCTTTGTTGTAAAGAAGGAGGCGAAGACGCGCTCCTGATTCTCTTTTGAAATGCCCATGCCGGTATCGTTCACGGTGCAACACCAGAAGGCTTTGTCGTCTTCTGTGACAGGCCCGACTTCGACGGTCAAGGACCGCGTCTCGCGGTCGTCCATCGCATCGCAGGCATTGCCGAAGAGATTCAGAAAAACTTGCACCATTTGATTGCGATCTCCGACAATCCAATGTTGATTCTTGGCGATCTTCTGCGAGACCGTCACATTGGCATGGCGCAACCGGTGGTCCATGATGAAGAGCGCGTCATGGATCGGTTCAAAGAGGTCAACCGGCTGATGTTGCTCCTTCACCCCGCGCGCAAAATCACGCAAGCGCGTGGTGATGCCAGTCATAACACCTGCGGAATCCGAGATGATCTCTGCGAATTGACCCGTTTGGTCGCGGAGATCCTGACGCGTTGCCTCTGCATTATCAAGGCTATTCTTCATGAGTTCGCCGACCATGACGATCGCGGTCAGGGGGTTGTTGAGGTCGTGCACCACGCCTGCGGCTAGCTCGCCGATCGCGGCGAGGCGTCCGGCATGAATCAGATGATCCTGCATCTCCTTGAACTTGCGCAGATCGCGCGAGACGGTAAAGGTTCGGATGAAGACGTTCTGCTTATCGCGTATGGACAAGGTTCGCAGTTCGACAGGAATGCGGGTGCCATCCTTGGCTAGGAACTGGCTCTCAATATGCTTCTCGCTTTTATTCTGCTTCACCTCGTTGAAACCTGCCTCGACCGCTTCAAGGATCTCTTGGGGATAGAGCTGGCGGATGTTCATGGCCAGCAACTCGTCGGTGGTATAGCCCAGCAGGCGGGAGGCCATCTTGTTGACGTAGACGATCTTGCCTTCCGCGTCCACGGAGTGGATCATGTCCGGAAAGTTTTCAACCAGAATTTGAAACGCCTCTACAGAGCCTAGATCGACTGTACTCATGAAGAATTACCTTATTACCGCTTCGCTTTCGACATTCGTCGAATGGTTTCCGCTTCGCTCCAACGAGCGTTATTAGTGCTTCGCTCCGTCTCTGGGCCTCCCAACAGTACCGTAGTACCGTAGTTCCGTAGTCCCGGCCAGCGCCAGCAGGGCATGACGCGGTAGTGTTTTTCGGTACTACGGTACAACGGCACTACGGTACTGGGTGTGGTAACACGACTGATTGACATTGTGTCTTACTGCCAACTGCTACTGCCAACTGCCCACTGCTTCCCACTCCTCACCCGCCGCGAAGCCCTTTGATCATGCGCTCGTAACTGTCGCGGTTGGCTTCGAGGACCCTATCGCAAACAGCCCACGCTCGCTCCAGCGAACCGTTCAGCTCGCGGAACCAGCGTTTCAGATCGTCGAGACCAGCGACCTTGATCTTCGGGTCGCAGGCGTCAAAGGCGGGATCAATATTTCTCGGGATGCCGATGTCAATCAGTTGCACGCCACGCGGATTCAGGCAGTTTTTGTGTACGGAGGCGGTGATGACGGGGAGGGAGGTGTTGACGGCGGCGATGACCACATCCGCGGCAGGCAGCACGCGGGGAAGCGCGTTAAACTGAACGACTTCAACCTGTCCAGGCGCTTCGGGTTTGTTGGCGTGATAGGCCCAGGTACAGGAATAGCCCCGCTCGAGCAAGCCCTTTATGACGCCGCGGCCCACAACACCCGAGCCGATCATAACGGCCTTGCCAGGCGGCAGGGCCTGGGCATCGAGGTAACGGAGCGCGACATCTTCGATCTCCGAGACCTCCAGCAGGGTGCCGAGTTCGGAACGGATGTCTTTTGAGACGCGCAAGGCGGTGTCGCAGAGTCCCCGGATGAGGGAACCTGCCCAGCCTCGGGTGATGGCCTCATCAATCGCGTCCTTGAGCTGGGCGACCACATGAACTTCGCCCGGGACCTGGGAGTCCATGCCTGCTGTGACCTTGCAGAGGTGCGAAAAGGCTTCAAAGCCATGTTTGAGATAGTAGAGGTCTGGACGCAACTGGTCAAAGCGCATGAGTCTGCAGAGAATGCCGCAGGTACCCGCTTCTTTGGAAATAGCGGCGATGATCTCGATCCGGTTGCAGGTATTCAGGATGAAAAACTCATGGACGCCCCAGACTTGGCGGATCATCTCGCCCAATGCCTCGCGCTCCCGGAGCAGGAGGTGATAGGGGGCCCGTTCAGCCGTGCCGAGATAGGCATGGCTGGTGCCTAGGACGAGCAGGTCCGAGCTTTCAATGGAATCTAGATGCTTGCGCAGATTGTCCTTGATGAGCCGGGATTGTACGCAGGATTTGCCGCTGGTGGAGACTGCGATCAGGACCTCGCCTGCGCGAATGATCGCCGGCGTCACGAAGTCGCCCTCTGACCAGTTTCCATCGGCACAGCAGCAGGGGACCTTGGCCAGCTGAGCCACCTCGAGAATATGACGGTTCACATGCTTATCGTCGGTGCAGGCGAAGACCAAGGTCGCGCCCTGAACATCGCTATCTTCAAAATACCGTGGGTGGTGGGTGATACGTCCGGCAGTGGAGCATTCGCGCAGTTCCGCGACACACTCCGGACAGACCAGCTCAACCTGTGCGCCAGCATCCAGTAATAACTCTATTTTGCGCTGCCCGACGCGTCCACCCCCGACAACCAGGACGCGTCTCCCCTCGATCAGCGCATTCACCGGAAACGACTTGCGTACCGGCCTAAAATCGCTCTTTTCCATAGTTTTTTAAATATAGCAGAATCCGGCCTGTTTCGGAATTTCAAATTTCAGCAGGACGCTCTTTTTGTTCTAAGAAATGGTGTAAGGGCTTGTGGAAGTGTGTGGAGACCAGCGATTGCAACAAGGCGTTAACCGCTTGACCCTCCCCTTTGAGGCGGCTCACGCCCAATACTTCCGCAGCCTCTCCGTCATCCAAGAAGAGGGTGATGATCTTGTCAGGGGTCGTCCCAGCCTCATCGTGGCAGAGCAAATACTGATCTTCTTCGCCGGTGACTTTCGCTAGGATATGGTGGCTCTCCAGCTTGGTAATGACCGAGCGAACCAGGCCGTAGGGAATCCCCTGCTGACGGGCGAAGTCTTCTGCTCCAAAGGGGTCGGCATCCGGGTCAGCGGCACGCTTGGAGGCCTCGGCGCAGATGACACAGGCGAGGATGACCCGGGTGCGCGGACTGGCTTTAGAAGCATATTGTTCCAGGATGTAGGTGTCGCGGTTTTGGGCCGCAAAGGCGATCTCCGCGCCGATCAGCACGATTTGCCAGCTGGTATAGGACCAGAGCAGGATGATCGGCAGAACCGCAAAACCTCCGTAGACCATGCTGTTACCTGCAATGCCAATTTGCAACATCGCGCAGATTTTAAACCAAGCGACGAAGAGGAGCATGGTTACAAAGCCACCGATGAGCGCGGGCCGGAGCTTCACGCGTTCGTTGGGCATGAACCCGATCAGGAATGCGAACATCAGGGTGCCGAGCGTTAAGGGGATCAAGGTCTTCAAGAGGGAGCCGCCCATAAAAGTACGGACCGTCTCAGGGGTCACACCCTCGAGCGTCTGGTTCATGACATCAATAATGTGAGAGGCGACGGGGATGGAGGAGGTTGCCACGATTAGGATCGGCAGGACGAGGCTCACACTCGTGTAATCAGTAAACTTACGGACCAGCGTTCGCCCCTGGGTGACCCCCCAGATCTCGTTAAAACTGTTCTCTATTTTCTCTAGCAGACCAATGACGGTCCACAGCAGGACCAAAAGTCCGATCAGGCCCAGCGTCCGGAAGTCAATTTGCTGAACGTGTTCGAAGAGTTTGTCTGTCACCTCGCGAGCCTGCTGGCCAAAGAGTCGGACGACTTCAGCCTGTTCTGGGGTCTTTTCGCCCCAGCGCGCTGGGCTGTTGGTGCTAGTTTGCTGGACAGGGCTCTCCATCTGCTTGAGCCAGTGATCGAGATGCGTGCTGGCTTGTTGGCGCAGGAGGTCGGCGCCCCCCAGGGAGCGGGCCAAGCCAAGGGCCAAGATCAGGATAGGCACCATGGCCATCAAGGAATAATAGGTGAGGGAGGCGGCATGCAACGGGCAACGATGCCTCTGGAAACCATGCAAAACAAGGCTCACAAAGCGCAAGGCCTTTACAGCCAAACGCCGTGGCGTGGAGAGCTCCTGAATGGGGAGCAACCACTGGCCACGTGTCAAAAAGTCTAAAAACCCTGCTTTCAAAGAGGGTTTGTTCAGGCGTTTCTCTTTCATAATGCGAGAGCCCACATTAAGCATGGACGGCAGAAAAGTCAATCTGAAAAAAGAGGACGGCAAAACTTAATGGATTAGGCTTTGCAGGAGAGTAAAAAAAAGGTATTCTTTTTCATGTACTTTAGAACCAATTATTTGCCAAGGTTAAGGGAGCTTTTATGTGGGATTATTCAGAAAAGGTGATGGAGCACTTCCGGAACCCCCGGAACGTGGGTAAAATTGAAAAGCCTGACGGTGTCGGCACGGTTGGCTCGCTGGCCTGCGGTGACTCCCTGACGCTGATGTTCAAAGTCGGGCCGGATGGACGGATCCAAGAGGTGAAGTTCCAGACCTTTGGCTGTGCCAGCGCGATCGCCTCCTCCTCGGCCCTGACAGAGATGGTCATCGGCAAGACGATAGAAGAGGCCGAGAAGATTACCAATAAGGACATCGCTGACTTTTTGGGCGGTTTGCCAGACCAGAAGATGCATTGTTCGGTTATGGGTCGCGAGGCGCTCGAAGTGGCCATCCACAATTACAAGACGGGAGAGACCATGGTGAAAAATCTCGAAGATCATATCATCTGCACCTGCTTTGGGGTCTCCGAAAACGAGATTCGGCGTGTCATTACCGAAAACAGTCTGAAAGAAGTGGAT
>CAIZQW010000183.1 GCA_903935195.1 uncultured bacterium
GTTGAATTGGATGCGGCGCGTGAAACATACCAGCGACTGAAACGCGAAGGCGCGGGACATGGCGCGGTGCGTACCGCCGAGTGCGTGGTGTTTGGCGCCGAGGAAGTGGTTACGCTGGCAAAAGCGCAAGCGGATGGACGATTACTTTCCGTACAGATGTCACACCAGCGCGCCGAGGTGCAAGTCTTCTGGGTGGGCGACACCTTTTTGGTCGCGCTGCCAGGCGAATATTTCGTGGAGTATGCCCTGGAGATCAAGCGGCGGGCGAGTGCCCGCACCTTCGTCATCAGTATGGCGAATGGCGAGCTTCAGGGGTATATCACCACGCCGGAGGCAATAGGCTACGAAGCGAACCTGAGCCTCTTCACACCAGACGCAGGTGCTGTTCTGGTCGAGCAGGCTTTGGAACTCTGCAGACAGGAACATGCAGAAAGATAGCATAAGAGTCACAAAAGGAATAAGGGAATGTTGGAATATTGGAATAGTGGAAGAAAGTGCCCTCGGGAGGGACGAGTGCCTGGCCGCCGTAGGCTTGGCGTAGGCGGGTCTGCTCGTCCTAGGCACGTCAGGCAGTCGCCGGATACACCTCCCAGAGCCGGTGTTCCGTTTCCCCTCAGCATTCCAACATTCCCGTATTCCAACATTCCAGTTTAAATTGCAGTCACGACAAAGGAGATCACATAATGAACATGACAACCCTCACATCACCCAAACCCATCCTAGGCCTCTGCCCGATCGGTAAATTCGTCTTTAGCCACACCGATGCCATGCGTTTGAAAGCCGAGCTTCAGGCGGCCTTGCGTCAGTGGCAGATACCTTTTGTGGACCTCGACGGCGTGATCGAAGATGGGATGATCCGCAACCAGGCCCAGGCGGCTGCTGCCACTGCCCACTTCCGCAAGCACGAGGTCACCGGCCTCTTCATGCCGCATTGCAACTTCGGCACCGAGGGCGCGGCAGGAGTGATCGGACGGGACGTCGGCGTGCCGCTCCTGCTGTGGGGTCCGCGGGACGAGGCTCCCGAACCCGATGGCAGGCGGCTGCGCGACAGCCTTTGCGGCATGTTCGCCACCAGCAAGGTGCTCCATAAGCTCGGGGTGCCCTTCTCCTACATCGAGAATTGCCGCATCGGCGAACCGCAACTGGAACGTGGTGTTCGCAACTTCCTGCGCACCGCACACGCCGCGCAGGCGCTCCGGCGCGGGATGCGCATCGGACACATCGGCCAGCGGATCGACTTCTTCTGGACGACCATCGTCAATGAGAGCGAACTGCTTGAACGTTTCCGTGTCGAGGTGTTGCCGATCGACATGGTGCTCTTCATCCGCGACGTGCGCCAGCGGGCCGCCGCCGGGGCCAAGGTTTATGGCGACGAGGTCGCCGGGCTGCGGAAGACGATGGAGATCGAAGGTCTGGAAGACGCGCAGTTGATGAACATCCTGGCGTTGCGCGACCAGGCGCTGCATATCGCAGCGGAGCAGGGGCTGGACTCCATCGTGATTCAGGATTTCAATTCGCTGATTGAAGAGTTCGGCGCCTACTGCCTGCTGGCCAATAGTCTGATCTCCGACAGACTGCCCTTGTCCATGGAGTCAGACATTCACGGCGCTGTCAGCACACTGCTGTTGTCGCGCGCGACAGGCGGTCAGCCCTCCTTTTTGGCTGATATCACCGTGCGCCATCCGACGGATGACAATGGTGTGCTCCTCTGGCATTGCGGCGCCCCGCATTCCATGGGTAAGCCTGGGTGTACGCCCCAGCTCGGCCGCCACTGGATCCTGCCCAGCCCAGTCTCGGGCATGACCCATTTCCCCCTGAAAGACGGCCCCATCACCATCACCCGTTTTGACGGCGACCGGGGCGAGTACAAGCTGGCCATCGGGCAGGGGGTTTCCATGGAGGGACCCTTCACGCAGAACAACTACGTCTGGATGAAGGTCGATGACTGGCCGCGGTGGGAACGCACCCTGATGCAGGGGCCTTGGATTCACCACGCGGCCATGGGTTACGACCATTGCGGCGGGGTGCTCGAAGAGATGTGCCGCTTCGTCCCCGACCTGAAGGCGGTGCGGTTAGATCAGGAGGGGGAAGTGTCAGTAAGTGTCAATAAGTCTAAGAAGTGTCAGTAAGTGTCAGTAAGTTGGGAATCAGAGGCATGCATCCGAATAGTAATAACCACGCGCATGGGAGAATAGTTAATAATTGAACATTCAACATCGAACATCGAACATTCAACCTAACGCCTAACCCCTAACGCCTAACCAGATACGCCGCCCACCGGGCTCGCCCCGGTGGGGGCAAACGTTTCTTTCAAGGGGCGTAGCCGCCTGCTCAGCTTGATTCACCTGCGACGCAAGGTCGCAGGGATCTTCATCGCATCACCTAACGCCTAACCCCTAACGCCTAACACCTAACGCCTAACCCCTGAACCCCTACAGCTTATAGGACGCACCTGTTTTTGAATCTCTGTGTCTCAGTGCCCTCTGTGGTTAAATCAATAAAATTATACGAAGAACCAATATTTAGCAACCGAACGTCACGAATCACGGTATTCGCGCATGGTCATGCCGAAGCGCTTCTTAAAAAGCACCTTGAGGTAGGTCTCCGTCATATAGCCGCAGCGTTCGCCGATCGTCCCGATCGACAGATGGGTCTCGCGCAGCAGCGAACAGACCCTTTCAAGACGCTGGTTCTGAATCTCATCCAGGATTGTATACCCGCAGGCTTCACGGAAACGCAAATCCGCCAGTCGCCTCGAAATGTTGAGATGCCGTGCGACGTCAACAACCGAGATGTCCATGCAGGCGTTGAGCCGGATAAACTCCTTGGCCTTCAAGGCAATCCAGTTGGGGTTGGAGGTGTGCAGGGAAGACTGCCGGTGGACAATGCGCTTGACCCCGTAGGTCAGCGTGACGGGTTTGTATCGTGTGCTTCTCATCTGCCGGTCGAGCAGTTCGGCGGCCATGTAGCCGCCCCCTTCAAAGTCCGGAAGCACGCTCGAGAGCGTCGGTGTGGTGTTCTCACAGATCGCCTCGTCGTTGTCCACTCCGATGACGGCAACCTCCTCCGGCACCTTGATGTTGCACTTCAGGCAGCAATCCAAAACCTGCATGGCCTTAAAGTCAAAGGCCACCATGATCCCGCAGGGCTTGGGGAGCCCCAACAGCCACTGTTGCATCTGTTTCTCTTCGAGGGTCCAGTCGAGCCTCTTCTGCTTCTGGTTTTGCACGTAGGTGCTGCAGGTAAACCCGCTGTCCCGTATAACTTTCTCAAAGGCCCGGCCGCGAATCAGCGACCAATACGGGCGGGTGTCAGAACCGATGAAGGCAAAGTGTTCAAAGCGCTGCTGGAGATAATAATCGGCAACACTCTCAGCGATCTTCTCCGAGTCATGGTTGACGCGGGAGACGTGCGTGACACCATCGCCGGGGACGTCCAGGGTGATGATCTTCGCCTTGCCGTTCCGCTCCTGGGCGGACGGTTTCCAGTCCTGGTTACTGATAATCCGTCCGTCGGGACGCCAGGTCTTAAAACTTTCAGGAGGCGTCACGTCGGGATTGCCCTCTAACAGCAACTGAAGCTCCCAGGGCCCGTTCAGCCGGGCATAATGGAGGATGCCCTGCAGTTTATCGCGACACGCTTTGCCGGTAGCGACTTCAACAAGAACATGCGGCGTTTTTGTCAGCAACTTTTTCATATTCGTTAGCTTACACGGTGCTGGAGAAAAGTGCAATTCGATTTTGCTCAAAAGAGAATGTTTATTTTGCTCAAATGTAGATGGTTTGAAACGGCTGATCTGTGCTAAGGTATCACTGTTAACTGAATTCGGACGCGCAGGACCACGGTCTTGAGCACGGCTACGACGAGTTCAAACAACAAAAACGAAGGAGTCACATCATGATGCTGAATATGATCAAGACAACACAGCGTGCCGTGCTACGGGCAACCTTCGCGGCGGCGCTGGTGCTGCTCGGTTGGACTAACCTTGCCCTCGGCGCGCCGTGGACGCCGGTGGAATTGCCGGACAAAGCCCTCTGGCTGGATGCCAGCGATTTGAGCGCATCGCCCGTATCCGCGTGGAACGACAAGTCCGGCAACAGCCGGAACTTCGCGCAAGCCGCCGGCGGGAATCAGCCGGCCTACTCGGCAACCTCGTTCAATACCAGCTATCCCGGCGTCACCTTCGACGGATCGAGCGACTTCATGTCGGCCGGCGACACGCTCGACATGCGGACCAACAGTCTCACGGTCATGAGTGCCGTCAAATACGCCACAGGTAATAACAGCGGGACGATCATCGCCAAAACACGCTATGCAGGCGGCGCGGGTCGCTGGACGCTCTATAGGACTTTGACTGGCTCCACCTTTGGCTCCGGGACGCA
>CAIZQW010000184.1 GCA_903935195.1 uncultured bacterium
AGGAAGGCTGAATAGGCCTCCAGATTCAGGCGCTTGGCTTCATTGAAACAGGGGATAACCAAGGCGACGCGTTTCGTTTGTTCAACTGCTGTGTTTGGTGATGGAACCATAAGTTTTTAAGTATACCTGTGTGTGCTTCAAAAGGCAAGCCTGTCGGGGGGGGGCAGAAGTGGCAGTCGGCAGTATCAGTCGGGACATTTGGTGCCTACCAGACTGTCTTCACTGTCCTTCGGTCTTTCATCTTGAGTCTTGGTGTCTTAAAGTCTTTGTGTCCTCACGTTACGCAATATGCAACCAAATAGTTAAGGGCTTGACGGCAACAATGGAATCCTCTACGCTAGCGCAATCCTTGTTGACAAGGTAGCCTCCTTGCGAGGTAGACTCAATAACACTGTTGGCAGAAGAGGAATCGATAATGAATAGAGAGACATTGATCAATCATGTGGCAAAGACGACACGAGATATGTGGGATCGAGGTTGGGCAGAAGCAAATGGCGGGAATGTCAGCCTTCGGTTGAACGATGAGCAAAATGCAGCATTTGCGGGCTTACAAGGTCAATCTGAATGGATTCAGCTTTCCGTAGAGGCTCCGTCGTTGCAGGGTGAGCGTTTCATTTTCACCGGCACGGGCCGCTACTTGCGTAATGTTGAAATCGCCCCTGAGCGGAATATTGGGCTAATCGAATTGAACAACAACGGAACTGCATATAGGATTTTGTGGGGGTTCGAGCCTAATGGGCGGCCGACATCGGAGTTGGCAGCGCACCTTCTTTCGCATGCCACCATCAAGGACAGCACAAATAACTACGCGCATGCGGTTATCCATACGCATACCCCGTCAATCATCGCATTGACATATGCCTTTGCGGACCTGTCCACTGCGAAACTGACCGCTCTGCTCTGGCGCATGCACGCGGAGTGCGTTGTCGTGTTTCCGAAAGGGGTTGAATTTCTCCCATGGATGATGGCGGGTAGCGACGACCTGGGACAGGCAACTGCTGCCGCGCTTCGCCAACGAACCCTCGTGGTCTGGGAGCAGCACGGGATCGTTGGCACGGGACGCAACCTTGATGAGGCGTTTGGTCGGATTTACGTGGCGGAGAAGGCGGCGGAGATCTACCTGGCTTGCGCGGCTGCCGGTGGTGTGAAGAAGACCTTGACCGATGCCCAGCTTCAGGCAATCGCCGGCAACTTCAGGTGCAATTGGGAACCATCATTGCTGGCTGGCTGGCCAGGCGTATAACTGAATACGTGACGGAAAATGATGCCAACAATGCCCTGCTGCGTACGTCGCTACGCGCCGCCGCAGAGGGCTGACGTTCGCCTGGAATCTCCGTCTACGCGGATAAACCTACGGTGGATAAAATAGAATAAGGCAATAATGGAAGAGGAGCATAAACATGAGTAAGAATCAACAGGTAAGAGCCATCAGAATTGCTTGGACGTTGACATCGGTTTCGTTGGGTTTCTATCTGGTTGCAATTGCCCTGACCATTATTACCGTTCCCTTGTCAATACGTGATTGTCCAATGTTTCTACTTGCTTTACCTTTTATCTTCTTTGTGTTTGTCTTTTCAATCGCGAATTTTATTCATTAGTTAAGAGAGTCCTCTTAGATCCATTAGGGGAAATTTATTGGTATTTAGATATCTTCCTCATCCCCGTCCCGTTACTCATTTTTCTTGGCGTGTTTATTTATGAAGAGTTTTTTAGAAGATAAGGCAGGGGAACCATGTATGACACAGTTTATAAACTGTGTCATAGTGCCATTAATCGGTCGTTCAATTTCCAATAAGGCTCTTTGGCGCAAAGCGAAAACCATTCGCTGAAAGCTTAAGCGGTAATAAGGCAATCACGCAATAAGGCAATGTTTTGAAGTTGTTGACATTTTGTTTGTTGTGTGAATACCGGAATATTTAGGATGTCTTTAGAGGGGGGTTCGTGGTATACTTTGGCCTCATTTGTAACTTGAAAGAAAGAGGATTTTAAAATGGCACTGGGTGTTGGAATCGTAGGTCTTCCCAACGTAGGCAAATCAACCTTGTTCAATGCGCTGACGCGTGCGCAGAATGCGGAGGCTGCCAATTATCCATTTTGTACGATCGAGCCGAATAAGGCGACCGTCCCTCTTTCGGATATCCGGCTTGACGCGTTGACCAAAATTGCAAAGCCCGAAAAAGTGGTTAAAGCAACGGTAGACTTCATTGATATTGCAGGCCTTGTCCGCGGCGCGAGCAAGGGTGAAGGACTCGGAAACAAATTTCTGGCCAATATCCGTGAGAGCAGTGCTATTTTGCAGGTGGTCCGCTGTTTTGCCGACAATGACGTGGTGCATGTCGAAGGGGGGATTGATCCGATCCGCGACATTGAGATCATTGAGACGGAACTCATCCTGGCGGATATGCAATCGCTCGAAAAGCGCTTAGACCGCGTAGGACGCATGGCCCGTTCAGATAAAGACCTGCGTAAAGAGGTCGAAGCCATGGAGCTGCTGATGAAGCATCTGAATGACGAAAAACCTGTGCGTACCTTCCCTCGCAGTGAGAATGATCCTATTCTGACTACCTTGACCGAGTTGCAACTGCTGACGGATAAGCCGGTCATCTATTGTGCGAATGTGGGTGAAACGGAAATTGCCCACGACAATGAGCAGGTGGCCCGTGTGAAGGCTTACGCAGCGGCCAAAGGGTGCGACGTGGTTGTCATCTCGGCGAAGATGGAGGCTGAGATGGTTGGGTTATCGGATGCCGAGCGGGATGATTTTCTCACCTCATACGGTTTGCAGGAAAGCGGTTTGGACCAGACCGCCCGGATGGCCTATCATACACTCGGACTTGCCAGTTATTTTACGGTTGGTCCCAAAGAGGTCAGGGCTTGGACCTTCCATCGCGGCTGGAGTGCGCCGAAGTGCGCGGGTGTGATTCATACGGATTTCGAACGAGGCTTCATTCGTGCGGAGGTTATTGCGTATAACGACTATATCCGGCTAAATGGTGAAGCAGGGGCAAAGGCCGCAGGTGTGATGCGTGTTGAAGGCAAAGAGTATCTGGTGCAGGACGGGGATGTCATGCACTTCCTCTTTAACGTCTAGCCAAAAATTTTATACTAACAACAAACATGGAGGATGGGATGATTGCGAAACCTGTTCATGGACAAGGACCCGACGAAAAAGGTTATTTCGGAAAGTATGGAGGAATGTATCTTCCTCCGCAATTGGAAAAGCCGTTTGCAGAGATCATCGAGGCCTACCACCGGATCGCGAATGATTCTGCCTTTATTGCCGAGCTGAGAAGTATCCGTAAGACCTTTCAGGGTCGTCCGACGCCTGTTTATCATGCCCGCACGCTCTCGTTGAAGAATGGTGGGGCGCACATCTATTTGAAGCGTGAAGATCTGAATCATACTGGCGCCCACAAAATCAACCATTGCATGGGTGAGGGTTTGCTGGCGAAATTCATGGGGAAGAAAAAGCTGATTGCTGAGACGGGTGCTGGACAGCACGGCGTCGCGCTTGCAACAGCCGCTGCCTATTTCGGATTGGAATGTGAAATTCACATGGGCGATGTGGATATCGCCAAGCAAGCACCGAACGTCACACGCATGAAGCTTCTGGGCGCAAAGGTGGTGCCGGTCTCGTTTGGTCTTCGGACACTCAAAGAGGCTGTGGACTCCGCCTTCATGGCCTATCTGGCTGATTACGAAAATTCTATTTATTGCATCGGATCCGTTGTCGGTCCGCATCCCTTCCCGTTGATGGTCCGTGACTTCCAGAAGGTCGTGGGCATCGAGGCCCGTGAACAATTTCTGGAGATGACAGGCCAGTTGCCAGAGGCGATCTGTGCGTGCGTCGGAGGCGGTTCGAACGCGATGGGGCTCTTTACGGCCTTCTTGAATGATCCTGTGGCGATCTATGGTGTCGAGCCTTTAGGGAAAGGCACTGCAGTCGGAGATCATGCTGCGACCATGTCCTACGGACGCGAAGGCATTATTCACGGCTTTAAGTGCTACTTGCTCCAGAATGACGATGGTTCCCCGGCGCCAGTCTATTCCTGCGCAAGCGGCCTGGATTATCCGGGTGTCGGTCCGGAACATTGCCACCTAAAGGATTCCGGTCGCGTGCAATATGTGACCTGCTCGGATGATCAATGCAAAGATGCATTCTTCAAGCTCTGTCGCAGTGAGGGAATCATTCCTGCGATTGAGAGTGCGCATGCAGTTGCGTATGCGCTTGAAAAGGCGCGTGAGATGAAGAAGGGCTCTATTCTTGTGAATCTGAGCGGACGCGGTGACAAGGACATGGACTATGTCGTTGAAAACTGGGGCATCGGAGAGTAGTCATTTCCGAAAAGCTGTGATGGATCATCTTCTGGGGATGCGCGACCCTGACACCGGCGTGTGGACAGGGGAGCTCTCTTCCAGTGCCCTGAGCACGGCCTTGACCCTTGTGGCCTTGATGAAGGATCCTTCCTGTAAGGATCAGACGGAGGCCTCAGTCGCATGGCTTCTCGCTCACCAGAATGGAGACGGCGGGTGGGGAGACACATCCTCCAGTCGTTCCAACCTCAGCACCACACTCCTAGTGCGTTCCGCCTTGCGGGTTGTTGAGCGCAGGCGAACATCCGAGGTGCTGTGCGCTGCGCTTCAGCAGTCAGATGCATGGCTCGTTCGGAAGATCGGTGGAATCTCCTTCCCAACGCTGGCAAAGGCGCTTCAAGAGATCTATCAGGAGGATCGAACCTTTGCTGTTCCCATCTTGACCTTTGTGGCCATCTGTGAAGAGGATGTCCGTCTGTGGAAAAAAATTCCCGCCTTGCCCTTTCTGTTTGCCCTCCTGCCACACAGCCTCTATCGTTTTTTCAAACTGGAGGTGGTCAGTTATGCGCTCCCTGCTCTTATTGCAATTGGAATGTGTAGGAATAGGTGTCGGGCAGGCAAATGGCGAGGGCTGACACTTAGCGCCCTCTTCGCGAAACCATTATTGGCTAAACTTGAAAAGTTGCAGCCTGAGCATGGTGGATTCTTGGATGCCACCCCGTTGACAGCCTTTGTCGCAGTGGCCCTTGAGCAGATGGGCTATGAGACGCATCCAGTGACCCAGCGGGCCAAGGCCTTTCTCAAAGCCTCTCTGCGTCCGGACGGGAGTTGTGCGATTGACTCGAATCTCCGGATCTGGGTGACGAGCCTTGCAACACGTGCGCTGTTGGCTTGCCGCGATGAGCAGAAGTTTCCGCGTGCGGAACAGGAGCGGATCGCTCGCTGGCTTTTGTCGAAGCAGTTTCAGAAGACGCATCCGTATACCGGGGCGAAGGCAGGTGGCTGGGCCTGGACCGATTGCGCAGGGGGCGTTCCAGATTCGGATGATACCAGCGGCGCACTGATTGCGCTTTACCATTTGAAACAACAGGGGGTTGACGTTCCTGTAGATGACGCAGTCCGTGCTGGACTCGCTTGGTTGAGGAGTGTGCAGAATAGCGATGGAGGGATGCCCACCTTTTGCAAGGGATGGGGACGATTGCCCTTTGATCGGAGCTGCCCGGATATTTCAGCGCATGCCCTGCTGGCCTTTCTGTATTGGAAGGACCTTGCTGTGGGTGCTGAAGAGACAATCGAGCGCCTGCTTGCTTATCTGATGCGGACACAATGCGAAGATGGGAGTTGGATCCCGTTATGGTTCGGGAATGAAGAGTCTGCTCTCAAGCTCAATCCGATCATTGGCACCGCGAGGGTCCTTGATGCCCTTCTGCAACTCCTCAAGGCGGGCCATCCCAGCTCTCCCGTGATTGAGCGGATGGTCACTCAGAGCATCGCCTTTCTCTTGCGCGAACAGCGGCCAGAGGGCTCCTGGGGGGCGGGGACGTGTGGAACCCATGAGGAGACCGGCTTGGCAGTAATTGCTTTGAAAAAATCAACCCTTCCTGCTACGCGCGAAGCTGTGGTGCGAGGACGTCGCTGGTTGGTAGAGCAGGGACAGAATCCAGTGCCTGCGCCGATTGGTCTCTATTTCTCATTGCTTTGGTATCACGAAAAAATGTATCCTTGGGTGTGGACCCTGGAGGCTTTGGCAGAAAATGACTGAGACACGTGACACTAGTGATTCAACATTAGCTTCGTTGGAAGAGAAGATCGGCTATGTCTTTAGAGACAAAGCGCTCGTGAAGCGCGCGTTGACAGCTCCCTCGTATCGCGCAACGCATGCCTTGGGTCCGCAGGAGGATAACCAGCGGCTGGAGTTTTTGGGGGATGCCGTTCTCGGGTTGCTGGCTGCGGAGTATGCCTATCATCGCTTTGACCATCAGGCAGAGGGTTTCCTGACGATTCAGCGGAGCCATCTGGCGAGCGGCCGGGCATTGGCTGATACGGCGCGTCAGATCGGACTCGGAAGTTATTTGCGAATTGGACGCAGTGATGAAAACACGGGTGGCGTTGAAAAGGACAGGCTCCTCGCGGATGCACTTGAGGCGTTGCTAGGAGCGGCCTGGATTGATGGCGGAATGCCAGCCGTCACCACGATCTTCCAAAAGATTCTCCAGCAGAAGGTCGAGGAGGCCCCTGCCAACCATTGGGAAAATAATCCAAAGGGTTGTTTGCAATCTATCTGTCAGCACCATGCCTGGCCAGACTCGCCGACCTACGAACTTCTCGCGTCAACAGGTTTGGCACATGAGCCGATCTACACGGTGCGTGTTAGCGTAGCAGGGGGTATCGAGGCGACAGGGACAGGACGTTCCAAGCGCATTGCCGAGGCAAATGCCGCGACGCATCTGCTCAGCATCCTCGCGGAGAAGAATATTTTGTCCTGAACAAATCAGAGGGCAGAGGACAGAAGTCAGAGGTCTGATCTCCGACCTCCGATCTTTGAACTTATGACCCTGGGTGGACGAAGGGGGTCTTTGATGCGCAGAGGGGGCACACGGTAGGTTCCCAGACCTCTGGAGCCATCTTCAGGAGCGAGAGCGTGGGTGTGCCAAAGGAGGCCTGCCCAGCGCTACGATCCACGAGGACCAAAACAGCGACGACTTCCGCACCTGCGGCTTTCACAATATCAATGGTCTCTTGGACACGTCCGCCACGGGTGATCACATCCTCGGCAACAATATAGCGCTCGCCGGGCTTAATGGTGAAGCGGCGCATGACAAGTTTATTGTCCTGTTTCTCTGCGAACACGCACTTCACATCCAGCTCGCGTGCGACTTCGTGTCCGACTAAAATGCCACCCAAGGCTGGCGAGATCACGCCATCAATATTTCCAATCTTCATCTCGGCTTGCATCCGCTTGACCAGTTCGCTGCAGAGGAGCCCTGCAATACGGGGATAACGCAAGACATTGGCGCATTGGAAAAAGCGATTGCTGTGTAAGCCAGACCGCAGTTCGAAATGGCCTGTCAGCAAGGCACCGGTATCTGCAAGCATTTTGAGAATATCTGTTTCGTTCATAAGGATTCCTTTTTGTTGTTTGTTTACAGTGGGTGAATCACGCCATTTCTCAGTTCCACCTGTCGTGTCATACGGCGCGCGCAGTCGCGAGCGTGTGTCACAAGCAGGAAAGTCGCACCTTCTTCAGCGTTCAACGCGAGGAGTAAGTCTAGCAGGCGTTGTGCTGTATCATAGTCCAGAGAGCCGGTCGGCTCATCGGCAAGGAGGAGAGAGGGCTTCATGATGAGTGCGCGGGCGACCGCGACGCGTTGGCACTCACCGCCAGAGAGTTGGCCGGGGAAATGGGTTTTGCGATCAGCGAGGCCGACACGCTCCAGCAGATAATTCGCCCTCGCGCTATGTTCCAGCGCATGCGTTTGAGGCGCGGCCCAGGTCGGGACAAGGACGTTTTCCAGGGCGGTCAGCTGCGGGAGTAGGATATGCGACTGAAAGACAAAGCCAACTTCTCGGTTGCGAAATTGTGCGCGAGCCTCTTCATCCAACGTTGCAAGCTCACGTCCATTGACACGCACCTCACCTGAATCAGCGGTATCGAGCGCACCGATCAGTTGCAAGAGCGTGGTCTTGCCTGAACCAGAGGCGCCTGTTATGGCAATGGTCTCGCCAGCCCCGACATGGAGGTCTACGCCCTTCAAGACAGGGGTTGGTGAGGCACCTGTCTGAAATGTTTTGATCACCTGTGAGAGTTGAATATCAGCACCTGAAGTCACGCTCATCTTAAAATCCCTTCATGCAAAGAAGTTCACCATCCGCCAACAGGAGGCATTGTCCGCGAGGTCCGGGAGAGAGGCCTTGGAGATTATCGCCCGGCGACGAGCGAGAAAGCGCTTTCCTGTCAGCCAGACGGAAGGTGATAATGATATGTCTGGCAATGCTCCAGAAGACTCCTTCGTGGACAATTGTTTCATCAAAGCGCGGTGCGAGTTGGATTTCACCATCCGGGATGAACTGGGCCTGTCCCCATTGCCAGTAGGTGAGCTTTCCCTCGGGAGTAGACATCATAAATCGGGTTGCATCCACCAAGGCCGGCGTGGCGAAGGTTTCGGTGTCTGAAAGTTTTACGCGTGCAAGGCAGGTCAGTTGGATCGGATCAAGCAGGACCAGCGTGCCTGCCTGTGTGCCAACCACTAATTGGCCTGTCGGAAGGCGGAGGAGGCTTCCCGCGACCTGTTCATCGTCTTTCAATGGGATGGAGCCTGTTAAGTGTCCATTCGTGAGGGAGAAGAGATAGACAGTTGCATCGCAGTTGCCATAGGCGACTGTTTCGCCGAAGCAGATGGCTGGACCATCGGTGCGATTTGTGGCTGGGCTGCGCCAGAGGGTCTGGCCATCTTTAGCGCGTAGGCAGAGGAGTGTGCCCTCTTCCTGTGAAAGAAGGATAAGGACTGTCTCGGACTGGAGTGTACTCACCACGGGTGGCTGCACGCAGAACAGGTTGGTTTCACGTTTCCAGAGGAGTTCCCCAGTGGATGTTTTAAAGCAGGCGAGTTCCCCTTTCTGTGTCATGGCGCAGACGGTCTCGTTGTCAATGCGTGCAGAGGCCTGCCATGAGCAATTTGAATAAGCAGCCTGCCAGCGAAGGCTTCCCTCATCTGTCAGAAGAAAAGCTTCACCTTTTTGAGAGGTGAGCAACCATCCATTAGGCAGGCGGGTAGGCGTGTTGAGGGTTGATGGAGCCTTTATTCGCCAGAGAACAGGGGATGTTTGAGGAGGGGTGTTCACAGCCGGCAGGGAAGGAGATTGTTCGCCTTGCTTCGCGGGTGTTTTCGTGTTTGCTGGGAGGACAGTGAAAAGCGCGGTTGCCGCAGCAACAAACAAACAAAAGAAGAGAGCTATGATCAGTCGTTGCCCCTTCATTTGACGACCATCCATTCGATATCCACGCAGCCAGAGGCTGCAGTCTTGGATGTTCCCAGCGCTAACACACGTTCAAAGAGGTTTGCATCTGGGTGAGCGGCAGAGAGCCGGATCACATGTTCGACCACACCTTGATTGTTGCACTCCAGATAAAAGCGACAGGATCCGGAGGAGGAGGCCATGGTCTTTAACGCGTCCAGCGATAACATAAATTTGAAGTCAGCTTTTTGGAGCGTTTGCGAGAGTCGAGCGGTATAGAAACTCTTTTGATCAATGGTCATCTTCGGGTAGGGACGTTCCTCTTTTTCAGGGATTACAATGGCAGGAGCGGTGACGGGAAGGCGTTCCGCTTGCTCAGCCCGCCACGCCGAAGGCAGAATGCCTCCCTTTTCAAGGTAATGGGGTGGTGGAGGTTCTAAGCTGGCTTCCAACGCGGTTAGATCGAGGCCGTTTTTCTTTGTTTTTGAACCCGCTCCTATCATCCATTCAGAGGCAGCTTGCTTGACCAGTTTATTGACGCTAGCCTTGTCAATGTTGATATAGGCCACGCTTGAAGAGAGCCGCGACTGCGTGTTCTGTTGAGTCAACGGACGGTTTCGGGGCGTCCAGGGAAAGTTAGCCCAAAGAGCCGTCACCAGAGAGACGATAATCGCAACAGGCCATAGATAACGCAATGGCGTTTGCTGATACCTCCGTGGGGTGAACTGTGGGAAGGAGAAGGGCATGTTTATTCTGGCTTTTCAGCAACATTCACTTTTGAGACCCCTGCATTTCGTAGGATATTGACGAAGCGCAGTATGTCGCCATGTTTGACACGTTTATCTGCCAGCAGAAGAAAGTCTTTACTCGAGGCGCTTTGACAGCGCACACGGATTTGTTCAGCAAGGACCGCCATTTGGTCGTTATCTTCAACCATGAACCGGGAATCATCAAAGAAGACCAGAGCCTCCTCGCGTGCCATAGACTCTTGGGTTACTGCAAACATGAGGGCTGTCAGGCCCGTATGGGAGCCTTCCTTGAGCGGGGCAGGGGGTAAGTCGAAAACAATGCCAGGCGAGATCGCAATCCGCTGATGATAAAGAAATAGCAGTGCAAAGAGAATCAGGGCATTGATCCAAGGAACCGAATACATGACCGCTTGTGCCCATGGGCCACCAAAACGAGAAACGCCACGGTGGCTGCGAATGGTTTGTAGCCAACTAACAGTCTCATTCTTCTTCATGGCTCTCCCTCTCTAACAACGAGGTGTCACTCCGGGTCAGATAGGCGACGATCTCAGAGGCAGCTGCCTCCATATCAATGACAATACGTTCGATTCGAACCATCAAAATGGCGTACATCGCATGACAGGGTATTGTAACGAGGAGTCCTGCAATCGTCGAGAAAAAGGCTTGTAACAGGCCATTTGTCAAATCAACACTTTGAACAAGTGGCGCATTGGCTGTTGCCGCCTGTATGATCTTTACAACGCCGATCAAGGTTCCCAGGAGGCCCAGTAAAGGAGCAATTTGACACGCAATTGAAATGGTAGCCTGGCGACGTTCCATACGTGAAATTTCAGAACGGCCTGCATTATCTACCGCCTCCCTTAAGGCTTTGGAATCTGCCTTTCGGTGACGTATGGCCGTCAAAACCACTGCGGCGACGGGGCCGGGGGTGTCTTCGCAAATCATCGTCGCCTCGTCAACGTTCCCCTTATCTAGGACGTTACAGACGCCTTTGATGAAGTCCGCATAGTCAATATGCGCGCGGCGCAAGTGCAACATGCGGGTTAAGAAGGTTATAAAAGAATTGAGTCCAAGGAGGATGATAATCCAAAAAACAATACCATATTGCAAGAGAGATGACATGTTTTGTTCCTTTCAATGCGAGAGGGGCTCGCATTATTTTTTTCGCAGGCGTTCAATACGGGCACGAATTTCATCCTTGCCCTGGACCTCTGTTTTCAAGACACGTTCAAGAACCTTGATTGCAGAGTGGACGAGACCCTTCTGTTCATATAGATCCGAAACATTAAAAGCAGCTCGAACATAGAGACCCGCAGCGGAGTCATCATACCACACTCCCTGTGTTGCGCCAGTTTGATAAGGAATAACCACATCTGAATAATAGACGTTGATGGCTTCGTCGAGACGCTTAAGTTTCTCAAGGCAGCGTGCGACCTTGTAATTCAGTTGGAGTACCTGACTAGGTGAGAGGGAGGGGAGTTGGAGAACTTCGCGATAGGTGGCCAAAGCTTTGAGGTAGCGATCTGGATTATCCGCTCCCATGGCAAAGAGCGAATCTCCCTTACGCAGTTTTGCCTGCTCAGTCCATTCACTCGTAGAATCAGTTGCGATGATCTGGTCGAGCAGGAGTACGGCCTCAGAGAAGCGGGCAAGCTCCATCAGTGCATTGGTTTGAATTAAGCGAGCCTCCATGATGCGTTGGCTCTTAGGATACTCGCGGACGAGGCGTGTGACCAATTCAACTGCACTGGAGAAGTCGGCATCGTCCACTGCTGCGCGAGCAGCCCACAGCAAGGCGGCATCCGCCCATTCGGCCGTTGGCCAGCGTGAGACATACTCCATAAACATCTTGCGCGCCTCAGCATACTTGCCCCGATTGAAGTCAAACTTTCCAATCCAGAGAATCATATCTGGCAGGCGCGATGATTCAGGAAAGTCGGTAATAAATGTTTTGGCGGATGCTTGAGCCTCCTTGTCCCGTCCCAGCGCATAAAGACAGCGCGTAATAACCTGAAGGGTCTCATCGCGGCGAGTTTCGTCTGCTTGGCCTGCGGCTGAAAAATCCTTCATGGCCGCATCGAAGCGAAAGAGGCGATAATAGACGTTTCCTCTTCCCATGAAGGCATCGCTATGTTGAGCTTTCAGGAGAAGGTTGGTTTGGATAGAGGTATAGGTTCGAATAGCGGTGTCGAGCTCACCACTGGAGACATAGAGTGCGCCCAAACGTAAAAGAGCCCTTCCAGTATTCTCGTTCAGTGGTACTTCGGTAATGAGTTTTTGATAGACAGCGATGGCCAGCGCGGGTTGCGCCGAACGTTCTAGACATTCACCTCTTTGATAAAGGGCGCGCGGTGACAAAGGACTCTGAGGGGTCTCAGCCGTGACACGTGCAAAAACAGGGGCTGCATCAGCAGGCCGACCATCTGCCATCAAAGCCTCGCCCCATTTGAACAAACTTTCAGCCTTGACGATTTGATTGGTCGTCTGCTCGGCGACACGCTGAAAAACACCAGAAGCCTCTGTGTATCGCTTGAGTTGAAAGAGTGCCCATCCTCTTCCTAGTAAAACATGATCACTCTTTGACGAGGCTGGATAGGTCTCAAGAACCAAGCGATACTCTTCAGCTGCACGTGACGCAAGACGATACCTTAGAAAAGAATCGGCCAATTTTAAATGCGCCTGCATGGCCAGAGGATCGTCAGGGAACTCACGCACGAGTGTCTTGATGAGCAACGCACACTCATTCAGGGTGGTTACACCCGAACAGAGCAGATTGCTGAGATGAAAACCAGCGAGTCGTCGCATGTCAGGTTCTTGCGCAAGCGAGTAGGCTTGTCGCGCATACGCAATGGATTCGTTTGTTTTGGCGAGTTGCAGAACGTCGTCGCTCATTTCTGTGAGCGCCTGCACACGGATACGAGAGGAAAAGAGTCGATTGGTGGCAATTTGATCATAGGCAGTTAATGCCTCCTCCTGTTTGCCTTGACGGAACAAGAGCCGTGAGCGGAGCAATAAGCCCTCAGAAATCTCCGTGTGTGTGGGATTCACTTTCAGCAGACGCGAGAGAACATCAAGAGCCTGTGGCTCACGCTGAATCGTTTCAAGGGCCAAGGCCCACTCAACAAGGTTGGAGACGCGTGTGGAGATGTTGGTCGAGAGTTTTTCGATTGAGGCAAAAATCTCTAATGCGCCACCGACGTCCCCGGTTGCCCGTTTGGCGCGTGCCGTCAACCGAAGGAGCGCATCTGTCAAGGCGGGATCGGTGGTTGGCATAGGCACCTGTTGCAGTGTGGTAACAGCATCCGAGAAGCGGTTCACATTCAATAATGCACGTGCTTTCCAATACGAGAACCAGGCTGGCTGTTGCGCGCGCTCAACGGTGTTAGAGTATTGGCCGAGAACATCCAGTGCTCGTTGGTCCCGACCTTGCAGGCAGAGTGCTTCAACGAGAAGCACAAGCGCTTCAGGACTCTTGCCGTCTGAAGCTTCTAATTGTTTCTGGGCATGGACTTCCGCAATATCGAAGAGTTGATCATGCAGGGCTGCCTTTGCAATATCCAGCCCCTCGGCAGCATAGAGTACAGGCGAAAGCAGTATCGAAATTAATAATAGCCCCAATTTCATGCCAGATAGCATAGCGTAAGAGGGTCTAAATATCACGTTAAAAATGAAGACGAATGGCTGAAAACAGCCATTCGTCTTTTCATTCACAATAAGGGTTAAGGCAGCTTAAGCCTGCTTAACTTCCTCAACCTTTTTAGGCTCTTCTTTCTTAATCTCGTCGATCACGTCCTTGACCTGTTGAGTGGCGAGCTTGTCGCCCTCTTCCCTGCCTTTTTTGAATTCGCCGACGCTTTTGCCTAACGAACGGGCTAAGCTAGGAAGTTTGGTGCCACCGAAGAGAACTAAAATGATAACCAGAATCACAATGAGTTCTGTCGGGCCAAGATTTTGAAGAAATGCAATGGGTAACATAATGAATCCTCCTTGTTATAACTATCCTCTGTAATGCGTTGAAACAGCTCGTCGGGCTTCTAGGTCGGCATCACGGCGCCGAATGGTCTCCCGTTTGTCCTCCTGTGCCTTACCTCGGCAGACCGCGATTTCTACTTTCACCATCCCTTTAGGCGTCAAATAAATCCTCAACGGGATCAAGGAAAGCCCCTTCTGCTCTGAAAGCGCCTGGAGCTTGCGGATCTCCCGCTTGTGCATCAACAATCTTCTCGTCCTCAGGGCCTCATGGTTGAAACGATTTCCAAAAGCATATGGCGGTATACGCACCTGATTCAGAAAAAGCTGACCGTCTTTTACACTTGCATACGAACCGTTAAGGCCTGCTTCACCATTTCGAACAACCTTGACCTCGGTGCCGACCAGCTCAATGCCAGCCTCATACTTCTCGAGGACAAAATAGTCGTGCGAAGCCCGTCTGTTTACCGTCAGGTTTCCGCCGCTTTTCTTGTCCTCTTTCGACATAAACCCTAAAAGGTCTGATTATTCTGACCAACGTGTCTGTGCCTGTTCAGCACGAGCAATTGCGGCGAAATCAACTTCGCACATGATAAGCCCCTCGGCGATTTCACGCAATGCTATATCCGCTTTGTCTTCATCAGCAGACAATGGCTTCACCAAAGGACGTTCGCCCATATTGAGCTGGCGAACACGCTTGGAAACCACATTTACGAGTACTGGTACGCTTGGAAAGCGGACTCTTGCCTTTTCAATCAATTCAACATTCACTAAAAGCCTCCATTTGAAGCGTATACTATATCGGATTACCCTGCATTGGTCAACGGGGAAACTCCATATATTTTGAAAGAAGTCCAGACATGCGTGTTTCGAACCAGGGTGTTACCTTCCAGAAGTCGCGCAACGCGAGGTATTCGTTCACAGCCACAATCTGGCCTGGTTTGAGTGCAAACTCGGCTTTAATCAGGATGTTTCGAGCTGTGGCCTCGGCTGAGACAAACTCCACAACCTGGGTCCGAAAGCCTAAGATGCGAAGCAGTTGTGCGCGAAACGTGTCGGTTAAAAGGTCTGCCAGTCGCTCGCGAAGGATCCCATGACGCAGAAGCGTTTGGAAGGGGCCCCCCTCTTTGAGCTCTTTATGCAATTCATGCTGACAGCAGGGCACACAAACGATGTAACGGCTCTTCCATTCAATCGCCCGTGCGAGCGCTTCATCGGTTGCGGTATCACACGCATGGAGGCTCATGACGAGGTCAGGTTCGAAGGGGGGCTCAGCCGTTGCGAGGTCTGCCTCGATGAAGGTCACGTGGGTGGCAACATCTAGGTTTTGTGCCAGTCTCCTGGCAGTATGGATCAAGGCGGGATTACGGTCAATGCCACAGACTCGAACGGTAAGCCCTCGTACAGCCGTTAAGTAATGATAAGCGGCAAGGGTCAAATAGGCTTTTCCACAACCGCAATCGACAATATGAAACGGTTTAACTTCCTCTGTTTCAGAGGGTTTAGGAGATGGAATCAGGTTGTCCAAGACCTTTAAAAGCTCATTGACTTGGTCGTATTTTCCCCTCATGGAGGCCTTGATACGGCCATCCGCATCCGCAATATCAATTGTTTTTAGCAGCGCGGTTGAATCAAAGGCCGTCAAGGGCATCTGCTTGACTCGGTCATGGGCAGGGGCTTCTTCGCTCTCACGGGCCATAGGCGCGCTTCTGGAAATCAGCGCTTTCCCCTTTCGGGTGACTCGAACATGAAGATCGCCTGAAGCCGTAATCAGATGAAGCTCGCGTGGACCTACTTGCTCTAAAATATCCTCCAACCCCTTTTGGGCCCCCGCCAAGTCAAAATTTTTGACCGTTGTCCGTCCATTCTCTGTCATCTCACCTTGGTATCGCTTCTCCTCTTTGATGGTGACAGGACGGAGGCTGATTCTAAAGAGTTCGCCTCCACGGCGCACAACTTGGGTGATCTTCATCCACCCCTTTTCTGTGAAAATACGACTTCTTATTTCAGTCGCCAGCTCAGGCGAGAGATCCGTACGAGACATGAGGCTCCTTCATTTTTGGTCTGTTCAATTTTAAGTGACGCAAAGCATAGAGGATTCGAGTTAGGTCTGCAAGTGCTTTTTCGGTAAATAGCCATAAGGAAAATCACGTAAAATTATTAATTTCGCGGCGAAAACGACTTGCCTGTTTCCTTCAACTTCGGTATAGTACAACTCATTCTTAGGAGTGGTTAGGGTGTTTTAAGCGAAGTGTTGCTTAAAAGAGAGGAAAATATGAAGAAAAGTTTATTTGGGTTACTTTTATTTGGCCTGTTGGCAATAAACGCACAAGCTGCTGATAAAGTGCGTTGGCCCGTATGGTTTACTTTTAGTGGTTCAGAAGATGTAGATGTTATCGGTCTGCGTATCCCCGTAGGTGGGTACTGCGATCAGGTGACGGGGTTTGAAATGGGGTTAGTCGGACGTTGCCGTTACTTTAATGGGTTCCAGATGAACGTGTTTCGCAGTGCAGTTGAAGATGAAATGGCTGGATGGCAGTTCTCTTTCCTCTACAATTCAATCGGCCATGGAAACGGCCTTGGAATTCAAAGTGCACTTTGGAATGAGTCTCAGATCTTCTCAGGACTTCAGTTCGGGCTTGTCAATCTCGCAGATTATTGCAATGGTTTTCAAATTGGGATCATTAATCGAGCAGAGGACCTTTATGGTTTTCAGTTTGGGCTTGTAAATGTGATTCGTAATTCGACGATGCCTTTTTGCCCGATCATGAACGTTGGCTTCTAAGCTAAGCGATTTCGTGTTTCACAACTTGCCCCCGCATCCATTAAGGATGACGGGGGCTGTTTATTACACCTCAGGAGATAATCATGCTTGTTAAACCCTTTGCCGCCCTAAGGCCAGTACCCGAGAAGGCTTCTGTCTTGGCCTCTGTACCTTATGATGTCGTGGACACCGCTGAAGCGCGTCTTCTCGCGTCTGGAAATCCAGATAGTTTTCTTCATGTCTCCCGGCCCGAGATTGATCTACCGGACAACATGGATATCCATGATGACCGTGTCTATGCGCAAGGGGTCAAAGCTTTTAAAGATTTCCAGACCAGAGGTGTCCTGCTGCGTGAGAAGGCGGAGCATTTTTATGTCTATCGCCAAATCATGGGAACCCACCAGCAGACAGGTGTTGTCGCCTGCTGTCATGTTGATGACTATGCAAAGGATATCATCCGCAAGCATGAAAAGACACGCAAGGACAAGGAAGATGACCGCACGCGCCATTGTCTCGAATTGAATGCGAATTCAGGTCCAGTCTTTTTGACGTATCGCGATCAGAGCGGTTTGGACCGCCTCGTTTCGGATGTCCAAAAACAAGCCCCGCTCTATGATTTCACAGCTGTGGATGGGGTTCGACATACAGTCTGGCGTGTTGAAGGTTCAGCGCCTGTTTGGGTGGAGGCTTTTAAAAATGTGCCCTTGGCGTATGTGGCCGATGGACATCATCGTGCCGCGGCTGCCTTCCGTACTGGAAAACAGCGCAAAGAGGCGAATCCCAGTCACACCGGTACTGAAGAATACAACTGGTTTCTGGCTGTTCTCTTCCCTGAGACGCAGTTACGGATTCTCCCTTACAATCGGTGCGTGGTTGATTTAAATGGTTTGACGCCAGACGCATTTCTGTCAAAGGTCAAAAATATCTTTAAAACAGAGGAGTGCTCGACTCCTGAACCAACCGGCGCACGCGAGGTGCGGATGTATCTGGCGAAAAAATGGTATAAGCTCTCCTGGCCGGAGTTTCAAGCGGATCCAGTTGGACTGCTGGATGTGAGTGTTTTGCAGGATCGCTTGCTGGCTCCTGTGTTGGGGATTGATGATCCGCGAACCAACACCCGCATATCATTTGTAGGGGGTATCCGTGGCACGGCTGAACTGACCAAGCGTGTGGACAGCGGACGCGATGCGGTTGCCTTCTCCATGTCCCCAGTGACCGTCGGTCAGATGATGGATATTGCTGACGCGGGACAGATCATGCCTCCCAAGAGTACGTGGTTTGAACCTAAGCTACGCTCTGGGCTTCTCGTGCACACGCTGGATTGAGATGAACATCTCACATATTATTTGGGATTGGAATGGGACCTTGCTGGATGACACGCAAGCCTGTGTCAATTCGATTAATGTGTTGCTGGGGAAGCGTGGCGTTCCCTTCATTGATGTCTCCAGGTATCGTGATGTCTTCGGGTTTCCTGTGGTAGATTTTTATCGACGGATACAGTTTCCGCTTGAGTCAGAAAACTGGGATCTTGTCGCCCGTGAATTTCATGATGTTTTCCTCGCAGACACCACCTTTCAACTTCAGACGGGCACCTTACATGCGCTTGAACACATTCGAGCCCTTGGAGTCGAGCAATCCGTACTCTCGGCCTCGGAACAAACGATCCTCGATCAGATGCTCATGAAATATAGGATCCGGGATTATTTCAGCCATGTCTGTGGCGTTGATAACCTCTATGGCGCTTCGAAGATTGCGATGGGTCAGAAGTTAGTGGAACGTTTTCAGCATCCGAAGGCTTCGATTGTCATGGTCGGTGATACGCTGCATGACGTGGAAGTGGCGGAGGCTCTTGGCATCTCCTGTGTCTTGATTGCGCAAGGGCATCAATCTCGGGAACGTTTGGATCAGGCTGGCGTGCCGGTATTTGCGGATCTGAATTCTTTTTGCCGCTCGCTGTAGTGCAATATCTCAGCCTACAGACACCCTTGTGCAAGGGACTTTACTTGTTCAAGGATGTCACTGTTTTGAATCGGATTCTCTTCCGCTAGACAGTGTCGTACCCACTGGACATCGGTTACGCCAAGCCACGTGAGCATCTCTTTGTAGCGTTCGGGCAGATCCTTAAAGCTCTCCGCATCTGCCCCCTGTGAAAGTAAAAGGATGGCCTTTTTCCCTGCAGGGATGCGAGGGGTGAAGGAGGCGTCCACTAGCCCATGCCACCGCTCGACAAAGCGCCGGAGAGCAACAGGAACGTCAAGCCACCAGACAGGGGCTGCCATCACCAGGATATCGGTCTCCCTAAATGCATTCAGAACATCACAGATGCCATCCTTGAGTACGCACCACTCCTTCGTCGTGCGGCAGGCCATGCAGGCCGTGCAGCCAGTGCCTTTAACCGTGTGCAGGTCAAAACGGGTAACAGTAGCCCCGGCCGTTTGTGCAGTCTTTTCAAAGGTGTCTGCCATGGTGTTGGTGTTTCCCTTGGCGATGGGACTCGAGGTGAGTATGAGAATCTTCTTCATGAAACGGGACTCCTGGAACAACATACAATTCTTACGTAATCGCCGTACGCATGGCATTAATATCCGCATCAAGGCCAGTCCAGATCTTGAAGGAGGCTGCGCCTTGGCGAATGAGCATCCCGATGCCATTTGTTCCTTTTGCACCAGCGGCTAATGCCGCTGCGAGGGTAGGGGGATTGGGATAGGTCACAAGGTCATAGACTGTCTGCCCTGGATGAAACGAGGAGGCTGGGAGGACGGAGACGTCCTCAGGTTTTAAGCCGGCCGGTGTGCAGTGGACAATCAAGTCGCAGGACGGAGCGATCTCCGCCCACGTCTGTTGCTTGCTAGGAAGAATGTGAACCGTTGCTGTATGGCCGTGGCGCTGTTTTGCAGCCTGCATATCGCGTGCAAGCACTTCGGCCCGCTCGGTCATCGGATCGGCTAAATAGATTTCAGATGCGCCAGCAGAGGCGAAGGTAATGGCACGTCCTGCACCGCCACACCCGAGAACGAGCACACGCTTGTCCATAGGCGTGATGCCACAGCCTTCCCGCAGATCCTCTTGAAAACCGATAATATCCGTGTTGTAGCCGGTCATGACGCCATCGCCTTCAAAATGGATGGTATTGACAGCTCCAACATGTGCAGCCAGAGAGTCTACCCGTGTCAGTAAGGGTATGATCGCTGTCTTATGCGGAATGGTGATGTTGAGCCCGGTAAAACCCGCTTGCTGGCAAGCTTCTAACTGTTGGCGTAGCTGTGAAAAGTCTACATCAAAAGCCTCATACGTTGCCTCAATCCCGAGGGATTTAAACGAGGCCGCATGCATGCGTGGTGACAAGGAATGCTTGATCGGATGACCGAATATGCCGAAGCGATACATGGTTACAGGCTCTCCCTTCCAACTGCGATCACGCCAGAGCGTGACAGGTCAATGATGTGATGAGGCTGCATCGCTTTTAAAAATTCAGAAACAGCGTTTTGATTGCTGGCGAGTTGCAGGGAGACCGAGTCCTTTTGAATGTCGACAACTTGCGCATTGAAGGTGGAAGCAATGTCTAACACCTCGGCACGTTGTGCATTATCTTTTGTCTCCACGCGGACCAACACGATTTCGCGTTCGAGATGCGGCTTGTTGGTCATTTCAACAACCTCGATGACATCCACTTGTTTGGAGAGTTGCTGGGTGATTTGGTCAATAACTTTTGCATCACCTGGAGCAACAATGGTCATCTTTGAAACCGTAGGGTCAGCTGTTGGGCCGACATTGAGGGTATCAATATTATAACCACGTCCAGAGATTAAACCAACGATACGTGCGAGCACGCCTGGCTGGTTTTCAACAAGGCAGTTGATGATATGCTTCATAAGAGAGGTTCCTTTTTCAACAGGATCAGTTTTTAAGATGACCAATCATCGACGAGACATGCGCCCCGGGCGGGATCATCGGAAAGACGTTCGCCTCTGGCGAAACGATACACTCGATCACGGTGGTATGTTTACGCTTGAAAGCTTCCTTCAGTGCCTCTTCCACCTCTTTATCCGTGGTCACGCGATACGCTTTCGCTCCATGCGCCTCTGCCAACTTGACGAAGTCCGGAAGATACTTTTGCTGTTCGGTGATGTCTTCATTGGGACGCCGTCCCTGTTGGCTGAGCATGACTCCTGAGTACCGTTTGGTGTAGAAGAGCTCCTGCCACTGACGCACCATGCCGAGGTAGCCGTTATTGAGGATCACCACCACAATGGGGAGTCGATGCTCCACAGCAACAACCAATTCCTGGAAGTTCATCTGGATGCCACCGTCACCTGCGATACAGACAACAAGCTCCTTCTCGCGTCCGAATTGGGCTCCAATCGCTGCTGGTAGTCCAAAGCCCATGGTTCCGAGACCTCCGGAGGAGATCCAATGGCGTGGTTGGGTATAGGTGAAGTACTGTGTGGCCCACATCTGGTTTTGTCCGACGTCCGTTGCGATAATCGCCTTGCCCTTGCTAAGCGTGTCAATCATCTTGATCACCGATTGCGGCATGAGGACGCCTTCAGGCTGGGGATATCCCAAGGGGAATTTGCTTTTCCACTCTTTGATCTGTTTGACCCAGGCGTCATGCTTGCTGGGCTTGACCTGCGGAATCACAGCCTTGAGCACAGGCTTGAGATAGCCATGAATGCCAAAGTGAGTCTCCACGTTTTTCCCGATGGCTGAGCGGTCAATGTCAATATGTACGGTGATCGCCTTTGAGGCAAACTGGTCTATTTTACCTGTCACGCGGTCGTCGAAACGCGCACCGGCGGAGATCAGAAGATCACTCTTGTCCACCGCATAATTGGCCGCGGCCGTCCCGTGCATCCCCACCATCCCTAATGAGAGCGGGTCATTTTCAGGGAATGCCCCCAAGGCCATCATCGTTGTGCAGACCGGGATGTTCGCCTTGTGCGCGAGCTCTCGGATCAGCTCGGAAGCTTCTCCGTTGATTGCGCCGCCACCGGCATAGAGCAGGGGACGTTCTGCCTTGTTAATGAGTTCAGCCAATTTTTCGATATCACTCTTGGCGACTTTCACATCTGGCTTGTAGGCACGCATCGAGACACTCTCCGGCGCGATGGTGGGGAGTGTCGTTGTTGCGCGCTGGATGTTCTTGGGGATGTCAATCAGGACAGGGCCAGGCTTTCCGGTTGTTGCAATATAGAATGCCTTAGCAATGATCTCCGGTAACTCATTGACATCGCGCACGAGAAAGTTATGCTTTGTGACAGAACGTGTGATGCCCATGACATCTGCCTCTTGAAACGCGTCCGTGCCAATCAGGTGTAAGGCGACCTGCCCAGTGATGCAAACGAGCGGGATGCCGTCCATGTTTGCCGTGGCAAGCCCCGTGATGGTGTTGGTGGCGCCTGGGCCCGAGGTCACAAGGCAACATCCAGGCTTCCCCGTTGCCCGGGCATACCCGTCAGCCATGTGGACAGCGCCCTGTTCATGACGTGACAAAATAAACTGGAAGGGGGCGTCGTAGAGGCAGTTGAAGATATCGAGGACCGTACCCCCTGGGTAACCAAAGATAATGTCGCAACCAGCCTTGGCCAGTCCATCAATGACGCATTGTGCGCCAGAGCGTAGAGCAGGGGCTTGTTCTTTGGTTTCAGGTTTTGAGTCTTTTTTCTTTTTCATAACAAAGGAGTGTGAGGGGTGTCTCAGACTGGCGTGAGACACCCCGTCTGAGACTAATGTTAACCGAGTAATACGTTGATCTTGGAGACGATTTCAAAAGCATCGCCGATATAGACAACATCTGCCTTGCCTTGCGCCCAGCCGCAGTTTGCATCGATGTTGATCGCACGGCGTTCGCTGATGAACCGCCAGCCAACCGCATGAGGCTCTTCACCATGGCAGCAGGTCGAGAGGCCCTTTTGATGACGAGGCGTCGAGCCTGTTTGGCCGATCTGATTCATGTGTGACATGAAACTTAAGGTCTCCTGTCCTTCACTCTTCAGATCAACGAGCGACTTGCTGCTGCCTAAGGAGGCTTTGGCCTTCTGGAGGAAGCCTTGAATCAACGTGCTGGCTTCGCCGATGTGATACTGGCCATCCTTTTGCTTCTTTGTCCAACCGGCACCAGCAACGAACAGGAGCTGGGCATCTGGACGAATGGTCTGGGCATCCGCAGCAGGAGCCTGCACGCCGTTAACCGTTGTGCGGGAGTCCACCTGTGTGACAGCGACAGCCTCAGCGGCAACCGTTCCAGCTGCGCCTTCGTAGGGAGCTTGGATTCCGCCGTCCACCAGTAAAAGCCAGGGACGTGCGACACGTGCAAAGGTTGTCAGAATACGCTGACGATAGAACCAGCGCTGGACCTTAACACTGTTCCCCTCTGCGGTGATCCCAACGATATGGGTATCCACCTGAGCACCGACGCGTTGGGCAACGCCTGGGAGTGCACGTGCAAAACGTGAGGTGTTGGGGGCCAGGATAAGTTCTGGATTTGCGGCCTTGATGAGTGCGGTCGCTGCTGCGGTATCCGTTGAGTAGCGTGGTTGGAGAAAAGCCTCTCCCTCGACAACTAAGAACTTTGCAGCGCCACATCCAGCAAGCTTGTTCGCGGCTGTTGCTGCAGAGCCACCGAAAATGGCGACTGTCAGTTCCCCGCCAAGGCTCCGTGCTACGGAGATCGTCTCCAGGGCAGCCCTGGGGAGCATGTTGTTTTCTGTATGTAAAAGTGCTAAAACTTTCATGGTGTCATTTTCCTCTCGCGATGAGATGTTAAAACTAGGCTTTGAGCCATTCAATGATTTCCTTGGCAATATCGTCCGCTGTCACATCTTTGACAACACGGGTGGCGCGCTTCTGGGCCGGGATCTCAACCTTCTCGTAGGCAATGCCGCCGACGCCGACAGCTGCTGGCTTGGCCTTCTGCAAGGCCGGCATCACGCCACGCATGTTCATCATGCCCACTTGGGGATTGTTGGGCGGTTCAGGCAGATTGCCAGTCGCCCAGGCCAGGACAGCGGGAGCTCCTGCGCAGGTGGAGTCCAGATATTGGCCGCCTTCAATGCGTTCAAGCACACGGAACGAACCATCTGCGGAGGCTTTGATTTCATCGACTCCTGCGAAAAACTCAGAAATGCCGAGGCGTTCACACACTGATTGCATGGTGACGCTTGCATCACGCGATGCGGAGGCGCACCCTCCGAAGACGAGCAACTTGCTCTTGTCCAAGCCAGGGATTGCCAGAATGGCGTCTGCCAAGGCAGTGGCCACCTGTTGGGCATCTGTAAAGCCGCTGGCGTTGCCGTCAATCGCGATCAGCTCAAAAGGGACCTTCTGGGCAACGGTCATCATCAATTGCTGCAGTTTGGCTTTTGGACCTAAGCTCACAAGCCATACTTTGCTCCCCGCGACCTGCTTTGCCAGATTGGCTGCTTCAAAAAGGGCATGGGCTGACCAGGGGTCAAGAACCGACGGCAACATCGTCTCGTTCTTCAATCCAGGTCCTTGCGGTGTTGTCACGGGTTCGAGCGTCTGTAACGGGTCAGGCACCAGGCTGCCGCAGACGACAATTTGGAATCCATTACTCATGATGATCTCCTTTGGGTTCTTCAGCTTGCAAGATGACTTGAAATGATCAAACATCCCGCTTAAAAAAGGCCTAAATTATAACAAAAGGAGGCTCCTTTGTGAATGGAAAACAAGAGAGCGAGAGAAAAAAGTTCCGCGGGCTCAAAAGTGCTTCAGGAGTCGATCTCACGCTTGACCGCATACGATGAATATGAGATTGTCTTTAAATGCTGTAAGGAGCTGAAAAATGAAACCTTTTATTCATGATGATTTTTTGTTGCAGAATGACACGTCCCGTGAACTCTACCATGGGTATGCCAAGCAGATGCCAATCATTGATTACCACTGCCATCTGCCGCCTGCAGAGGTTGCCCAGGATAAACGGTGGGAGAATATGACCAAGGTTTGGCTGGGTGGGGATCACTACAAGTGGCGTACCCTGCGTTCAAATGGTGTGGATGAACGGTATATCACAGGAGATGCGCCGGATCGTGAAAAATTTCAAAAGTTTGCGGAGACGATGCCGTATCTGCTCCGTAACCCCATGTTTGACTGGTCCCATCTTGAACTGGCCCGTTATTTTGACTGTTTCGAGTTGTTGTCCCCAAAAACAGCTGACCATATTTGGAACCTGACTCAGGAAAAGTTGGCTCAGCCAGGCTTTTCAGCCCGTGGTTTTATGACGCGGAGTCAGGTGAAGCTCGTCTGTACGACGGATGATCCGTGCGACTCGCTTGAACATCATGCAGCGGTCAAAGCCTCTGGCTTCTCGACACAGATGCTCCCGACGTGGCGACCTGACAAGGCGTTGGCCCTTGACCGACCAGGCTTTTGGAATGAGTGGATGGATCGGTTGTCCGCGGTGGTTGGTGCCCCAGTTAAAACGTTTGATGACTTGTTGAGCGCCTTGGACAAACGCCATGCCTTCTTTACACAGAACGGATGTAAACTCTCAGATTATGGTGTTGAAGCCGTCTATGCGGAGTCATACACGGAGGCGGAGGTGCGCGCCATTTTCACAAAGGTCCGTACAGGCGGCACCGCGACCCTTGACGAGGTGTTGAAGTTTCGCTCCGCCGTTCTCTTTGAGTGCATGAAGATGGATGCCAAGGCGGATTGGAGTGTTCAGATTCATTACGGTCCCATGCGGAATAATAACACCAAGATGTTTAAGAAGCTGGGTGCGGATACCGGGTTTGATAGTATTGGCGACTATCAGACCGCGCAACCGATGTCCCGTCTCTTTGACCGCTTGGAGCAGACGGATGCGTTGCCCCGTACTGTTATCTACACGATCAATCCTCGGGATAACGAAATGGTGGCAACCATGCTGGGCAACTTCCAGCGGGGTCCGGAAGCCGGCCGCATGCAGTTTGGTAGCGGGTGGTGGTTCAATGATCAGCGCGATGGCATGTTGCGTCAGATGGAGGCGCTGTCCCAATTGGGTTTGCTGAGCCGTTTTGTGGGCATGCTGACCGACAGCCGTTCCTTCCTCAGCTATACACGCCATGAGTATTTCCGTCGTATCCTCTGCAATATGCTCGGCACGGATATTGAAGCAGGGCGCATCCCGAATGATATTCCCTGGACAGGGGAGATTGTTAAGGATATCTGCTCGCGCAACGCGCTTCGTTATTTCGGCTTTACGGTCTCGAAATAAGTGAGCACAATTCGGCAGAAAGTGAGTGTAGGCCTGGTCTTCTTCGGTCTCTGGACATTAACCCAGGCCGTGTCAGATGGCGTGTTTGATATTTTCTTTTGTCGGGTTCCAACGCTTTTGGCAGCGCTCTATCTGAATGTGCCGCATGCGGGGACGCTCTTGTTGTTGACTGATTCCGATGTTTTTGAGGTGAAGCGCGCGTGCGGAGGCTCTGATTTCTTCGTCATTGTTACCGCCATGGTCACTTGGTATTATCTTAAACGCGCTCGGCCGTTGACAGGGCTGTTGATACTCATGGCGCCACTCTGGCTGCTGGTTAATCTGGTTAACAGTATGCGAATTGTGGCACTGGTCTGGGTTCATGCTCTCAGTGCTGAGGTTGTCCCGGAGCGGTTTCTGGGCTCGCTTCATTTGGCGAGTGGCGTGTTAATTTTTTTTCCAGCGCTTCTAGGCGTTTGGTGGGCGTGCAAAAAGGTATGGGAGGTTGAAGATGAGCGACAAACAGGTGAATCCACTCTTTCCTGAGATTTTAAAGGGACGTCTCTCTCTCTTATTGTCCGTAATGTTCCCTTCGGTCCTGGCTGTGGGTGTGAATGCGCTTGCCTTCTGGCTGCTCTGGGATGAGATGAAGACTGCCTCTCAACATAATCATGCGTGGACGTTGTTGATGACCAGCCTGTTGCCTGCGTTGGTGAGCATTCCCTTCTTTTTTCGGCGCACGGTCCTTCCGACATGGGCTCAAGCTCTTTTGGGGCTCTCTTGTATCGTGCATCTGGTCGCTTTTTGTTATCTCGCAAGTTCAGCTATTCCCTCGGATACACCCGAGTGGATGGTAGGGCCCTCCTTCTGGCTGATCCAATTTGCAACCATGACGCCTGGACTCTTTCTCGGGCTCTGGCGTGTCGCCAGCATTCGGACGCGGTTCGCACCGCTCCAGGATTTTACTGTTTCGCTTATTGTCTCGATCGTCGGCCCTGGACTACTCTATGTCTTCTTAACCGTGACGATGTTTGGCTTTAGGCATGTAAGAAGTTCGTCTTTGGAGTGGCTGTGGTCTTCCTTGCTCAATGTGTTCATGATCATCTGCCCTGTCTTTTTCTTTTTGGGTCTCTTGAGATGCTTGATGTGGGTGCGCCGGTTTGTTGAACAAAAGAGCCTTCAGTATCGTCCCCTTCAGTTGCTCTACGTCGCCCTGGTCGCCCTGGTCTTCCCCATTTCAGGGTTGGTTCTCAATATAGCGATTCCCTTTCCAGCGGATTTTCAGAATCCATGGCCCTATCTGCTGACGCTCTTCAATGCCGCAGCGCTGATGATTCCAACGACGAGAATCGCCTGGGTAGACGCACTCACCCGTTTTTTGCGCTGGGCGCTGATGCCGTTCACCTTCTACTTCTTTATCGTCTTCCTGCCGTTCATGCCCTTTTCCCTTTTTGCCATTATCGCGATGGGCGCTGGCTTTTTGATCTTGGCGCCGACGCTTCTCTTCTTTGTGCAACTTCAGGAACTCCGCAAAGATAACGACACTTGGATGGCTGCGGGCGTGTCGGCCCGGGGACGCTTTTTGCGCGCCTTAGGGATGCTTGCCATCCTGCCGCTCTGCTTCCTTGCCCGTTCAGAATATGACCGTTATGTTCTTCATAGCACCTTGGATTACTATTATGCACGAGAGGATATGAAGGATGCCCAGAGTCCGGTCTCAGCACGCGATGTCAAACGTATCCTCAATCGTGTCCGTGCCTTCAGAGATGGCTCAGAGATTCCGTATCTCACAAACTATTATAATTGGCGCGTCTTTGACAACCTGCTGCTCCAAGAGGAGAAGTTTAATGACCTGTGGCGCGCCTTCGTGGATGAGTATCCGCCCGAGAAAGAGAAGGAGGATTTCTCGCGTAATATGTTTGCCGGGATGTTTGGAGGACGCACGCGTGACCCGGGTTCGAGGTGGGGTTCGCGTTTCCGGCCACCCCGCAATGTCGCGCTGACCGAGGTGACAACCTCGTTTAGCGCAACAAATGGCGAGACCCACGCATGGATACGCCTCTCCCTGACCTCCCACGAAAAACAGCAGGCCGAGTATGAGGCAAACATTGAGGTGCCAGCCGCTGCCGTTGTCGCGGGGTTGCGCCTGAAGATCGGAACGAATTGGGTGGATGCCCGGATTGTGGAACGTAAGGCAGCGGAGTGGGTCTATCGTTCGATCCGCGATGTGCGGCGCGATCCAGCCTTCTTGCGATATGAGGGGGAGAACCTCCTGAAGTTGAGCGTCTTTCCGATTGAACCCGAGGAGACGCGGCAGGTGGAAATGCTCATCGTCTATCCTGCAGGCTTCGCGCGTACGGTGAGGATTGGGGATCGCCCCGTCTGTATTCCTGTCGACGGAGATGAACAAGGAAACATCAAATTCTTTGCGTATGCACCAGGCGTCCTGGTGACCCAAAAAATCAGATATCTCGAAGAACCGGTTTGGCACGCAGAGGGGGCCTCGGTCATCCTGGACTGTTCCAAGGGGCAAGGCTGGGATGGTGCCTCTTTGGCAGCGGCACTCCGCCGTGTCCGTGATGAAATGAAGCTCCCGATCCGTTCGATCCTCTTTGCCAATTTTGAGACGAAGTTCCTCACGGTCGCCGAGCAGGATCCGGCTTTGTTAGCGGCCCAATGCCTGCGGGAGATGCTGCCGGAACGGGGTGGACTCGACATGGATATTGCCCTTCGGCGTGCGGCCTGCACCACCGCCCTTTCGTTTACAAAGGATCCTTCAACATGGCGTGTACCGGAGCTCGTGCTGCTCCGCAATCACGTGAAGACCCCGCCACCTGCTAAGTCGGGTCGTGCGCGTGCCGCAGATTTGAAAGGGAAAGAACCTGTCCCATGTTCAGCTCCGAAGGTGAAGCCAAACACCTTCCGTGCTGCCCAGCAGTGGTTGCCGATGCTGTCGGAAACCCTCGCAGTGATTGTTTCAGAAAAGCCAGTATCAACAGAAGTGCTCTGTGAGAGCAAGACGACTTTTGATCGGACGCAACTGATTCCTGTCAGCATAGGAAGTCAGATTCGCTGGATCCCGGCAGATGGGTCTCGCGCCTGCTTCTTCTGGGATGTCACGGGCGATCAATCAGTATTGCCAGCTGTTTGGGATACAAAGAGTTCGAGCTTTAGTGAAATTCCTGCAGTAAGCCGGATGCCACAAGAGAGCGTCTGGGCAAAGGGTGCTGAGGCGTGGCGTCTACAGACGCGGTACCAGCAACTGCCGCATCTTGAAGATCTGAGGCGTGATATTCTGAAGCAAAGCTGGTCCTGCGGAGTCATCACTGATGTGGGGTCCTATATCGCCGTTGAAAACAGCGCCCAGTGGAAGATGCTGGAGTTAAAACAGCGTCAGACCTTGGCCGCCAATGCTGCCCTTGATACGGTTGGAGTTCCTGCGCCCTCGATGGTTCTGCTTCTCGTGGGACTTGGCGTGTTCCTAGCTGGCTGCAAGTTATACAAGAGGACTTTTTCGAATGAGAGAAGCGTTCTACGATGATCTGAGAGCTCAGTACAATGCCTATGTGCAGAGCTTTCAGGATGACACAGGTGCCCTGCCTGCGATGATGCAGTTAAAGGTTGAGCATACCCATCGGGTTGTCGAGGATGCCCGGCGTATTATGGCTGGCGAGGGGTGGGGGTTTGAGGATGTGGAACTGGGTGAGGCCGCGGCCTTGTTGCATGACACAGCGCGCTATTCTCAGTTCAAAGCATACAAGACGTTTAAGGATAGCGACTCCTTTGATCATGCAGCCCGTGCCGTGAAAATCATCCACGAACAGGGCTGGCTTCAGGAGCTTACAGCACAAGAGCGCGAAGCCATTCTGATCGCGGTCTCGGTTCATAATAAGCGAGAGCTTCCTGCGGCTGTGAAGGGGCGGGCTTTGCAGATCGCGTGCCTTGTCCGGGATGCGGACAAGCTCGATATTCTCCACCTCCTTGAGCAGGCTGTCAACGACGGCTCGCTGGAACGGAATCCTGAGATCGCCTGGGGGCTACAGATGAAGGGTGCCCCTGATGCAAGGGTGGTGGAGGCTGTGGCAGCAGGGCAGACAGTGAGTTATGACTGGATTCACTCTTTTTCCGATTTTGTCTTGATTCAAATCGGCTGGCTGAATGGAGGACTTCAGTATCGGAGTTCCGTTAGGTTGGTTCTCGAACGGAAGGTTTTGGAGTTTAGGGAAGAATTTCTGAAGCGACTGACCGATGACCAGACCGGCGTTGAACGGTGTTGTCATGCAGCCCGTTCGTGGTTAACGAACTACGGAGCCCATTAGGCCAGACCGGCCTTACGAATGGGTAGGATGCTTCCTCATGTATTCCGCAAGGGCTCGGTCGTGCGTTTGTATCTGGTCTTGAACCCACTGCAACATCCACCGATTCACCTCTTGCAAAAAAGCGGTTGCTCCGAGAAATTTACCCTCGATCGTCAAGCGCTCAACCCCCTCACGAAATTCGTTGTGCTTTCTTCTGTGGACGTCCAGTGCCGGGTATTTAATTGACTCCATCAGCATCTCTTCAGAATCAAAGTGTTCCATTGCATAAACGAAAGCCTTCTTTAATGCTTCCTCGATCTTGCTTCTGTTGATGATTTCGTCACGTCCGACTGCAAAAAGATCATCCAACAAGTTGAGGTAGGCCTCATGTTGATTGTCGATGACGGGGATGCCAATTCTAAAGAGTTGATGGTCAATTTTCATGATCGCTGATCCTTGGCTTGTATTGGAAAAATTGACTATAATGTTACGCTTTTTTTGGGCTAAGCGCAAGAGGATACACTTGTCAAGAACAGGGAGGTGTGTCATACTAAAAAGGTCTAAAAAAACGCTTTATAAGGAATTTTACACAATGAAGAGTCTCCTCGTTTTTTCTTTTCTTTTTCTGTTTGGCACAGGCGCTGCTTTTTCCGAAGACCCGGTTCGGCATGTTTTGGTGATGGGGGATGAATCACGGGGCTTTGTGCATTATCTGGACCAGTTTAACACCAACAACAACTTTTCGGTGAAGGCGGATCGTCCAGTCTGGGACATGAAACGCATTGCGGACAATCGGTATAGGTATGTGCACGGGAACAGCTTCACGGTGATTGATCTCAAAGAGCGGAAGGGTGTGGAGACCTTCTCGGACACGAAACTGATAGGTTTGACTTCCGTGTGTGATTTGCCAGATGGGGGTTTCTTGGCAGCGACGAATCAGAAGGTTGGGGAGCCGGCGAAAGAAGCTGTTGTTGTTTATAAGTATTCGGTTGATCGTAAGTTGCATTCCCGTTCTGTTTTTGCGGGGCTCAGTAAAGTCCGCATGATGACCGTGTTGCCCTCAGGTGAGATCTTGCTGGCCCACAATGATGGTGTTGCCCGTTGTACCTTAGCCTCGGAAGGATCCGAACAAGGGAAGATTGTTCAGAGCTATAAGCTTCCTAGGGCGAAGAATGCCTATAAGGCCATTCTTCGTAAGGATGGCGGACTCTGGGTCGGAGGGGGGTATGCTTGTGCGCTTTATGCATATTCAGACGATGGCTGTGTTATGAAAACATTTGAAGCTCAGCAACCCGAGGGCTTGAAAAACCACTTTTATGGTGGCATCGCTGTCCAGGACAATGGCAATCTGATGGTCGCCAACTGGACAGGCCATGGTGCCAATGATAGTAAGACAGGCTGGCAGGTGATTGAGTTCGATGCAGAGGGTAAGGTTGTCTGGCATTTGCACGATCCAGTTGGTTACGGTTCGATCAGCGGCATTGATATTATTCGTTAGTTTCAAGAGGAATAAATCATGGTGGCAAAATTCATTTATAAGCGTGGTGAAGAGGAAAAGGAGATCCCTTGCGCACCGCTTTTGACGATTGGACGCGTGCCTCCAAACGACATTGTTGTTCACCATCCGAAGGTCTCCCGCAACCATGCGATTATCCGCATGCTTCAGCCTGGCGAATATTACGTGATTGATATTGGTAGTACGAATGGCACCCTAGTGAATAATAAGCGCGTCGTGACGCCGACATTGTTAGTGAACGGCGATGTGATTGCGGTCGAGGATGGCACCCTGACCTATCATGCGCAGGAGACGGTTGTCGAGGATGAAGACGGTGATGATGCGACCTGCGCTCAGATGACCATGGCCTCCTCCATGGCGGACTTAACCTCGGAGATCACGATCCTGGTGTGCGACATACGTAGCTATACCCGTTTAAGTGAAAAGATGCCGACTAAGGATCTGGCTCAGATGATGGCCAAGTGGTTCAAGATGGCGACGCAGGTGATTGAAGAAAATGCCGGCACGATTGATAAGTTTATCGGCGATGCGGTTATGGTGCGCTGGACCATCAGCAACAAGGATAGTAAAGAGAGCGTGATCCACGCCCTCAAGGTTGCGAAAGCGCTCAACGACATGAGCCTTCAGATCAACCAACTCTTTGTAGCAACTCTGCCGCAGCCCTTCCGAGTCGGCGTCGGGATCAACACCGGTGCCGCTGCGCTTGGCAGTTTGGGTGGTGGCGGGTATCGGGAGTATACCGCACTCGGGGATGCCGTCAATATGGCCTTCCGGTTTGAGAGCGAAACCAGGAATTTAGGCAAGGATGTGGTAGTGGGTATTGATTCATGCACCCATCTCCCCAAAGAGCTCTGGGAAAAAGCAATGATCCCTGTGACGGTCAAAGGAAAGACAGAAGCGGTCTCAGTCTGGCCGCTCACTTATGCGGAATTAGAGCACGCGATCGCTGGCCTTTAAATTCAGTTTTACGTCAATGTTCGCACAATGGCTTCGGCAAGGGCGTGGTCTATGCCTGACACTGCTTCAATCTCTTCGAGGGTGGCGCGGGAAAGCCGGTAAATGGATTTGAAATGCCTGAGAAGCGCGGTCTTTTTAGCCGGGCCGATGCCGGGGATAGCATCCAATGCTGATTCGCGGATGGTGCGGTTGCGAAGCCAGCGATGATAGGTCAGTGCAAACCGGTGGGCTTCATCCCGGAGACGCGTTAAGACACGCAGGGCTTGTGAGTCCAAGGGCAGGCGAATGGGTTCGCGTCCGTCGTCCACGACGACCTCTTCAAACTGCTTGGCAATACCCACACTGGGAATTGTCGCCATTCCAATCTCGGCGAGTGCTTCGCGCGCAGCGCGCAGTTGCGTGATGCCACCGTCAATCAGGATTAAGCCGGGCAGGGGCTTTCCCTCATCCCGTACGCGGGTATAACGCCGTTTCACCACCTCGGCAATGGAGCGGGGATCATCGGCGCCCTCGACTGTCTTAATTTTAAAGTGACGGTAGAAGCGCGGATCGGGAATTCCATCAAGTGCGACGACCATGCTTGCAACGGAATGGGTCCCAAAAAGATTTGAAATATCAAAGCATTCAATGTGTTTGGGGAGTTGGGGCAATCCGACCAGCTCCTTCAGTTCTTTGACTCCTTTACGCGCATCAGCGAGATGAAGGGCAGGAGCCCTTGTGATAATACCACGGCGCCGTTTCACCATCTCTTCTAAGGCTAGCCAGGTGTCACGCAGGTTGGCGGCCTTCTCGTAGTTCTGTTCCTGCGCAACCTCCTGCATCTGTTCCTTGAGTTCCCGGATGATCCCCATGCGCTCGCCCCGCAGGAATGCGCAAGCTTCTTCAAAACGTGCTTGATACTCATCTACAGAGATTCGGTTGACGCAGGGCGCTGAACAGAAGCGGACGATATCGTTGATGCAATGTTTGTAGGCTTCTGCATCTGGATGGATGGGGGTGCATTTCCGTAATCCAAACCGCTTCTCGGTAAAATCAAGGACGGTGCGGACAACAGAGTCTGAGGGGAAGGGACCGAAGTAGACGGCGTTGTCCTCGCGGATGATGCGGCAAGTGGTGATGCGGGGGAAGGGTTCATGCGGATCTGCCCGGAGAGACGGATATTGCTTGTCATCGCGCATGAGGACATTGTAACGCGGACGATAGGTTTTGATGAGATTGCTCTCGGTCAGTAAGGCCTCAGCCTCGCCCTTGACAATAATCACCTCGATATCCGCGATGCTGTTCACCATGCTACGCAACTTGGGCGGTGCCTTGCGCAGGGTGGAGTCACGGAAGTAGCTCGTGACACGCTTGCGTAGCGAGACGGCCTTGCCCACATAGATGATCGTCCCCTTGCGGTCACGCATCAGGTAGCAACCGGGTTTATCCGGAAGCGCGGCCAGCTTTTGTTGGATGAGGGACGGGGTAATCATGCCTGTTATATTATCATTACCCCGCCACCTCTGTCGAATGCGTAATGGGAAGTGTCAGCCGGCTTCGCTAAGGCTACGCCGCGCCAGGGTAAGTGTCAATAAGTCTGGAAGTGTCAGTAAGTCTTAAGAAATTCTAAAGTCGATGAAGCAGTTGTCCTGCGTCCAGTGTCTTGGGTCCACCCAGTCACCCCAGTCAATCCATCCTCCCCACGTCAACTTTTGGCTTTTTCCGGTGACGGAAAAGGGTTACACTATGACCTTCAAACTGCGGAGTAAAAAAGATGAAACAGAACGATTTAGCAGAAAAAACAATCTCAACCAAACGTGTATTTACGGGCCGCGCGCTGACGATTGACTCGGTTTCGATCGAGATGCCCAACGGACGCAAGTCGACGCGCGAGATTGTACGTCACCGCGGTGCTGCTGTGATTCTGGGGCAACGTCCGGACGGAAAATTCGTCCTTGTGCGTCAATATCGCAAGTCCATCGAGCAGACCTTGCTGGAGGTGGTGGCAGGCGGACTTGAAGAGGGGGAGGCGCCGGAGG
>CAIZQW010000185.1 GCA_903935195.1 uncultured bacterium
CTTCAAGAAGGCGATGATCTTTGGAATAAAGGGAATAATGACGAGCGCACAAACTGCCCACGAGATGGCGCATTTGATCACACAGTCGCGCAGATCCAAAAGATGTTCCAGAAAGGGACGTGGCGGATCATTGTACTCTTCGCCCTCGCTATGATTTATTGAAAAGCGCCCCATCTTCATGACTTCGTCTCCTCTTCCTTCTTCAGGCCTGTCGCAAGATCTTCATGCAGATCTTGCTGCTCCGGGTTCGGAAGCCCTTCGCTTGGATAGGAGTCTTGATACTCGGGGGATACTGTCTCAGGAGAGCTGGCCGTCTCTAAAGGCTTTTCGTCGGCATCCTTTTCAGGTTCATTGGATGACGTGTCGTGCGTGAGCTCCTCATACTCACTCTTTGCATAGTCCATATAATCAGCTTCGGTTTTGTGCACCTCTTCATCCATGGTCATGATCTGCCGCTTGAACTCATCAGCTGCGCGCCGGAAAGTCTCAGACCAACGGCCCATCTTGCGGGCAATCTCAGGTAGTCGTTGAGGTCCAACGACGATCATGATGACGACCAACAGGACAACCCATTCGCCAATGCCCACGGAATCAAATATAAATGCGAGCTGAGGTATATCCATGAACTGAGAAATCCTCTCTTCGTGAAAACAACAAACGGCTATGCACCCTTCCGCACAGGTGTGTGCGACTACGATGCGATAGCCGTGCGTGAAACTCCGCGTCAAACGCGGTTCTCTTTACTTCTGATACAGAGCGAATTCGCCGCGGCGATTCATCTTCCATACAGCTTCGCCAGAACCTGCCATCGCGGGTTTCTCGGAACCAAAGCTGCGTGTCTGCAGGCGGTTGCCGTCTACACCCAAGTTGGCCAGGTGACCACGAATGGCCTGTGCACGATTTTCGCCCAACGCGAGATTGTATTCAGCGCTACCGCGAGCATCGCAGTGTCCTTCAACAACCAACACATGCGATGCATTGGCCAAAAGGTGCTTTGCGACTTGCTCAATCTTTGCGGTTTCGCTTGGCGCCAGCGCATAGCTGTCAAAAGCAAAATAGACTGGCGACAAGGTGATGCCATCCACCTTCTTGCAAGTGTCTTCGAAACGAGCGCCCGTAACATTCTTGCCTGTTTCGGAATCCGTGATCGAACCTGGGACATCCGTAATCTCAGGAGTATCCGTCTTATCATCCCCACCCCACCAGCTTTCGCAGCCTGTGCCTACCATCAGCAAACCGCAAACCAGTGCGATATTTGCAATCATCATACGTGAATTCATCATTGTACCTCTCTCCTTTTTTGTTATAAACCGTTGTCGGCTTACTTGCTCCAGTCCGGGGAACGCCAGTTGCCTGACGATTGAATCAACCGTACTGCTGGATCGCCGAGTGAATCCAGAATGTATAGCGTATTCCTCGCCGAACAAATAATATGCCGTCCATCCGGCGCCCAAGAGGGATCTTCGCTCCCCTCAGGCTGCCCAGGGATCAGTTCCGAAGAACCATCTCCCGACGGACTCATCATCGCGATCTGGAACATCCCATTTCGCAGAGTAGCATAGCAAATCTTATCCTTACAACTCCAGCTCGGATTTACATTTTGTGAACCCTTTACCGTCAGACGCTTCGAGACCCGCGTGGCGACATCCACCACAAAGATATTCGGCGCGCGATCACGGTCGCTGACATAGGCAATGCTTCTGCCGTCCGGCGACCAACAAGGACTGGATTCCGCGCCACTCGGGGTGGTGGTCATGCGGGTGACCTTGGCAGTGCCCAGATCAAGGACATAAAGCTCTGCATTGCCTTGGTACGAGAGGATCAGCGCAATGCGCCGTTGATCCGGCGAGAAGGCCCCTCCTGTGTTAAGTCCCTTAAAACTCGCCAATGGACGGCGAGAACCGCCAATCGTCTGGCGTAGTAGCGTGGGGTACCCGGGTTTCAAGCTGGTGTAGAGGATATCATTCCGGCTGACGCCCCATTGGGGACCGATGACGCCTGCGCTATCATGCGTCACCTGAAACATACTGCCACCATCTGCATCGCAGACATAGACATCGCCATTGTTGCTGCCCCGGCGATTGATAAAGACGATGCGGGACGAGGCCATGCCGGTCTCGTTTTTGATCTGCTTCACCATCTCATCCGCCAGCGTATGCGCGGCTTGGCGCACCTCTGCCTTGCTTGCGGAGTTGCGCGACCAATTGAAATTCTTTCCCGGCCACGTCACCTTCGAACTGGTTTGCAGTCCACTGCCCGTCTCCAGCAGGCCTCCGACCACCGTGATGGTACCCTCGCGACCCGTTGACACCTTGAACCAACCTGAAAGCTCTAAATCGCGCGTGAGCGTCTGTACAAAAAGTTGCCCGTTCGGTCCCGAAGCCCGCAGACCTGCCAGTGAGACGGAATCCTTCTTCGCACCCTCTTTGACAATGGAAATTTGAAGGGGGTCGCCTTGCACCTGACTGCCCACGCCTACGCAAAGGAGAAGCGCCAAAACCATGAACCGTGAAAACATCTTTTTTGGGATAAACATAATGTGGAAAGTATACTGACTTGCGCCCTCTGCCCGCAAGCCCTATTTTATACTCATTTTCCACCTTTTTTGCCTTTTTCCGTTTTCACGCTTGCTTAAGAGGCCCAAGGAACGTATGATATATACTCCTTTTTTAACCCTTACCAAGGTTGAGAAGGACTAAAAGGAGTAACGAAACTATGGCTAAGATTAATTTCGGCGGTGTTGTCGAGACCGTCGTCACACGTAAAGAGTATCCCCTGAAGCGGGCGCAGACTTTCCTGAAGAAGGAAACCATCGCGATCATCGGTTACGGGGTTCAAGGTCCGGCACAGGCATTGAATATGCGTGACAATGGCATCAACGTCATCATCGGACAGGACAAGAAGTTCGCCAACGACTGGAAGCGCGCCGAAAAGGATGGCTTCAAGGCAGGCAAGACACTTTTTGATATTGAAGAAGCCTGTGAAAAGGCCTCGATCGTCATGATTCTGTTGAACGATGCCGCCATCAAGCATGTGTGGGCTCGTATTCAGCCTTACATGACCCCAGGCAAGGCTCTCTATTTCTCGCATGGCTTCGGCTGGGTTTA
>CAIZQW010000186.1 GCA_903935195.1 uncultured bacterium
CAGCGTACGCAGGGTGCGTAGCGCATCAGGGAAGAGCCAGAGGGATGTCACGGAGTGGCGATTCGCTGCTGGAGTAGCGGGTAGACGATAGGCGCAGAGGAGTCCAAAGACGGAACAGGCGATACAGAACAGGAGCACCGTGAAATATCCAAGATGAAGAACGGTCACCGCGAGCGACGGCAGGAAGAGTCCGAGAATGATGGCCAAGTAAGTGGCACCAGTCATCTGTCCGTTCGCTTGAGGCAGCTCCTCTACGGAGACCAGCTCCGGCACGATGCCCCGTTTGACAGGTCCGAAGAAAGCGGCCTGTGCCGCCAGCAGGAAGAGGATGCTGAGCATGCACCATGCCTGTCCGGAGAGCAACGCGGGGATGGCCAGAAAAAGCAGGAGCAACTCAGTCCATTTAATGATGACAAAGAGGTTGCGTTTGCTGTAGCGGTCCGTCAGTGCACCGGCCCAATTCGAAAAAAGGATGAAGGGAATGACTAGCAGAGCTGAGGCGAGCGAGAGTGTCTGGGATAAATCTTTGCCAAGGGCATTGACCAAATAAATCACCGTGAGCATCTTGAAGGTATTGTCAATCAAGGCACCGATCGCTTGCGAGAGATTGAGCCATTTGAAGTGCGTTGTCATGGGTGACACAGTACCTTTCCTTTTGTCTTAAGACAATTGAAGAATTCCCCGGTTGGGAGTAACGCCTTTAGGCAGTTTCTGTGCCAGTATTTGTCTGTTGGCAACCTTTTCTTCTGCGGACGAGAAATTCGATTATTCCGATTATTCCGGCGCCAACGGAAGTGAGTACAGTTGCGAAGATCGGGATAAACATGAGGCCGATGGCAGCTTGTGCATCTGACGCAAGATCATAGTTGTGATGCCAAAGGCATAACAGTGTTGTAGCGCAGATGATGGAAAGCGCAAACGTGATCGGAATCCACTTGCGGAGCAGGAATACAACGATCAACGGAATCGCCGGTAGCGATGCGAAAATGCCGACAAAGAGCAGACCTGAAATGAGATGGTCTTTATTGTCTGGAAGATATTGAGCCACCCAGTCAAGACCACGCCAAAGTCTGCAGGCGTAAGGGACGATATTCACATACGCGACGATGATAAAGGAGCTTATGATTGTTTTTTTCATCTGATTATTGTCTTTCTCTGTTGGATTTCACGTTAAGATTCATCTTTTATAATGCAAGGAACGTGCCATAAAGTGATTACTCGTGAATTGTTTAAAATGAAAGGGTTATGACTTTTAAAGAAGGTCGTAAAAAACAAATTAGACATTTTATGTATAAAGATGATACATTAAATGTATGAAAAATAAGAGAAAACTCTCCTCTGAGGATCGGCAATTTTTTGAGGCGGTGCAACAATCAGCCTTTATCAATCCCTTCACGGATGCGCGGCGTGAGGCTGACATGCGTGTTTTGGGGGTCGCGACGGGCGAATGGGATGAAGCGTTGCAGGGACTCTTAACCGAATTGGAACAACGGCTCAAGCAGCTAACGGTTTCGACAGGTGTGTGTGCACAGGGTTCGTTTGAGACAGAGGCGGATCAGGAGTTGGTGACGGCGGGGATACTCTTTAGTCTGTTTCATCGGCATCGGCCGGATTTCGATGCGTTGATCCGACGGCAGGGTGAGGCAGGTGATGTGGTGTGTGAAGCGCCTTTTACAGTCGGGCTCCTTGAAAAATTGATACAGCATGGGTTTTCGCGCACAGAGGCTGAGCAGTATATCGCCATTTTTTATCAGATGAGGCGAGCCTTCTATTTTATTTCCAACGGACTGGTGGGCGGGAGTCCCTGTATGAAGCAACTCCGCAAGCGGCTCTGGGACAATATCTTCACGCATGACATGCGTTGGTATGTGCGGGGACTTTGGAATCGGATGGAGGATTTTTCGACCTTGCTGCTGGGCGAGACCGGGACTGGCAAGGGTGCGGTTGCCGCTGCACTGGGACGGTCGGGGTTTATTCCCTTTCTTTCGGCAAAGGGAATGTTCGCGGAGAGCTTCACGCGCGCCTTTGTGGCGATCAACCTCTCACAGTTTTCAGAGACATTGATCGAGTCCGAACTGTTCGGCCATCGCAAGGGCGCCTTCACGGGCGCGGTGGAACGGCATGAGGGCGTCTTTGCGCGGTGCAGTCCACATGGCGCGATCTTCTTGGATGAGATCGGCGATGCCTCGGAGCCGATTCAGATTAAACTCTTGCAAGTCTTACAGCTACGTACCTTCTCGCCAGTCGGCAGCCATGAGGTC
>CAIZQW010000187.1 GCA_903935195.1 uncultured bacterium
GAGAAGGAGGCGGCGCCCCTTGAAAGAAACGTTTGCCTCCACCGGGGCAAGCCCGGTGGGCGGCTGATGAGTTAGCCGGCCTCATTTTTGCGGAAGAATCTTAAGGCTTTTTTCGTGGTTTTCGTGTGTTTCGTGGGCAAAGGCTATAAATTGGGCGGCAAGCACGGCAAGCTCGGACAGCCCGGATAGCGCGTGGGGACGCAAGGACCCAAGGACGAGCCCGGCGTACGGGCGTCCCACCCGTACCGTGCAGGCGTGGACGCCTGCACACCGACGGAACCCAGGGGGTCGCAAGCCACTGGCAATAACTTTAGAACTTTAGAACTTTAGCACTTTAGAACTGCTTCCCTAGAGACCCATTGTTGAGCCGATGCGTGGCATACAACGGCAGGATACCAACGTCGCTTAGACGACCAAAGTTCTCGAGCGAGGCACGGATGCCGAACGCGATGCCGCGCTCTTTCAGGAAGACTCTCAGGCTCTGCATGCCGCCACGCTGTCCTGCTTTTACTTCCACGGGGCATACTTGATTGTCGAGCTGAATCACATAATCAACCTCTGCATTGGCCCCTGGTGTTTCCCGATGCCAATAGTAGAGTTCCGGACGGCGATGCGACGATTGAGAGGCCACCAGATGGAGACCTGTCAGTAATTCAGCGAGACTGCCGTTGTTCACAAGGGCTGCATCCTCTGTGATCAAGTAACGCGAGATATCGAGCCCAGACAAGCGCTGATGAATGCCAACATCAAACAGCAACGCTTTAAAACGACGCTTGTCGAGTTGCGCCCCCAGCGGCAATCCTTGTGCATGGGTATGAAACACCTGGTGGACGAGACCTGCTTTGACAAACAAGTCTAAGGTCGCGAGGATGCTGGTTGACTTGGCGTTTTTGTCAACGGTCGCGCAGACAAACTTTCTTCCGGTTTGCAGAGCTACCGAGTGGAAGGTGTCGTGCAACCGTTCAAGGGGTACGCGCTTTCTGTATTTGCCAAAATCATCCTGAAAGGTCAGGATCAAGTCATCCAGCACATGCATCACTTGCTGCAGATCCCGGGTATCAATATAGGTTTGTACGGCCGCGGGCATCCCGCCAACCAGCATATACGTTCGCAGATAATCGCTGAGCCTACGATGAAACGGAATGTCCAACGGGGCATCGAAGGTCGCCTTGTCCACCATGGAAAGCAACGCCGATTCATTGATGGCCTCTAAAAACTCCGGGAACGTCAGAGGATACATAAAACGCGACGTGAGCCGGCCGACGCCCAGTGAAGGCGTCTGCTCCAAGGCAAATTCCAAAAGCGACCCTGCCGCGATCACATGTAGCCCGGGGAGTTGCTCATAAAAATAGCGCAAGGCGGCTAAGACTTGCGGACACGCCTGGGCCTCGTCAAAAAAAAGCAAGGTTTCACCCGCGTGAATGGGGACTCCCGTAAAGGCCGCAAGCTTCTCACACAAGGGCTGGGCACTGAGCGCTTCCTTGAAAAAAAGACGTGCATCGGGCTTCTCTTCAAAATTGATTTCAGCAAAATAACGGAACGACTTTCCGAACTTCCGTATGGAATAGGTCTTGCCAACCTGGCGAGCCCCTCGCAAAATAAGGGGTTTTCTATTTGTTTCCGTAGCCCATGCCTGTAATTCGGTCTCGATTAGCCGCTTCATACTGGAGCTCCTCCCAAAATTATACCCTTATTTAAACGACATCCTCCCAAAGTTAGGCTCTATAAAACCATATTTTCTCCCGTTTGTAAAGGCTGGAGTGGGGGTGGCAGTAGGCAGTGTCAATAAGTCTGGAAGTGTCAGCCGGCTTCGCTAAGGCTACGCCGCGCCAGGGTAAGTGTCAATAAGTCGAAGAGTCAACCCAAAAGCTTGCGTCCTTGCGTCATAAAGTCAAAAAGTCAGTTGCTCACCCTGTCCTCCTGTCATCCAGTCACCCAGTCACAATTTTTGACTTGGGACGTGGGACATGGGACTTGCAGCACGTGACGTAAGGACGGCAGGACTTCAGGACGCAAGTCTGATTGACATTGTGACTTGCTGACACTTATTGACACTGCCTAGACTTATTGACACTTCCCTAAGGCTCTAAGATCTTGAGCGAAGGATAGAGCGCGGCAAAGTGCTTTTTGTTCCGTGTGATGAGGCCGCCCGCGCGCAGGGCGAAGGCGCCGATCAGCACGTCGGCCACGGGACGACGCTTCTCCTCGCCTTTTTTCTTTTGCAGGATATGCGCATGCCAAGCTTTCAGCGCATGCTCGGTGTCAACAGGCAGCCAGTCCATGGTCAGTTGCGTCCCGATCAGTGAGGCAAATGCACGAATATGCCGCATATCGCCATTAAAGCAGGGTGCTATCTCGATCTGCGTGACCGGGCAGAGAAACAAACCATCCTTTAAGGCGTGCTGCAAACACTTGGCCGATGCACTCGCAAATAGAGGATCATCAAGCGCAATGTCAAGGACCACACAACTATCAACAACCCACGCCATTATTCCTCACCTTCCCGTAACTGTGCGAGAAGCGCATCAGAACGCTTGGATAAATGTGCTGGCATTAGCTTTTTGCAATACCCCCGTGCAGAGGCGATAGTCGCTTTTGCAGGCGTCTCTTGACAAACCGTGACCGTAAACTGGCAGGGTGCTTCATAGAGCCACACCAAGCGCTGCCCAGCTTTGAGTCCCGCCCGCGTACGGAGCCCCTTGGGTATCGAAACTTGCCCGCGCCGCGTGATGACAACGGATTCTTCTGTTTTCATGAGATCAGTATGACATGATTCTTTTATCATGTCAAGTCGCGAGAGGTTTTTAGCATCCGAATGGGACGAACCACACGAATGGGGAATACATATCCCGCTGAGGCGTCCGCCTACGCTAAAGCTACGGCGCGACAGGCAGTGGCGCAGAGTTTTTTTGGGGGTGTATCTTTCTCACAGAGGCACAGAGGGCACAGAGTGGTTTTATGGGGAGTTAAGACTTTACCGCAAAAACCGCTATAATGAGGTCGGCTAACTCATCCGCCTCGCGCTGGATACAGCACGGCGGAATGGTTAGCCGACCGGAGGAGACTTTCTTAATACTCAGCAAAAAACTTGTTTTTTGCTGATGAATCAGTAGACAGTCCAGCGGTCGCACCAATATGCCGTCCGTGTATTGCCGCTCTTTCGCTGACGCTCATCGCTCTTGCCAGCAAGCCTTAAGCGAGCGTTCGGACTTCGTGAATACACTTGTCCTCTGCGCGTGCTTATCCACGGGCGAGGCATCTGCGTGCGACCGCTCGTTTTATAGCGGTTTTCCTGACCGCCGTAGCCCAGAGGGCGAAGGCTGGTTGCGGAAAACCCCGAAGCATTGTTTCGTGCTTTTCGTGTGTTTCGTGGGCAAAGGCTATAAATGGGGCGGCAAACACGGGGAGCTCGGATAGCCCGGAAAGCGCGTGGGGAGGCTCGAACTTTAGCACTTTAGCACTTCTTTAGGCCATTGCTGCGGCAAAGCGGGGGAGGCAAGCAATCAACTTGCCGAGTGCAAGGCGCTTGCTGTCGAGTTCGTAACGGGTCTGCAGGTTCATCCACACATCTGGCGTGGTTCCTAAATAATGGCCCAGCCGCAAGGCAGTGTCTGCTGTTACCCCACGTTTGCCCAGGATGATCTCGTTGATCCGACGAGGCGGGACGCCAATCTCCTTGGCAAGGCGATATTGAGAAAGCTCCAGAGGTTTCAAGAACTCCTCGGAAAGGATTTCTCCAGGATGAACAGGGTTTAGTGCTGGATCTTTCATGATAGCATACTCCTTTTAATGATAACGGTGAGCGTTACTATGAACGATTATCGTTAATAAGTCAAGCGGGGAAAAAAGTGGAAAATGGAAAATGAAAAATGAAAAGTTATGGCGGGGGGGGGAGCAGTTCTAAAGTTCGAGAGTGCTAAAGTTATGGCGCGTGGCCCTGGGGGCAGGCCGGGGTCTTGGGTCCGGGGTCCGGCGTCTTATCCCGCAGAGGCGCAGTGGCGCAGAGTTTTTTTTGGGGGGGGATATCTTTCTCACAGAGGCACAGAGGGCACAGAGTGGTTTTTTTGGGTGGGTATTGCATCCGGCAGCGGCCGGACTACGAAGCCACAAAGAAAAGAGAAGAAGAAATGCGCGAATGCGCGAAACAAACGCGCGCCGAGGACGAGCACCTTGGCGCGAAGTCCGAACGCTCGTTTGAAGCCAGCGCAGCTGGAGCGAGGAGCGGTA
>CAIZQW010000188.1 GCA_903935195.1 uncultured bacterium
CTTTCAGCTGTCATGCCTGGCTTCACCTGTAGCCAAGCTTTTGGATAGGCACATGCATTATTAGCATAGATAGGGCGGCCCAAAAATAATGCCAACATACCTATGACAAAGATTCCTATTATGCTGGCGACTATGGTCTTTTTAATTGTCCAGTTCATTTGTTTAAACAACGTTCGGCGTGTGGCTGAGGCGCGCTAGCGCCGATAGCCACGACGCCGTTGTTGGAAGCTCCGTTTATCCATTTTCTGACATCACGCTGACGATCTCGTCAGGTCGGAATCCGAGATCCTCCACCGTCTTGATGGCCTTGGTCCCTACCTTCACAATCACGCCGTCCCCCGCAACGAATACATCATAAATACGCTTGCCGTCGGCAAGGTCCACCTTAATTCTGGTTGATCCATACGATGACTCCGGGAAGGCGGCAACCTTATCTCGGAATCTCTCTGGGAGTTTCATGCATTCGTCTTCCATCATCATCTTCTGCTTCCAACGTTTAATGTTCCACCTGTGGCTTTTGCTGGCAACTTGCCAGCGATGGGGACATTTTGGCTCTTTCTAACGCGTAATTCAAGTTGAATTTGCGTTAAGCTGATCAATTATTGGAGCAAGGTGTGGCTTTTACTGGGTTTTTCCGTGATTAGGCCAACTGTGGCCTAATATGGGAGGCAAAGGTCGGTAGCAAGGATAAAAGCGCCAAAAGCGACTCAAGCGACTGGAGTGACAGTAGGGACTTTCGTTGTCTGGGCGTGTATGTCCCTCACGTCCCTATCGTCCCTCGTGTCCCTGTCAACTGCCTACTGCCACTGCCTACTGCTTCCTTCTCGCCTGAGGCAGGCTCTTGATGATGCAGGTGATCTTCTCCTCAGGTGTGTTTCCCTTGAGCAGGGGGATCGCGTGCTGAAGCGTGACTGGAATGCGGCTCCCGGCCGGGTAGATAAAGATCTTGCCCTCACGTGTTTCGATGCGACCAATCTCTTTTTGCGCAGCGGCGATACGCAACTCGGTGACGCGGAGCAGACGAAGAACAGACAAGGGGAGCTTTCCATAACGATCAGCCAGCTCTTTACTCAACTGGTCAACTTCTTGCTTGGAAATGGCTTCAGCAAGACGCCGATGAAGGATCATGCGTTGTCCTTCCTCCTCGATGTAATGATAGGGGATGCATGCTGACTGCGTGGTGTCGATGGCGCCTGGCGAATAGTCGAGGAAGTCGAGCGAGAGGTCAACATCAACCAGCAGTGGAGGCAGTTCGCCCTTCAGTCGTGAAATGGTGCGCCTGAGCAGTTGGCAGTAGAGGCCGAAGCCGATCGCCGCAATATGGCCGCTCTGCGTGGCGCCCAGCAAGTTGCCGGCTCCTCGGATTTCCAGATCGCGCAGGGCCAGGTTGAAGCCTGCCCCGAGTCCGCTATGTTTCTGGAGCGCCGCAATGCGTTGGCGTGCATCCTCGTCAATGTGGCCATATTCCGGCAGGAGTAGCCAGGCATAACCCTTTTGCGAGGAGCGTCCGACGCGTCCGCGCAACTGATAGAGATCGGCAATGCCAAAGCGGTCGGCCCGATGTACAAGGATCGTGTTGGCACGAGGAATATCGAGTCCGCTCTCAACCAGTGTGGTACAGAGCAAGACATCCACTTCGCCTGCTTCAAAGGCATGCATCACGGCCGCGAGTTCGCCCGCGGGCATCTGTCCATGCGCAAGGGAGATGCGGGCTTCAGGGACCAATGCTTCCAGCCGCCGCTGCATTAGTCCGATACTCATGACGCGGTTGTAGAGGAAATAGACTTGGCCGTTACGGTTCAGCTCTTGCTTAATGGCTGAACGGATAATCGCGTCATTGTCGCGTGCGACCTTGGTTTCAACTGCGAGGCGTTCGCGCGGCGGTGTTTGCAGAAGGCTCAGGTCACGTGCGCCGGTCATGCTCATGTAAAGCGTGCGCGGGATCGGGGTTGCTGAGAGAGTCAGGACATCCACGATTTGGCGCAGATGTTTGAGGCGCTCCTTGTGGGCTACACCGAAGCGCTGCTCTTCGTCAATGATGAGCAGGCCGAGATCTTTGAAGGAGACGCCCTCTGCCAAGAGCGCATGGGTGCCGATCAGGATGTCAATGTTGCCTTCAGCTGCGGCCGCAAGAATTTTTTTTCGCCGTGTATAGGGTTGGAAGCGGCTGACCACGTCAATGCGGACCGGGTAGGCGTTCATGCGGTCGCTAAAAGTTTCAAAATGTTGTTCAGCCAGGACAGTTGTGGGAACGAGAATGGCGACTTGACGGCCATTCATGACTGCAACAAAGGCCGCCCGCATGGCGATCTCTGTCTTGCCGTAGCCTGCATCGCCACAGATCAATCTGTCCATGGGCTTGCTTGCGGCCATGTCCTTTTTGACTTCGGCAATCACCCGGACTTGATCGACGGTCTCCTGATAGGGGAAGGCGGCTTCGAATTCGTGCAGCCAGGGCGGGTCAATCTGGTAGGCGATTCCCTCTGAAACACTCCGCCGTGCCTGGGTTTCAAGGAGCGAGGCTGCCAAGTCTGCGACAGCGCGTTCAGCATCGACCTTTTCGCTCTGCCAGCGTCTGCCTCCCAGGCGATGGAGTTTGGCTTTATGTCCGGAAACACCCACGTAACGGCTTAAGAGGTGTGCATGGGAAACAGGCACATGGAGCTTGGCTCCGTCCGCATATTCGAGCGTGAAGACTTCAGAGCGGTTCCCGTTCAGCTCGATCTCTGTTGAGCCGAGGAAGCGTCCGATACCATGATCGATATGCACGACCAGGGCGCCCGGTTCAAGGTCAGCCGCATGTTCAACACGTCCGCCGTGAGAGAGGGCAGGGGTTGTCGACCGCCGAAGTGCTTGTTTACGGATCGCATAGAGGTCGCTTTGGGCTGCGACGACTAGGCCTGGCAACGAGAAGCCGCCGGAGAGCGCGTGCTTCTGGACATGGATATGCGTGGAGGGACCTAACTCACGGACTAGGAGCTCACAGGTTCCTGCTGTGTCTGCACAAATGATAACGGGGGTACCATGTTTGGCCTGCGCTTCGAGGTCATTAAGCAGTCGCTTCCGGGCATCCATCAGCAACTCGGGATGATGCGCATCGGTTGCGCCGAGTTCTGAAAGGCCTGGCAGAGCGGCGATTGCGAGGGGGAGCGATGGAATCTCAGCGGGAGGCGGATCGCCAGTGAAGAGTTGAAGGTGAGGTTCTTGAGCTGTGACTTGTTCGGTGAGTATGGCCCAGGTTGGCAACAGGCTATCCTCCTCGGATGGCAAGGAGAGATAGTGCTGAATCTGGTCAAGCTCGAACCAGATCAGCGCAGCATGGCGAGGAAGAAGCGAGAGTAGTTGGACTGTGGGAAGACGCTCGGTTGAGCAGGGAGGTATCCAGAGGGATTTGCCCTCTTCGATGGAACATTGGGTCGCTGGATCGAAGAGGCGCAGGGACTCGAGTTCAGATCCGAAAAATTCCGCACGCCACGGCTGCGGTGTCGCAGGCGGCCAGAGATCGAGAATGCCACCACGCACAGCAATCTGGCCAGGGGAGTCAACCTCGACCACACGCGCATAGCCGGTCAGGACAAGGTGCGTGACCAGTTGGTCAAACTGGACAGAGTCGCCCACACGCAAGGTGACTGAAAGTTGCTGCACCGCGTCCGGATCTGGAATTGGCTGAAGGAGAGCCTGTATGGAGGCGCTGATAACAAGGGGAGTTTTACGCTCCTTGGTTGCAGGAAGCTCTGCGCGAGCGCGTAATGAACGCAACACGTTTAAGCGTAACCCCATGCCCTCTGTGTCGGTCTCGTTGTAAAAGGGGAAGAGGAGGGGCGTAAGGCCACTTTCGCGTCCGAGCGAACAGAGGTCGCCATAAATGCGTTCTTGAGCAGTTGCGCTGGGCGTGATGATGAGCGTCAGCCCTGAGGGAACGAGCTGGGATAATGCGACAGAGGCCAATGCCGTAGAGGCACCCGGCAGGGTGGGCGTGGCAAGACGTGTTCCAGAAGCGACGTGCCGTGGCAGTTCTGAGTGGAAACGCTCAGAGAATAGACTGGTTAGGGAGTGGGACATTCCGCTTTGCTCAGCATCTCAATCGCTTGCACCATCAGCTTGATGTCCAAGGTATGGACTTCACGTTTTGAGCCGAGGGGGCAGGGGAGTGTGATGCAAAGCTTTCCACCGAGGTGTTCGCGGAACTGTTCGATTCCATCCAGAATATCAAGTTGTCCATGGGTCGAACGTTGCAGGAGAGGCGAGTAGAGCGGCAGTCCGCACGTAGAGAGTCCACGCAAGATCGCCTGATGTTCGGCAGGTGTAATCATCTTCTTGAGCATGGCGTAGGTGCTGTCGAGGGCAATGCCAATGCCCACGGCAAGACCATGCGAGAGGGAGAAGTTAGAGACCAGCTCCAGCCGATGCGCAGCCCAGTGACCGAAATCAAGGGGCCGTGCACTGCCAAATTCAAAGGGATCGCCATGTGTCGCGATATGTTTCAGATGCAAAGCAGCAGTCTGCTTAACCAGCCGCTCCATAGCCGCTTGATTGCGTTTTTTCAACAGGCCTGCATCTTTGCACAGTTTTTTGAAAAATGAACCATCTGCAATAATGGCGACTTTGAACGCCTCTGCGATGCCGCCAATCCAATCATCGTGGGACAAGGTCTTGAGGAACTCAAAATCATTGATGACCGCAAAAGGGGGTGCGAAGGTGCCGATGAAATTCTTTGCGCCGCCATCGTTCATTCCATTTTTGACGCCAATGCCTGCATCATTCTGGGCAAGGACAGTGGTGGGAATACGAAGCAACCTCACGCCACGATGGATTAGTGAAGCAGCAAAGCCTGCCATGTCGAGGACGCAGCCTCCGCCAAGTGCGACAATGTAGCTGTGGCGGTCAAGATGGCCGATCGAAGCACGGGTCATGATCTCACGGACATTCCCCCAGCCGTTCTTGGCATGCTCGCCCCCGGTGACGAGCAAGGGTTTCTCGATCAGGGAGATGCGTGATGCGTAACAGGCGAAATAACTCTCGATCTGCTTGAGGAGGGCCGGGTTGGCATCTGTGACGCCTTCGTCGATCACCAGAAGGACGCGCGCAGGCGACGCTCCTTTTCGCGGGGAGAGGGTTTTGACGAGGAGCGGATTCTCTTTTGCAAAGACCCGGTGTGTAAAATGGACCAGGTAGCGAAAGGGAACTGAAAATCGTTGATGAATCACTTGGGTAGACATAATAGGCTGACTAGTATATGTTTTCAGTATGCCCTTTGTCAAAAGATAAAAGTGCCCTAAGGCTTCATCATGACATAAAACTGAATGCAGAGGTAGTGGCTAAAGGTGCCAGCCAGGACGAAGAGATGCCAGACCGCATGGTGGAAGGGCATGATTCGCCAGAGATAGAAGACAGTCCCCAATGTGTAGAAGAGTCCGCCGGCCACGAGCAAGATGAGCCCGCCGAGTTCCATGGTTGCAATAAGAGGTTTAATGGCAAAGACGACGATCCAGCCCATCAGGATATAGGCTAAGGTCGAAACTTTTCGCCATTTACCGGCCGTCGTAATTTTTATAGGGACACCGATAAGTGCGACGCCCCAGACAACTCCAAAAATCGTCCATGCAGTGATAGGGTAGGCTTCGCGTAAGGTCACCAGTGTGAAAGGCGTATAGGAGCCTGCGATGAGTAGATAGATGGCCATGTGGTCAAAAATCTCCATGGCCTGCTTGGCGCGTTCATTCGTTAAGGCATGGTAGATCGAAGATACCGTGTAAAGCAGGATGATGGAGGCGCCAAAGACCGTCGCACTGGCCACTTTCCAGACGACCTGTGTTCCACTTTGGATACCAAAGACGATCATCAACGCAAGCATGGCGGCGCCGAGATGGCTGCCGATGGCATGGATGGCGCTATGCGATATTTCTTCTGTCAGGGTGTAGTCACGTGGCTGAAACTTGCTCATAAATGGGTATTCCTAATCAGATAGCACCAGTTCAACAGGGTGATGGAAAGGATAGTGATGCAGAGAATTATTTTTTCTGCTGAAGTGAATGATAGGCAGGGAAGGCGACGGCGAACCCATGCGACATAGAGGCAGCCAATGGCAATCGGCGCCAGGATCAGCACGAGAGATACGATCAGGGGTTGCAGTAAGAAGGCGGCCTTCAGCTCTCCATGGGCAAGCGCAAACAGTGCTCGCGTGCTGCCACAGGTAAAGCAAGGGATCCCAGTAAAGTGCTTCAAGGGGCATAGCATGATCCCAAAGAGATGGAGTATTGCGATGGTTACACCCATCGCAGCGAGAGATCCCACGACGAATACTACTGTTCGAGGCCGTGGAAGCTGAACCCAGTAAAGTTTCATTTAGAATGATGTTTCCAGCACCTGAATCCGTTACTTTAAAAAGACGCTTGGATCAAGTGTGGCAGCAGTCGGTTTTGCATCTTTGCCGAATGTCGACTCATAACAACAGACCATCATGCAATAGCTGAGTGGAACCGTAAAGAGGATACCCACGCAACAGGCGAGGATACCTGCGCCGGCGATCAGGTTGGCGACAAAGGCGAAGAGGAGGTGTAAAAAGAAATCCCCGCCTTTTGTCTCTTCGATCAGCTTATTGATAGCCGCCCCCACCGAGAGGTTTTCAAAAGCGATAAACATCATGCCCCACCAGTAAAAGGCGCAGAGAAAGAAGCTGATTAATTGCCCGATAACAGGAATCATTCCCAGGATTAAGGAAAGAACGACAAAGATCAGGGTAAACAGAAAGGAGTCTAAAAAAGAGGAAAATCCTTTGAAGAGATCACCAATCTGGGGCTTGTTTTGTTTGTCCTTTAGGCATTGGCGCACGACGAGTAATATTCCGACCGTCATGGGACCAGAGATAATGAGCAGTGTAAAAACGGAGAGCAGTGAAGCCACAAGGGAAGCGCCAATCAGCAATCCCATGTTTTCCTTGAAGAGATCTAGTCCATCCTTCATCGGTTTATCAAACTCAAAATTCTTAGCCATAATCATGTTCCTTTCGTCTGTGTTTTAGTATTTAACGCCTATGGGCAATAGAAGTCAAGGGCCAATGCAAAAAAGTATAGCGTTTTACGAATCAAGATCGAGGTCGTCCTCGATCGCGATATCGCTTAAAAGATCATCCACTTGATTGCTGAAACGCTCAGGGAGTTTGAGTTCTTTAAGGGCATTGCAACCCGCAAAAACAAAGGTCCCAAGGACGGAGATCGTTTCAGGAACGATCAGGTTAGTGAGTGATTTACAGTTGGAAAAGGCTTTATTTCCAATATACATGAGATTGGGAGGAAGGGTAATCTCTGAAAGTAGCCTGCAGGAAGAAAAGGCATTTGCTCCGATAGAGATGACAGAGTCAGGGATCTTAACGGTACGAAGCGAATAACATTTTGTAAAGGCCGACTCTTCAATGGCCGTGACCCCTTCAGGGATAACAATCGCTTGCAGGGCTTTGCACTTCATAAAAGCATATTCACTAATCGTCAAGATCTTTGGAGGGAGGGTGATTGCTTCGAGCGAGATACAGCCAGAAAAGGTGAAGTCATCAATCTTTCTCAACGCTTTCGGGAGGGTCACGCTCTTCAGATTAATACACTTGGCAAAAGCGCCTCCCTCGATCGTTGTGACGGAGTCAGGAATCGTCACGCTGATCAGAGATTCCATACCAGCGAAGAGCTCGTCCGTTAGGGTGGTGACTGGTGATCCGCCTAACGTTTCTGGTACTGTAAAATGGATAAGCGGTTCGTTTGTAACGACCTTCGAAAGGGTTACGTTATTGTTGTCACAGAAATAGTCATAGATGAAGGGGACGCGCTTCTTCTTCCCTTCGGGCAACACACCTCCAAGAGGGTATTGTTCTATGGTGATTGTTTTTCTCACATGACTCCTTCAAATGGGTTCAATGGCGAAATACGGAATCTCTATCTTTCACCAAAACAACTAATGTTAACGTTACCAAAAAGGGAGATTGGCTGGAAGTGATTTTTCTCGTCATCCTGATTCGCTTTACTTTCGACCCTTGCCCTTGGGCGGTCCTTTTCGAATTTTGAAATAGACCCTGAGACAGACACACCCTAGCACGAGAGCAATAAACCCGTAGACACGCGCAAGCTCCTGTGTCTGCACTTCGGCATATGACATGGGCGATCTGCCAGTTCCGCCTCCAGAGGAATAGTGGGAGACGATCTCTGTGCCATCCTGAAAAAGCCACGTAATGGCCGCAAAGATGAAAAAAATACCTATAACCTTAAGTTCCCATGGATTGTATTTATCGGTTGGATCTTTCATTTCTTTCTTTGCTCGCCTGCGGGCATTTGAGATACCGTTAGTTATCTTTCGGGTTGATCTTGTAGCTGGAGGAGCCAGAGCTTGAAGAAGGGATCGGCTACTTCGTAGCCATGTTCCTGTTTTTCGATATGTCCTTGCTCGAGCAACTGTTTCACGGCACTGTTGATACTTGAAGAGACGGGTAAATGATATCGTAGACGATAGGCTTCTGTGAAACGCAGAACCCCTTCAGCGGCCAAGGCATGGATTATTTTCCGTTGATTCATGGATAAGCTTCCAAAATGCTCTTCGTACAGATCGGACTTGAGGCTGGATATATTACGACACGCCACTTGCACATCCTCTTCGGAAAAAACTTTTTTTGACTTATCAACCATCTGCTGAAAGAGTTCTGACGCAAGGAACTGGATGTAATAGGGTATGTTTGCAGCTTCTTGGACAATACGTTCAGCTGATGCTTTAGAAAGCGTGATACCTGCGTCGGAGAAGCGTTTATTCACAAAGGCAATGCTCTCTCCAAAAGGTGGCTTACCCAAAGACAAGGTTTTCGCAGACTGATAAAAAGGTCGTGACTGTTTGGAAAACATTTGTTGCAAGAGATGTGTCTTGCTACCTAAAAAGAGATACGTCACTTGGCGATGCTGTTGCATGCAGCTCCTGAAAATACGTTCAAGGGGGAACTGGTCGGAAAAGGCCGCGATCTCCTGAAATTCATCAAGAATGATGACCATGTGACCTTGTCTCGCGCTCAACCGTTCAGGCAAGTCAAACACGTTTGAGATCATCTCAGAGGTCAGTTGGTTAGGAGAAAAATCGAGAACAAGCTCCGGTTTGCCCTGATCATCCAGCGTGACTTGGGGGCGAAGCCGTTTCATCCATTCCATGACTTGCTGAAGGCCTTTTTCGAAAAGAGAAGCCTGGCGCTTATAAATGTTACGCGCATACAGGCGGATGAAGTCATCAGCGGAACAGGCCCGCATCAAATCCAAGTATACACAAGGCGTACCTTTGCGTTCCAATTCCTGCATCACCTTCATTACAAGCGAAGACTTTCCGTACCGGCGGGGCGCATAGAGCACGACATTGTTGCCACCACTGATGGTGGACAGGATAGTTGAGAAGGGCTCTTCCCTGTCATAAAACTGCTGGTCTCGGACAATCTTTCCGTAACTAAAAGGATTCATCAGTCACCTCCACTGTTTGTTAATAGCTTAACAAAGCTTACGTTCCTTATCAACAGAAAACTTACGATACTCTTCGTAACGACAATCTTCGTAAGTTTCAAAGTTCTTCGTCTTTTAACTGCTTTAATGGATGAACTGCCAACTGCCACTGCGACTCTCAAGGCGACGCGATTACTCATTCTTTAACGCATCGAGGGAGAGTGAGCGTGTGACAAGGAGTGCGGAGCCGACGATGCAGAGAATCGCTGAAAGGATGAGCGAGGCGATGACGCCTAACAGTGTCAGCCAGGGCATCTCGCTTTTCAAGGAAGTCGCTGCGGGTTGTATTGCGATGAGTGCAGGAATTAGCCCGGAGAGGAGTCCGCATGCGACTAAGGCTCCGTACTCTGAAAGCAGAAGAAGGAAGATCTGTTTGCGCGGGATTCCGAGTGCGCCGAGCAATGCAAATTCATGTCTTCTCTCCTCAACCCCTCTGAAAATAATCAGGGTGATCCCGAAGAGGCCGAGCATCATGCCGAGGCCGCCAAAGACAAGAAACATATCAAGGTAGGTACTCTCAACCGAGGCGAGTAAGCGGAGCCGTTGTTCCGTGGTCTCGAGCGAGATGCCAGGCTCCGGATGTTGCACGGCCATGAGCTTATTGCTGGCTTTTGTGAGTCGGGTGGGCGCGCTGGTCAGTTCGCGCAGGAGATAGGGGGCATAGTCGCAGAGCCAGAGGCGATAACCCTGCTCGTTCGGGAATGCCTTGAGAAAGGCTTGCTCATCCATCAACAAAGCGCCTTGCAGGATTGTGTTACGGATCGGCAGGACGCCCACCAGTTGCACGGAAGCATCCCCGTATCGGTACAGAGTCCCCTGGTTCGGATCTGCTTTCGCCTTTAAACTGTATTGCAGCATTGAAAGATCAGCAGCAAGCGCAGGGAGGGAGCCGTTTGTCAGGTTTAGCCCGAGTGGGGACCAGACACCGCCTGCCAGA
>CAIZQW010000189.1 GCA_903935195.1 uncultured bacterium
GATGCACTTATCACCATCGTTCAGTCCCTTGGGGATACTCACCGAGTATCCGCAGGTGCCTCCTCAGCCATACTCCAGAGTGCCCTTGGCAATCACGACATCAGGGGCTTTGGCGTCAAAGATCTCGACCAGCGGTCTTGTCCGCTGGTTGGAGTTGCGATAGATAACATCACCGGCTTTGCCAAATTCCTGAGAAACTTTCATCTTGCCTGCTGCGAACGTGCAGGTCAACCGCGGTTGCGGCCGGCTGACGGTCAGCACGGTGTCGCGGGTCAAGGAAAGATTACGGACTGAAAAGCATATCAGAGAAGGCTTTTCACGGATGACCGCCTGAACGGCCAACCTTCCGGACTCGGGCAGCGCTACTCCCTTCGCGATATTGATGCCGGCAACCTCATAATCGGCAGCAATGTTTCCTCCGTATATTTTGAGGGAGTGGCTGGTGTGCGAACTGTTTGCTAGTGCGGGATAGTTGAATGAAAGGTTGTACATCTTCCCTGTGTAAGGGGTTAGAGACAAGGTCCGCTTCTCGAAGTCCGAGCACATAAAGAACCAGGCTTTCTTGAGCTTGCTATAAAGAAGGTTTTTATTGCCAGGCCGTGGCTCGGGTACGATCCAATAGACCACGGTGTTTCCGTCATAGTCCATCTGCACCATCATTTGTCTGGTCGAGCCCGGATAAGGCTTCTTCGTCTCCGGATCAATCTTGGACCGCATGAACAGGACATCCCATGAGCCCTGCCCAGCCCCGGCGACCGGTCCGCCTCTCAGCAGGGTGTCTATGCTCGAGACGTCACTCTTTTTCCAGCCGTACTCCTTGGCCACCGCCTTCCAAGAGATCTCGGGGATGCCCAGTTGCTGGCCGATGGCCGTGTAGAACGCGTCAGGATCGGCGTATTCGCTCTTCGGCTTCACGCCGGTGATCTTCTTCTGATACTTCTTCTCGAAGAATGCAATGTCCTCCTCCCCTGCTGGCCCTGTGGCCTGAGGCGGCATGGCAGGCGGCTGGATTTGACCCCATGCCTGAACGGCCAGCATTAATCCTGCTGTCAGGATTGTCTTTGCTTTTCTCATGTTGCAATCCTTTCTTTTACATCTTCGGTTGTTTTTTCAATCGGATAACCGGTTCAACGACTGAGCGAAGCCCATCACGGTAGCGTACCGCGGGTTGCACAACGCAAGGTCACAGGACCGAGCAGGCCTGAGGGCAAGAGCGGGTCGCCGGCACGCCAGTGCTTCCACGTGGTAAAGGTGACCCGATTGGTCGAAGGGCGCGTGGCACCCTTGATAAACCACTCGGGCCAGCAGCTCAGGTGGGAGCCGGTCCACTCGCAATCCTCGGGCTGCTGCTCGTCGCCAATAAGCCGGTTGACCCAGAGGTTGGAGACGTCAACCTCCAATGTGTTCGAGCCGGCGCGCAGGGCGCTGCTGATTTCGACCCTGAAGGGGCGGTGCCAGAGCACCCCGAGGTTCTTGCCGTTGACGCGGACGTCCGCCATCACAGCCACCTCGCCCAGATCGAGCCAGACCTCCTGAGCGTCCTTCAGGAAACCTTCTGCCAGGTCGAAGCGGGTCGACGTGGTGGCGGTACCGGAGAAATAACGGATCCCGGGCTCGGCATGCTCGCTCCAGGAGATGAGCTTCTCAAACGTTGCCTCAGCAGGCGCGCCGCGGCCGGGCTGGAAACGGATTGCCCAGGGACCGCCGAGCGTCAGCGGTTCGGGGTGCGTCGCCTCGGACGCCTCCTTCCGGACGTACTCCGCATCCTTCAGCACACCCTTGGCGCGGAAGATGACAAAAACCGATTTTTCCGGCGCGAGCGTTAACGGCACCCGGACATGAGGTCCCTCCGCTGTCCAGCCTGCAACCCTGCGGATCGTCCCCTGCTCCGCATCCCAGATTTCAGGCTCCCGGTTAGCCACGCGGAAACCGGCCACGGTGCGCACGGTCGCGTTGGACGACTGGTTGGAGACAAAAAAGATATCCGCGTCTTCCGTGCGGCGCTGGATCCAGGCAAGCTTGGTTACTTCGGCGGAAACGTTCACAGCAGGTTTAACGTTCAGCATGGACAAAACAGCGGCAGGCGAAACTCCCCAGAAGACCTGTCCTTTACCAAAACGATTTGAGGTGACGGACTTTCCATCGCAACTGCCCCAGACTTCGTCGGCGATGGCGTTCACCTCCGTTTTGGATGACGGAAAGTTTCCAAGGCTCGGCGTGTGCATTGGTTTGGGTCCGACGACCTTCGCGCCGGCCTGGACCAGGTCGTGAAGCTTCTGCGCAAAGGCCGGGGTATGGAACGGATGGTCGGGGAGCGACAGGAGCCGGTAGCGTTTGCCGGATGGAAGGACCACGTCGCCCTCTTGCACCTTCAGCTTGGCAAAAAGGTCGGTGCCGCAGGCGTCATAGTCGTAGCCTGCCGCCTTCAATTCATTTTCGTAGACAGCGCCGTTCGGCGCGGCATTGCCGGCGAAGCAGAGGACA
>CAIZQW010000190.1 GCA_903935195.1 uncultured bacterium
CATCTCCTCGAATAAAGAACTCCGCTTTGCGGCTCCGGTCTTTATTGATTGCACTGGCGACGGCTGGCTCGGGTTTTATGCAGGCGCTGACTACCGTTACGGGAGTGAAGGCCTCGGCGATAACAACGAGCCCCTGGCCCCGGAGAAATCGGACAAGACCGTGCTCGGGGCCACTCTCCATTGGAAAGCCAAACCCGGAGATGTGGTGACAGCGTTTCCTGAAGTGCCGTGGGCACAGGTGGTGTCGAAGGATCGTGCAGCGATCTCCGGCGATTGGATGTGGGAGTACGGCCATCAGCGCGATATGATTTTCGAGGCGGAGGAGATTCGTGACTACCTCTTCCGGTCCATTTACGGCGCGTTTGCCACGGCGAAGCGGGTAGGGGTTGCTAAGAAACTTACACCCGAGGAGATGGCGACCTACGCGTTGACCCACGTCAATTACATCCTTGGCAAGCGCGAATCCCGGCGGCTGCTGGGCGACACGATTATGACACAGTTGGATTTTTGGGAGACGCCGACAAAGACCGACAAGGTCGCGGTTTCAAACAATCCCTTTGACGTTCACATTCCAACCGAAAAATATGACTTTAACATTCATGTGGATGAGCGTTATGGCGGACTCAATAAGCGTCAGGATTGTGACATTCCCTTCCGTGCGCTCTACTCGCGCAATGTGTCGAACCTGCTGATGGCGGGGCGGTGTATCAGTGCCACGCACATTGCCCACTCAAGTATTCGCGTGATGAATACCGGCAGTCAGACAGGCGTTGCGGTAGGCGCTGCGGCTTATCTCTGCATGCGCCATCAGACCACTCCGCGCGAGGTCGGCCAGAAGCACATCAGCGAATTGCAGGACATTGTTTTCGGGAAGGGCAATTATGCGGATACACTCAAGCCAAAGAAGAAGGACTGAAAAATATGAGTCACGAAATTGACAGACGCACGTTCCTGCAGCGCACCTCCATGGGAGCGGTTATGACAATGGGACTTGGTTTCTTGCCCGCATCACTTTGCGCGGCAGGCAAGAAAGAGGATAGGTCTTCGATAGAGGCCAGCCTTGAACTATTGAACGTCTGGGGGGAGAAGTCCAAGGAGGTCAATGATCTCTATACGGCCATGTTCAAGGTTCTGAGCCAAAAGCAAGATGCCACGTTCGCTGACGTGGCCCAGGATGCGACAATACAGACCCTTTTCCAGTCGATGGGGCTGACCCATCTCGGCGGACCGCTGCTGGGCTGTATCACCCCTGACAGTGTCAAAATCTGGATCCGAACAACCAAGCCTGCTGAGGTCGATGTCCAAATCGACGCCGACGGCAAGCAACAAACCTTTGGTCCGGTCCGAAGCACACTGGAGTCGGATCTCACAGCCATTGTTCCGATAACCGGCCTGAAGCCGGGCACGGTCACCAAGTACACGGTACGTATCGACGGCAAGGCGATCGCCATCCCTGGTCATGCAAACATCACGACGCCCCCCGTGGCCGCTGAAGCGCAGACACGCATTGCCTTTGGTACCTGTCCTCATCGTAAAGGACTGGGAAACCCGGAGCAGGCCAAGCAGATCCTCGCATTCAATCCGCATGCCATGGTGATCTACGGCGATATTGCCGTCCAGGACAGAAGAAACCATGTCGGCCTGCATCGTGCGGATTACGCATTGCGCGATTTTCAAACAGCGTGGAAAGACTTGGCTTGCCGTGTTCCCTTCTACGCATCCTGGGATGACCATGACTATTGCAACAACGATGGTTTTGGCATCAACTCTAACTTTACCGATGCGGATCGCCGGCAGGTGCGTAAGGTTTTCGCCCAGGCCTGGCACAATCCGTATTATGGCATGGGGGACGAGGGCGGAGGCATTTTCACCCATACCCGTGTGGGGTGCTGTGATGTCATCATGACCGACAACCGTTACTTCCGTGAAAAGGTGGAGAAGGGTTCAACGGGTAAGAAGAACGGTTTCCTGGGTCCGCAGCAGATGGAGTGGCTCAAGAAGACGCTCCTCGCCTGTAAAGGTCCCTTCATCATCGTGACCTGCGGCACCATGTGGGATGATGTGGCGGCCAAGGGCAAGGACTCCTGGGGCATCTATGATCCGGAAGGTCGGGAGGAGATTTATCAGTTCATTGAAAAGAACAAGATTCCCGGTGTGCTCTTTCTTTCCGGCGATCGTCATGGTGCACGCATCTTCCGCATTCCACGACCCGCAGCCGGACACGAATTCTACGAGTTCGAAGTTGCCACGTTGGGCGGTCTTCGCTCCATTACCGCGGCAACCAATCCAGAGTGGAAGACGCAACTCTTTGGTCAGATGAGTATGTACGCGCATGGCCAGTTTACGTTTGACCTGTCAGGTGATGACCCGACCGTGACTCATCGCCTGATCCAGTCGGATGGCCAGACGCTCTTTGAGCTTGCCCTAAAACGAAGCCAGCTTACTCCAAAATGAAGATCTGCGTGCCGAGGACGCAGAGACGCATAGACTGTAAGACTCAAAGGATCTTCTCGGTCCTTCGGTCTCTCCTTTTGAGTCTCTGAGTCTTCACGTCTTTGCGTCCTCAATTTTTCTCACGTCCCGCGCGTTGTTCCTTGAATATCCATGTGCCGACCGAGTATAATTTACCCCCTAATAACTATCAAAAGATGGAGGGTTAATGAGCAAAGAACATGCAATCGTGGCGTTTAAAAAGCATTCGATCCGTCGTTTTTCGATGAACCCCCTCAAGGAGGCGGGAGATGAATAAGAAAAAACGTCATCCGCAGATTCCAATACAGATGAACGCAGATAAAAAGCTAAAAAAACATCTGCGCCAATCTGCGCCATCTGTGGATAAAAAGACAGCTACGGACAACTCCCTCTTCGACCGTGTCGCTACTATCCTGGAGCAGGCACGCGGGAATGTCGTACGTGCGGTCAATACGAACATGGTGCTGGCCTACTGGCTGATCGGACGAGAGATCGTCATGGAACTCCAAGGCGGCAAGGGCCGGGCTGAATACGGGAAACAGGTGGTGGAAGATCTCTCTGGACGATTGACCGAGCGGTATGGAAAGGGTTTTTCAATCACCAATTTATGGGATTTCCGGCTCTTCTATAAGGTCTTTTCAGAACGGCGTCCAATTCTCCGCCCAATGGGTGGGGAATCTGCAGGAGACGCAATTCAGTACCCAGCGGGTACGAAATTGTTGGATAAGACGATTCTCCGCCCGCTGGGCGGAGAATTGCCACAGGGATTTTCTTCGCAGCTCACATGGTCCCACTATCGCGCACTCATGCGGGTGGAGAACCGTGAGGCGCGGGATTTTTACGAGCGCGAGGCTGTGGCTGGTGGCTGGGACAAGCGTGTGTTAGAACGGCAAATTCATTCCTATTATTTCGAACGGATTCAGAAGAGCA
>CAIZQW010000191.1 GCA_903935195.1 uncultured bacterium
ACCCCTATCCGCTTGCCGGTCGCCACACGCAGGACAACATCCTTGATCTGCTCAAGCTCATCGATACCGATGAAGGCATCCACTGCGGGAAAAGCCTTTTTTAAGCGGTCACGGTAACGTTGGACCATACAGCCTGTCACGATCACTGCTTTGCAGGCGCCTGCCTTTTTGTGTTCGCACGCGCTGAGAATCGCCTCTGCAGCCTCCTCACGCGCTGCCTCGATAAAGGCGCAGGTATTGACTAGGATAATATCCGCGACCTCAGGTGACGAGGCGAGCTGGATCTGCCCTGCCTTGAGATAGCCCGCCATGACTTGGGAGTCCACCAAGTTTTTCGAACAGCCCAAACTGATAAAACCAACCGATACTGACATGAAAATGATCCCTTCAAGTACGTTTGTTAAACAATCTCATATTCGTCCGTTGAGGTCAAGCCAACGTGAGAACTGGAATGATGGAATGGTGGAATACTGGAATGGTGGAATAATAAGTCTATTTTTACAGGCATCCGGCACTGGGAGAACAGGCATCTTGCCTGTTCAGTAAGAGCACAGGCAGGATGCCTATGCTCCCAGTATCGATTCCTCAAAGTCTCTAAAAACATCATTCCACCATTCCCCCCTGTCCACCGTAGCCGTCTTCGCGTAGGCGGATATTCCATCATTCCACTGAAATTATAGACAAGGCTTGCCGAAGGAGGTCATTTTTTGACATAATGTGTTCACTTTTTTAGGACTTTTAAAGGATTACTGTGTGATTGATATTGATGACATCCAAGGGCGGTTGAAGAAGCTGAATGACGGCATCTCGGAGATGCGAAGCTATCTCGATATCGAGAACCGCCGCGAGATCTTGGCCGTGCTAGAAGCCGAGGCCACTAAACCCGAGTTTTGGAACGATCAGGTTGCTGCAAAAGAGAACATCGCTAAGACCAATGGTCAGCGCGCCTTTGTACGTCCCTTTGACGAGCTCGTCCACCTGCTCGAAGAGGCCAGTCTCTTGCTCGAACTGGCCGCAGCAGAAACAGAGGGTGAGCAGCGCCAACAAGCCTTCCAAGAGATCGTCCACAGCTGTGACAAGGCTGACGTACTCTGTTCCAAGTTGCGTTTACAATCCCTTTTAGGTGGCAAGCTCGATTCGTGCAACGCCTTCGTGACGATCCACTCTGGCGCGGGCGGCACAGAATCCTGCGACTGGGCTGATATGCTCTTTCGCATGTATCGCATGTATTCCGAGGATAACGGCTTTACCCTTGAAATCCTGGACGAGCAACCAGGCGAAGAAGCGGGCTTGAAATCATTGACCATGCTGGTCTCGGGTCCCTACGCGTATGGCTACCTCAAAGCGGAACGCGGAGTCCACCGCCTCGTGCGCATCAGCCCCTTTGACGCAAACAAGCGCCGCCATACCTCCTTCTCATCATTGGATGTTGTCGCGGAGCTGAACGAGGAAATTGATGTCGAAATCAAAGATGAAGATCTGCGTATCGACACCTATCGCTCGGGCGGCTCTGGCGGACAACACGTCAACAAGACGGACTCAGCGGTTCGCCTCACCCATGCGCCGACCGGCATTGTGGTCGCTGTGCAATCCGAACGCTCTCAACATAAGAACAAATCCAAGGCGATGAGCATGTTGAAGGCGAAGATCTACGAGTATTACGAGGACCGCCAACGCAAAGAGATGGAACGCTTTTATGGCGAGAAGGGCGAGATCGCCTGGGGCAGCCAAATTCGCTCCTATGTCTTCCAGCCCTACACCATGGTCAAGGATCATCGTACCGACGAACAGACCTCAAATGTGCAAGCCGTGATGGATGGACACATACAACCTTTTATCGAAGCCTATCTCAAACAAAACGCCACGAAGGCGTAGGAGAATGGAAGAGTGGAATGATGGAATACTGGAATGGAGAAATGATAAGAGGTTCGACAAAGTTCGCGACAAAGTTTAGGCAGTCCTATTTTCACCCAACATTCCATTATTCTAACATTCCATTATTCCAATGAATCGACTTACAGGAGAGCTCATGAACTACGAACAAGCTAAATCTTTACTAGAGTCCAACAACCAATCCCACGTCCTTCGCTTCTGGGGAACGCTCGATGCGGTGGCGCAGCAGGCCCTGCTCAAGCAGGTCGCCTCGCTTGATTTTGCAAGCATCGAACGCATGAAG
>CAIZQW010000192.1 GCA_903935195.1 uncultured bacterium
ACGCCAAAGGGGAAACTATATTGGATATCTACGCACGCACGGGCATAATGGGCGAGTTCGTCCGGCTTCTGCCAATATTCAACAAACGAGCTCTTGGGTAAACCACAGGCCTCGATCCAATATTTACGCTGTTCCACCCAGTATTTATGCCAGACTTCCCAACCCCAGTCATCTTGAGGCTGTGAGAGATCAGGGTTGTCTGCCATGGTCGTGACTTTACCACAAATCAGTTGCACGGCTTCATCCGGGCGGATAAAAAATTCTAACTCCATCTGTTCAAATTCACGGGAACGGAAGGTATAATTACGCGGTGTGACCTCGTTGCGGAAGGATTTACCCATCTGAGCAATACCAAAAGGCACGCTCAGACGGCTCGTGGAATAGATGTTCGGGAATTGCGCGAAGATCGCTTGGGCCGTCTCAGGACGCAGATAGGCAACATTGGCGGGATCATCAACCGGACCGACGATCGTCTTAAACATCAGATTGAAGGGCCGTGGCTCGGTCAGCTCGCCACCACAATAGGGACAGGGAGAGCTCTTGGTCGCTTCAGGTGCCCCTGCGTTTGCAAAGAGGGTATAGAGCGCCTGGACTGACATGTACTGCTCAGGATTATCACGCAACATTTCAACAGCCGCGGTGAGGACTTCCGGCTTTTGCACAGAGGGAAGATTGGGTGCTGCCCCCTGCCCCTTGCCCTTACACCAGCTTGCCACCTTACCCAGGTCAGCCTTCTCATCAATCAACGTTTGCAAGCTTTGTCCGGCAACACTCTCCGAAAGAATATCCCAAATCTGATCAGCCCGCATCAGTTTTTTACAGGAACGGCAGGTACACATGGGGTCTGAAAAGGTGTCGAGGTGTCCAGAGGCCTTCCAGATATTTGGATGCATGATAATGGTCGCATCAAGTCCGACAACATCTTCACGCGTTCTAACTGTAAAGCGCCACCAATCCTCCTTGATGTTGCGCTTCATCTCACAACCCATGGGTCCATAATCCCAGAAACCATTGATTCCGCCATAGACCTCTGAGCTATGAAAGATAAACCCACGGCGTTTACATAAGGATGAAATAACTTCTAAACTGCTGGAGTCAGACATACAAGGATTCCTCTCGCTTTATCACGTGCACTCGGTGAAAAAAGTTTTATGTTGCTTGCTCGGAATTCTCGTCCTTCGGGATATCCAGTTGGCTAAGAATGTCGAGAACATGGTCTCCCTTTTCGACGGAGGCATCCAAGACAAACCGTAAACGAGGCGTGTATTTCAACGACAAGTCACGATTAATGATGGATTGTAGAGCCTCTGCCTTTTGAGACAACTTGTGAAGAATGGTGCCCCGTTCATTGCCAAAGATTGAGACCGAGACTGTAGCATTCCTCAAGTTCCGAGACGTTTGGACATTGGTTATTGTCACACACGCCAGATTGATCGTGTCCCCCGCAAAGACCTTGTAAAGGGCATCACCGATCGCACGGCGCAAGAGTGCATTCACACGTTCTAGACGATCAACTGACATAAGATAAAAGGTGTTAAGGGTTTAATAACGTCATGCTTCAGGGGAGGTCGGCTGACCCATACGCTTTAAAGCGTACGAGGCAACTCTTCCAGTACATAGCATTCAACTGTATCGCCAACCTGGAAGTCTTCAAAGCCATTGAAGAAGATGCCGCACTCCTGAGAGCCATTGACCTCAGACACGTCATTCTGGAAGTGCTTAAGCGCGGAGAGTTTGCCATCCCAGATCTTCTCCTTCTTACGGAAGATGCGATAGCGGGCATCCGCACGCAAGACACCGTCCAACATCTGGGAACCAGCAATACGCCCGGTTTTACCAATATCAAACGCCGCCTTGATCTCAGCATGTCCACGAATAGCTTCCTTGAACTCAGGAGGGAGCAGATCCAACATACGCTGTTTGACGAAATCGAGCAACTCATAAATGATTCGGAAGGTACTGACGCGTACCCCATCATGTCGAGCCTGCTGCTGAACGCCTGTTTCGCAGGCCACATTGAAGCCGAGGACCAACGCCTTGCCCGCGCCAGCTTTATTAATGTCGGTCGCCGAGACGTTACCAATCGCACTCGTGACGACATTCATGGTAACCTTTTCACTCTTGATATCCTTGAGTGCCTCAACAATCGCTTCAGCCGAACCTTGTGTGTCCGCTTTGACAATCACCGCGAGTTCACGCTTTTGACTCTCCTTCATCTGGCTCATCAAAGCATCCAGCGAGGTTGCCTTGGCACTGACGAGTTCGGTCTGCTTGCGCTCTTCCGATAGACGTTCAGCCAAGTTACGGGCCCGTTTTTCGTTTAACATCACGCGGAATTCCACACCAGCTTCTGGCACGCCCGAAAGGCCCATGCACTTCACAGCTGTTGCGGGTCCCGCCGACTTCACGCGACGGCCACGATCATCAATCAAACCACGTATGCGTCCAAAATGCTCGCCACACAGAAGGATATCGCCAACGTTCAGCGTGCCGCCAGAAACGAGCAACGTCGCTGTTGGCCCCAAGCCTTGCTCAAGCTGAGCTTCAATCACATAGCCGTTTGCACGGCGAGAAGGATTGGCCATCAGTTCGAGAACATCCGCTTGCAACAAAATCATTTCAAGGAGATGGTCAATACCTGCACCCGTTATGGCCGAAACTTCGGTGCAGATCACATCGCCACCCCATTCTTCAGGCGTCAAGCCCTCACCTTGAAGCATTTGACGTACGCGATCGGGTTTCGCAGTCGGCAGGTCACATTTATTAAGGGCGATCAAAATCTGAACGCCAGCTTGCTGGGCCTGCTTAATCACTTCGCGTGTTTGCGGCATGATACCATCATCTGCTGCAATGATAATGACGGCAATATCCGTCAGGCTCGCGCCACGTGCACGCATTGCAGAGAAGGCTGCATGGCCCGGGGTATCCAAGAAGGTGATCTTACGTCCATTGACCTCTACCGTGTAGGCGCCAATGTGCTGGGTGATTCCGCCCGCTTCGCCGGAAGCGACCCGCGTATTACGAATGCGATCCATGAGCGATGTTTTGCCATGGTCGACGTGACCCAGGAACGTCACGACAGGAGGACGCATAACCAGCTCTTCAGGCTTGTCTTCTGGAATCGCATCATCTGCATCATCACTCCGCAGGACCGGCTTACGCTCATTCGACCGTTTCTGGCGTTCGATTTCAATCTTATAGCCATACTTGTCGGCAATCTTTTGCGCGATCTCAATCTCGACGCGCTGATTAATTGAAGCGAGGATGTTCAACTGCATCAAATCAGCGATCAAACGGTTGGGGCGTAATCCCAGTTGTTCAGCCAACTCCTTAACCATGACGGCGCCACGCAACAGAATGACACGGTCTGGCGCTGTTTCTTGGGGTGTAGGTGGCGCTACAGGCACCTGCATCGGACGAGGACCAGTTCCACGCAGGGGTGCGCCTTGAGGGCCCCTCTGCTGGAAGGATGTCGGGGCGCCTTGGGGTCCACGCTGCGGAGGCGGCTGACCGCCTCGAGGCGCGAAAGGTTGGGCGGGGCGGGGCGGGGTGAGCCGCTTAGCCTCTGCATCCTTATCCTTCTGGGGAATCGCACGAATGTTTTTCGAGGATTCAGTCTTGGTAAAGCGACCGATAAAGGGGGCAGCAAGGACCTCTTCAGGATCCAGCTCCTCCTCAGGCGGAGGTGGAAGGGGGCGACGCGGTTGTTTGGAAGCTGCGTTTTTTGTCTTGTCAGCCGCATGTTGTTTGCCAGCATGACCATCAGCAGCCTGTTCAGCAGTCTCCGGGGTGGCTTCTTCGGCAGGGGCCGAGGTGTCCAGAACAGCGACTGGCTCTTGCTTCACGACGGGTAATGGCTTTGTGTCTGTCTCTTTTTGAGCAACCTTCTTGTCGGTGAGTGCAGGTGTCTCCGTGGCAACAGCGATGATAGGCTTCTCAGGAAGTGCAACGGTTCGGGATCCCGCACTGCGTGTTCCCCTCTTGTTCGAATCCATATCATGAGCGCGTGCGCGATTACGTTCCAGCACATCACGTTCAGCCTTCAAGCTTTCACGACTCACCGAAGCAGCCTTTTCACGCTTTTCAGCCAACTTCGTCGCCAAAGCTGACGACTCATCACTTTTTTCGCGTTTTGCGAAAACATCCTGCAGTTTCTTTGCATCAGACGGTTCTAGCTTAGTCAGAACAGAATCCGCTTCAAGGCCGAGCGCACTCGCCTGCTTAAGGACCTCACTACTGGAGGTTTGAAGCTTTTTTGCCAACTCGTAAACTCTCATGAATTATTCTCCTGACTCCTCAGCAACAACACCACTTGCAGCCTGCGCGGCAGCCCAAATTCCTCGAACCGTCTGTTCGTCGAGACCTGTCACTTGTTGCAGATAGGGTATATCAGCCTCCATAATGCCTTCGGTTGTCAAGAAGCCATTGGAAACAAGCGTTGTTGCAACCTCTTCGGAAATATCAAGCACCTCGGCCAATTCTTCAATTGCACCTTCACGTTGCGACTCAAAGGAGACGGGCTCCCCTGATTTCTGAATGTCAACGCGCCAACCAGTCAACTTGGATGTGAGGCGGACGTTCTGTCCATGCTTGCCGATGGCCAACGACAGCTGATCAGGTGCAACAATCACCTTAACTGCGCGAACACCCAGCTCGTCAATCGAGATACTCTCCAAGCGTGCTGGAGCCAAGGCTTGCGTCACATAAAGCTTAATGTCGTCATTATAACGGACAATGTCAATTTTTTCACCGTTGAGTTCACGGACAATGTTGCGAACACGTACGCCACGAAGCCCGACGCACGCCCCTACTGGATCGACCTTCTCATCGAGCGTTTTCACTGCGATTTTCGAGCGGAACCCGGGGTCACGAGCAACGCCCATGACCTCCACGATGCCGTCGGCAATCTCGGAGACTTCAAGGCGAAAGAGCGTTTTAACAAACTCAGGGCAGGCACGGGACAGTGTAATTGCAGGACCACTCGTGTTGGTCTGGACGCGATAGATGTAGGCGCGAATCCGATCGCCAATATTGTACTCTTCTGTCGGGATTCGTTCTTTGGCTGGTAGAATGGCTTCTGTCTTGCCTAAATCAACAATGATGTCGCGATGAGCGATTTGACGAATCGTTCCGCTGACAATGTCGCCAATACGGTCTTTATACTCGTCGTACACATTCTTCCGCTCAGCCTCACGAATCTTTTGAAGGATCATCTGGCGGGCGGTTTGCGCAGCGATACGCCCCAGCTTCGCAGGCGGGATTTCGACGTCAATCGTCTCCCCGACTTTTGCATCCTTCTTGATTTTCTTCGCATTACGAAGGGAAATAAACCCTAAGCCCGTATCCTCGTCAGAGACCAGTGCTGGGTCAAACGCCTTGAGCGCGAAGGTCTTACGGTCAATTTCAATGCGCAAATCATTCGAAACTTCCATGCTCTTACGGGCGGCTTGATGAATCGCAGATTCAATCGCCTGAATGATAATTTCACGGTTAACACCGCGATCACGCTCCAAATAACTAATGATAGAAGATAACTCGTTGTTCATCGCTAACCGCCTTTCACATGTCAAGGGTCATACCAACAAAAAAGAGCGGGGAAACTCCCCACCCTTTTAAGGCTTAAAAAAAGTAACAACATAATACCTTAAAAAAGATATAACTGTCAATCGTTAAACAAGCCCCCTGCTTTTTTATTTCACGGCTTTTTCTTTTAGAACGGGATTGACGCATCGAACGGTCCGGCAGCAAAACTTTGTCGTGAGCTTTGTCGCGAGCTTTGTCGAAATCAATTAGAACCTGACTCTCCGACAATCCTTGCCCCGGCAATAAGCACGCGCAGAGGACAAGTGTATACACGATGTCCGAACGCTCGCTTAAGGCTTGCTTGCAAGAGCGATGAGCGTTAGCGATAGAGCGGCAATAAGCACGCGCAGAGGACA
>CAIZQW010000193.1 GCA_903935195.1 uncultured bacterium
ACCTTGCGAGTTGAAAGACTCACAATGAGAATAAGGAATAGGGCGCTCTTAGACAAATTTGTTTTAAATCACGCTGATTCTACTAAGGCAATGCAGAAGTTTATTGATATCGTTGAAGAAGCTGAATAGCAGAATCTAAACGATATTAAAGAAGATTTCAATTCGGTAGATTACGTTACTAATGAGCGATATGTCTTTGATATTAGGGGAAATAAATACAGAATTGTTGCAGTTATCATTTTTATTGGAGGTGTTTTTTCGATACGTTTTGTAGGTACACATGCTGAATACAGCAAAATAGATGCTAAACTGATATAACAGAAGAGAAAAGCAATTATGGATAAGAAGTTTATTGATATTACGGAAATTCATACACCTGAATTATTTATTCAAGTGTCGGAATATACCGATGCTTTAATTGCAGAAGCAACTGCAAACGGTTCGTTGGATGAACAAGGAGCAAACAACGAATATACCCGCGAGATTGGACGTGTAGGGCGCATTTGTGCTGATTACGAAAGCATGTACATGAAATTTGAATACATAAAGTTTAAATCTCCTTTGGTAGTTTCAATTGAAAAGGAAATGGAAAAACGTCATATTAAACAACGCCAGACTGCTGCATTACTTGATGTAAAAGAATCTACTTTTAGTCAGATAATGACTGGAAAACGCCCGGTATCGATGCGTATAGCCAAGCGTTTATACAAAGAATTGAATATCGATCCGGGATTGATCCTGGAGTTCTCTTAAATTCCTGCTAAAGCCTTCAACCTTATGAAGGATGAAAACTTTGCTCAATAAATCCAGCTTGAAAATGAACAGGCCTTGCTGACCTTATAACAATCTTGTTTTTCAAATGCAAACCAACAATAGATGCAAAACCCAGGCAGAAATAGAACAATTACCCAAATAACATTAACCCCATTTTATAGGACCATTATTGTTGAGCTCCGCAATAGCACGATTTTAAGAAACATCTTCTTGTATGCGGCCGGTGGATCAAAACGTGGATAGGTGGGAATGCCAGTTATTTATTGGCTATCTTCGAAAACTCAAAGAAGATAAACTGTTGCCACTGATACGCTCATATTATTCAAATTCCATTCCGGCCTTATACAATGGCCATTCGGTCAGCGAAATCTCGCGAAGCGATGCAAGTGGCATAACCCTGAATCAAAAACATGAATATCACATCATTAAAAGAATTTCTCGAAGCTTACCAACCCTATTACGATCGGGAATTCAGGTCCAGGGAAAAGGTATATTCAGATCGATTGACTTACTCAAAGCTCTCCAGTCTGCCGAGAGAGGAGTTCATTGAGTTCTTTTACGAATTTTACAGCCGTGGCGGATATATCCAGGCAGGTGGACATCGACAGTCAAGCCGGTTTAAGGCCATGATGTCGGAAAATTATAGTGCCCTCAGAGCCTTTCTATTACAACCCTTTCAGGAAAATTTTAATCTTAAGGAGTGGCTGGAGACCAGCAAAAATTTTAAACCTCTTGGTGAGGGATTTTGCACCATATACTTAACCAGGATCGATCCAACTAAATACACGGTGGTCAATAATAAATCCGTGGAAGCCTTGATTCAGCTTGGTTTTGATATTAAGTTGAAATCGACTTTCGATAAGCACGAAAGTATCAAGGCAGCCCAGGACCAGATCAAAAGTGTCTTTCCTCAGGTCCAAAACTATTTTATTGCCGATGGTCTGAACCATTTCCTGATCGGTACAGAGGAAGGGAAAACATTGTACAATAAACTGAGTGCCGGAGGTCCCGGGCAGGATATTATCGCCAATCTTATTACAGATTACCAGCAATATATAGTCCGATCGCGCCTCAGTGACGAAATCTATAAGTGGCAGGCGGTAGCAAGATTCCAGGATGCCTGGAATCCTGATGCTGCCGATTTCGGGAAGATGTTTCTGGAGGCGATCAAGGAGCAATATAACCTGATGTATCTGCACGGCTTTTCTGTGATCAAGATCCTTTGTAATAATAAAGCCAGCGAACTGAAATTGCTATTGGAGAATTTATATGACGAAGATCTGCCCGTCACAGATCGCATTCAGGAATTCCAAAATCAAACCAATGACCTGATTAAGGAGTTTCATCCGGAATGGGCCGGAAGCCAGGATGAAAGATCAATTTCGGTTTACCTGACATTCCGGTATCCTGAAAAGTACATACATTACAAAAACTCATTCTACTTACGGTTGGCGGATCTGATGGGTGTCAAGCCAGCAAATCCAGGTGAAAAGTTCGAGCATTTTCAGGCACTGGCCAGGCAATTCAGGGATCGTTACCTTACCACGAATGCGGAATTGGTTACACAATATCGTTCCTTTTTATCGCCTGATGTTTATCAGGATCCGGCACTCAACTGGCTGACGCAGGATATCTTGTACTTCTATTCTGTGCGATTTGTCAATTACTGGGTATTCCAGGGTAATCCTGACAAATTCGATGTTGTGAAAGCTTTGCAGGACCAAGCTTTGAAAACCTGGACGGTAAAAGCACATAAGGATAAAATCAAACCCGGTGATAAAGTCATCCTATGGTGCACTGGCGCTAAGGCTGGCTGTTATGCGCTTGCAACTGTTTCCACAGAAATAGTGAAAAGGAAAGATGATACTGTAGAAGAATCTTATTACACGAATCATGGGGAAAACCTTGCCGAGGACCGCGTTGAAATAGAGATCGATTTCAATCTTTCTGAAAAACCAATTCTCAAGCAAGAATTGCAGGGGCTACCGGTTTTTCAGGATTTCAAGGCAGGAAACCAAGGCACAAACTTTATTGCCACAAAAAACCAATACGATGCTCTTATGGCCAGAATTTTACCGGACGCGTTCCTGTCACTAAAAAATCTGGTTAGCCAAATCCAGGATAGGGAGGCGGTTATGAAATTTCTTGACCTTTCCAGGGCTGTGCTTGATGCTCATCAGATTGATCCGTCGTCCCACCTTCTTTATTCGGCCATCCGTTCTGAGCAAAAGCTTATGCATCTGACAGTTGGTAACAGGTATATCACTTCCATTGATCGTCAAAAGGCAGCCGTAAGGATAGGATTTACGGTTCAGGAAACTGATTTTGACACGGTGGCTAAGTTCTTTAAAACCCAGATTGAAGCACAACCCTTTAAAAATCAAGAGCTCCGTCCAGCTGTCTGGTGCCTCGCTGACGCCTCGGAAGTAATCGTCGGGCAACTTGCTCCTTACGTAATTTCAAGCTCTGCCAAAGAATTGGAAAATAGGGCCTCGCCTTTCAGAACCAAATATGAACATTTACACAATCAATGGATTATTGATGCTGCGCTGGATTCAGCCTTGCGTGAAAAGTTGTTTGAAACAAAAAAACCGGGTATAATGAGAACTAATTTTCCCCTTAATCAGATTTTATATGGCCCTCCGGGGACCGGAAAAACCTATCATACTATCAATCATGCCATGGCGATCATTGAAGATAAAGGATATGGTGAAATTGAAGAAGAATCAAAAACTTCAAGAAAATCTCTCAAAGGAAGGTTCGATCAATATTTGGCTTCCGGACAGATTGGTTTTATTACTTTTCATCAAAGCATGAGTTATGAAGATTTCGTTGAAGGGATTAAGCCTGTTCTAAATGAGCTGAATGTTTCCTATGAATTAACTGATGGGATTTTAAAGAAAATATCAATCAGCGCAGATGAGGAAAATACCAGCAATTTCGATAGCCAATTCTCCAAATTCTTTGAGGAAATTAAGGAGCTTGGTTCATTAGAACTTACCACAAAGAAGCTTATGAAGTCTTTCAAAGTAGTTACCCTGCCTAATGGGAATCTGGTTGTTAAACCTAACGCCAATGCGGCAACTGAAATTCCCATTTCCCCGGGGCGAATTAAATCCTATTTTGAGAGTGGAGATTTTTATGAGTCATATATTACCCCAATCCTTGAATACATTCAATCAAAGTATCCCATTAAAAGAACCAATAAGGAGAAAAAGCCTTATGTGCTCATCATCGACGAAATCAACCGTGGCAACATCTCCAAAATATTCGGTGAACTTATCACGTTAATTGAAACCGACAAAAGAAAAGGAAATACGGAGCAATTGTCCGTTATCCTGCCCTATTCAAAGAAACCGTTTATGCTTCCCAATAATCTGTATATCATTGGTACCATGAATACCGCCGACCGGTCGATCGCCTTGCTGGATACTGCCCTGCGCCGCCGTTTCGAATTCGTGGAAATGATGCCAAACCCTGACCTTCTTACTGAACAGCCGGATGGGATCGATCTGAAGAAGATTCTAACTATTATCAATGAACGCATTACCTTTCTGCTTGATAGGGATCACACCATCGGGCACTCCTATTTCCTTCATGTGAAATCTAAAGCAGATTTGGCTGCTACATTTAAAAACAAGATCATACCCCTCCTGCAAGAGTATTTCTATACCGATTGGAGTAAGATCAGGCGGGTGCTTGGCGATCACAAGAAATGGAAAACGGAAGACCAGATGCTGGTTGTGGAAGCCCGAAAATACAATACCGCTGACGAAAAAAGGCCACCAACGTTTCTTTAGCCGAGAATATTTTGGCAGAGGCCAAGGAATTGGGGATCAATGTTTCTCAGGCGGCCGAGTCCGGTGTGGCTATGGCGGTCGCACAGAAGCGAGCCGAAATTTGGCTGAAGGAAAATTGGGAAGCTATCCAAAGTTCGAACGACTACGTGGAGAAGCACGGTCTCCCGTTAGAGCAATTCAGGATGTTCTAATGGCCCGCTTCTCTATCTACGAAAATCGTTCCGGGCAAGGGTATGTACTTGATGTACAGGCTGACATATTGAGCCATCTCAATACGCGCATGATGGTTCCATTGCTTCCCTTGGACCTTGCACCGAAGCCGGCAGGAATATTGAACCCGTTGTTTGATATAGATGGGGCGACGTATTCAATGGTCACGCAATATATGGCCGCTGTACCCGTCAAGGCGCTGAAAAGCATTATTTTTAACGCAGAAGACCGCCGAAATGAGATCGTTGCAGCTATTGATGTCTTGCTGCAAGGTTTTTAATCTGGTGACGGATGAAGTTGTCATCCCTTGGGGATGCCAACTTAACTCCAGCTCCGAGTTGGGGTAACGTAGGGTGGCTGGTGATGGCGCCATCGACACGCTCGTCGACTACCTTGCACTCTTCGCCCTCGCCAATCGGGAAGCGGACTACCGCACGGCTTGGACGGTGTTCGAATGCAGGGCGGACAGCCCCGCGTCCTCGGTCGGGAATAGTGAAACAGGGACTTGAATCAGGCAGGTTCTCAGCCTAGATCGACGGCGCACCAAGGCGCTTTTTAGTGCTTTATATTGACAAGTATAAATTAGTGCGAGAATATAATCACAAATAAATCCCGGGCGAGGTTGCCATGACGCAGGAGCAAAGCCGCTTTTCGTTTCACCGCCAAGCCTTGGCGGAGGACCTGTGCAACAGCCTGGAAGGCAAGGGACTGGTCGACAACTCGTCCGGGCTGTTCCTGGCGGCCCCCCGCCGCACCGGCAAGAGTACCTTTCTGCGCGAAGACCTGGTACCCGAAGCAGCGCGCCGCAAATGGTCATGCATTTACGTCGACTTGTGGTCCGATCGATCGCGCGACCCGGCATTGCTGCTTGCCGAGGCGATCAAGAGTGCCATCGCCGAACACCAGGGCGCCATCGCCAAAATGGCCAAGTCGACCGGGCTCGACAAGCTCAACATCATGGGCGCCCTCAGCTTTGATTTGTCCAAGGTGGGCCAGGCAGGCGGCATCACGCTGGCGGACGCCCTGGCGCATCTTGCCGAGAAGGTAGGCCAACCCGTATTGCTGATCGTCGATGAGGCGCAGCATGCGCTGACCAGCGAGGAAGGCGTCAATGCCATGTTCGCGCTGAAGGCCGCGCGCGACAGCCTCAACCAGGGCAAGGCCGGAACACGCCTGTTTCTGGTCTTCACCGGTTCGCACCGCGACAAGCTGGCGCACCTGGTTCTGAAGAAAGACCAGCCGTTTTTTGGCTCGCAGGTCACGCCCTTCCCGCTGCTCAAGCAGGATTTCACGGATGCCTATACCGACTGGGTGAATGTTCGTCTTGCTGCCGGCAATCAGTTCGGCAAGCAGGACATGTATGACGCCTTCCAGTGGGTCGGCCATCGGCCCGAATTGCTGAAAACGATGATTGGCGAAATCGCTCTGGACTTGGGGGCCGCCAGCAATCTGGGACAAATGCTCAAGCAAGGCGCCGAAGGCATACGCAACCGGATCTGGGACAGCATGGAAAGCGAAGTTGCCGGCCTGACTGAACTGCAGCAGGCGGTGCTCGAAGTAATGGTGAAGAGGGGCAAGAACTTTTCTCCCTTCACCGAGGATTCACTGAAAGCCTACCGCGAGATCCTCGGCCAGGAGGCCCTTGCCGCGCACACGGTGCAGGCGGCGCTGGATGGCTTGCGCGAAAAGAGCCTGATCTGGCGCTCCGCGCGCGGCGCCTATGCCCTGGAAGACGAAAGCCTGGCACAGTGGTTCAGCCAGGGACGCGGAAACCGGTGATTGCTACTGGATGGGTGAATCAGAGCTCGCACTTGAGCACGAATAAGTTGCGAAAGTATTGGACGTCGACCATAGCCCTGGAGGGAGAAGGGTCGGGGAAGAGGGGGCTGCCGCGACAGGTGGACGAAAGCGAAATTGTGGCGCAGTGGTCATCGGTTTTCCTGATTAGCGACAAAGTTCAGCCGACAAACCAAGGCGCGAGTTAGCTACTCTCCCCCCTTCAAGGGGGGAGTTGGAGGGGGGATGGGTGGGGTACCGAGGCGGCAACACGCCCGCAATTCCCCATACCCACCCCATCCCCACCCCGACCCTTGAAGGGGTTCTGTATGGCTGAACATTGTGGCTAATCATGTCGGTTTTTCATACTGCAGCCGGAAATCGGCGGCAATGGATTGAATGGCGGCGTCACCCAGTCTCGCTTTTCTGGCAAACGTCGGCCAGTCGGCGACGGCCGCCAACACCTTGTCGATGATCTTGGGCGCGGGGCCAATGGCGAATCGATCCGCCACGCGCAGCAAGTCGTCGCGCGTAATGTTGCCAAACTTGCCATTCACGCCCATGAGGTGCTGGTAGGTCCATTGGCCCTTGGGGTTGTGGGCGTGGGTGATGTCGTAGGCCGGCGTCAGTTGCCATTCGCGGCTGCCGGCGGGCAGCAGGAAGCTGAAGTTCTTGCTGTGGTCGTCACAGTTGGCGGCCGCCACGTTGAACACCATGCGGCGGAAGGCTTCGGCCAGGGCATCGTGGCCGAGATTGAGGCGCTGGATGGTTTGCAGGAGCTGCGCGTAGTCGTGCGTGGCCTTCTGTTTGTAGTCGAGGTGCGCCATTGCGCAGAGGCTTTGCATGTGATGCTTGACGGTCTGGCCGTCGGCTCCAACCATGCGGTCGAAACGGCGCGTCATGAAGTGAGCGCGACCGCTTTCTTCCAGCAGCCGGCAGGGCGACATGTCGATCCCTGCGGCGCGCGCCATCAGCGAGTAGGCGTATTCGATGCGGCCGTAATCCTGCGATGTTCCCAATCGGCCGAGTTCGCTGTCGGCCCCCATGCCGTCGAACTTGAGCAGCCAATGTTCGAAGCCGGAATCGGCATCGAACTGGCCGGCGCGAATTTCATCGGTGTCCGGGTTCCAGGCGATGGCGGCCTTGGCCCGCGCACCGCCTGCACTGGTGCCGACCTGGATGATCTGGGCCAGGGCGGCATGGGCGTGCGGGTCGGTGTCGATTTGTCCCTGTACGGCGAGGCGCGCGCTTTCAACCAGACGGCCCAGCTTGATGGCGGCGTGGCTGGCCACATTGGGGCCGCGCGCCGGCCGAAATTCCAGTGCGCCCATGCCGCGTCGCCCCATGTAGGCCAGCCGGTCAAGCGGGGTGATGGCGTTTTTGGCAATACCTTTGTTTGCCATCCATGCGTCGATCAGGGCATTGCCGAAGTCGTCGGGCAAGGCATCGGCCAGCAGCGCAGGCAGGCGTTTGAAAGTCGGCGTTGGCAGGTCGGCGAAGACGAAGGGATCCCGGGCTTGCGCCAGCGGCATGGTGAGTGGCGCGACCTCGAGGCCCTGTTTGACGAAGGCGGGGTCGTATTCGAACGCATGGAAACCCAGGCGGGGATCGAGCGCTACCGCGCCGATGCGCTGTCCCCAGAGGCGGACCTCGACGGCGGTCACCGGTTTATGCATTGTCCGAGTCGTCCTTGGCGCGCTTGCGTGAGGCACGCTGGCGTGCCGGCTTGGTCTTGAGCATCCGCAATGGGCTGATGCTGACCTGCGGTGCGAGACTGGCGAGCCAGTCGGCCCGATCAAGGGCACGGAGTGCCTTGATGAGCGTCTTGAGTGTAGCGCCCTTGCCGGATTCAAGGTTCTTGATGGCGGTCAGGCCGATACCGGCGCGCGCGGCCAGCGAAACCTGGTCAAGATTGGCGCGCAGGCGCAAGGCACGCATCTGCGTGCCCAGTTCAAACTCCCATTCCTCGAGTGTTTTTGTTGTGTTCATTAAGGTATGTAATTAAGTCCAATAACTGAACAATACATCAAAATAGACTTATAAGCATCCATTGAACATTTTCGTCGTAGAGTCTCTCAAGGTTGGCGGTCATCGTTTTGCCTGTGCATGTATGCTACGATATTCCCATCTAATCTTCCCTTGAGGAATAGGCATGGAAACGGTGAATGTAAGCGGCCTCAAGAACAATCCTAGCGATGCTTTGCGCAAGGCGCGCCGTGATGTGGTGATCGTGATGAATCGCGACAAGCCTGATGCGTTGATGGTCGGTATCGAGTCGACCGGTGTGCTGGAAAGCAAAGGCGTCAGGCCTGCGTTGGCGACAGCCCTGTTCCGCGACGGGCATCTTTCTCTGGTGCGTTCGGCGCGATTGGCACAAATGTCCGTCAGCGAATTCGTGTCGCATGTTTCCCGCCTGGGCATCCCCGCGGTGCGGTTGAATGCGCAGGAAGCGGCCCGGGACATGGATACGCTCGAAGAATGGCTCGCTGCGTCCTGACCGATGCGAGCCCTTTGATCGGGCTCGCGCGTGTCGAGGGTTTGCATTGGTTGCGGACGCTGTTCGGTGAGGTATCCATGCCGGTCGAGGTCCGCGATGAAGTGTTGGCGGGCAAGGGCTTCGCCGACAGGTTGGCGATTGCGGCTGCGATCGATTCGGGCTGGTTGAAGGTGTGCGCTCCCGCACCGGATGTTCCTGTCTTGCCTGAACTGGATGAGGGGGAAGCAGCATGCATCCGTATTACCTTGTCGCGTGGCGGTCGGGCGTTGTTGCTGATGGACGAGCGCGCCGGTCGTGCGGTAGCTGCCGAGCATGGGTTAATGGTGGCGGGTACGGCAGCGGTAATCGGCATGGCGAAGTCCCGAGGTCTGATCGCGTCGGCCCGGGCAGTATTTTCGCGTTTGCATGCCTCTGATTTTCGTATTTCTGCCCAGGTCATTGAAACCGTGCTGGTGCGGGTGGGCGAATGATTGGCAGACTCGGGCATTGGATGAACTGGACCCCTCTCCCCCGGCCCCCGCTCCGCGCCCCACAAGGGGAGAGGGGTGAAAATCCATTCACCGGAAGCACGAGATGCGTTGTAAAAGATGCTGATAAAAGCCCCTCTCCCCTTGTGGGGCGAAGGCGGGGTTTCGCGAAGCATGCTTCGCGCCGCCCTAGCCGACCGGCTGTGCAAAGCCGGTCGTGGGGCGCGGAGCGGGGGTTGGGGAGAGGGGTAATGGATCAACTGAAATTCGCCAAGCACCTGCGACAGCGCATGACAGAGAGCGAGACCAGATTGTGGCGGCACTTGCGTGCGCATCGTCTGAATGACGAAAAATTCAGACGCCAGCAACCGATTGGGCCTTATGTGGTCGATTTCGTGCATTTCGGAGCACGGCTGATCGTCGAAGCCGATGGCGGCCAGCATAACGATGCACCGCGCGACGAAAGACGAGATGCATGGTTGCGTGCGCAAGGGTTCAAGGTGCTGCGGTTTTGGAACAACGAAATCATGAATAACCTGGAGGGGGTGTTGTTAAGGGTGGTGGCGGCAATGAATGAAGCACCACTTGAAGTCCCCCTCTCCCCCGGCCCCCGCTCCGCGCCCCACGACCGGCTTTGCACAGCCGGTCGGCTGCGGCGGCGCGAAGCGTGCTTCGCGAAACCCCGCCTTCGCCCCAGAGGGAGGGAAGCAGTCTGCCTCCTCTCTCCCTCGGGGGGGGGAGGTCGGGAGAGAGGGATTGGCGGAACGGCGCTGGGTGCAAAGCAAAGTGTTATGCCCCACTTGAATGGCGCAGTTCGTCTGGTAGCGAGTAAACTATCCGGACAGGAGGTCGTTATGGATACATTTCTTGTTAGTCGGAATCCGGAAATAATGAGCGGAGCGCTTTGCTTCACGGGTACCCGCGTTCTCGTCAAGAACCTTTTTGACTACCTGGAGGGGGCATCATCTCTCGAAGACTTTCTCGAAGATTTTCCCTCGGTGTCCCGAGAAAAGGCTGTAGCTGTACTTGAGGCGGCAAGAGAGCGCCTGTCTACCGATGCGCTTACTGCTTGACGAATCGATACCAGTCAAGTTTCGCCGTTCGTTACCGAACCACGACGTCCGAACGGTTGTCGAGATGGGGTGGTCTGGGGTAAAAAAACGGCAAACTCCTTGCGCTCGCGGCCGACAGCTTTGACGTATTTGTCACAGTAGACAAAAATCTACCGTACCAGCAGAACTTGACTACGCTTCCGGTAGCTGTGGTCGTGTTGGATGCAGTGTCAAATGAACTACCGGCTTTACTACACTTACTGCCGGCGCTTGAGCAAACACTTCTTTCGCTAAAGCCTCGAACGTACTCGCTGGTGGCCCGTGTGGCATAGCACTTCGTTCCAAGGGACGCTGGACGCCGACCAAAGCCCCTTGCGGGAAGGGGTTGGGGAGAGAAACTGAAATTCGCCAAGCACCTGCGACAGCGCATGACAGAGAGCGAGACCAGGTTGTGGCGGCACTTGCGTGCGCATCGTCTGAATGACGAAAAATTCAGACGCCAGCAACCGATTGGGCCTTATGTGGTCGATTTCGTGCATTTCGGAGCACGGCTGATCGTCGAAGCCGATGGCG
>CAIZQW010000194.1 GCA_903935195.1 uncultured bacterium
AAGATTGCTGGTTATGAGGCGATGTGGATTGCCTTCCAGTGTTGGGCAGTCTATTTTGTATCGGGTTGCACGCCGATGGGCGGGTTCAAGGCATGGGTCGGTTATCTGACGGGCATCATTGCTTCAATTGCTATTATTGAGTTGATGGGTGTTCCTGGAATCAAGGATATCCCGTCCGTGGGCGGAATGAATCTTGTCATGGCCGCTGCGGTCTTTATCGTGGTGATTCCTGCGATCATGACAGAAAATGCTAAGAATTTCGTTCCGGCGCTCTTCATCGGCTCGGGTTGCTTTTTCGCAATCTCTACGATTATGGGTCTGGATACCAAAAACGGTTTCGAAGCACTCGGTGCGAGTACGTCAATGTCAAAACATCTGCTCGCCATGCGTGTCGAGCTAATCTACTGTCTCATCGGACAGGTCTTCGGTTTCATTACCGTCTTCTGGCGTGGTAAGTACGAAGCTTCGCTGGCGAAGTAAGTCGGAGATCGGAGATCGGAGATCAGAGATCAGAGGTCGGAGATCAGAGATCAGAGAACAGTGATTAACGACCAATAAAAAAAGAAGCGGCAATACAGCAGCTTCTTTTTTTGCTTTATGTCAGTTGGCCCTTGGGGGATTTTTCGCTGTCGTCCCACCAGGAGGGCTTCTTCGTGGTGATACGGGAAATATCCTTGGAGGTCATCTGAATACCCTTGGCGGAGACACCTTTGCAGATCACTTCAGAGGGAGTGAACTCCTGTTGGTGGATGCGCTGGCTCTTGGCGGGCTTATACTTGACATAGACCGAGTCCGGCGTCCCTTCTTCAAGGAGGAGCAGCTTGCTCTTCTCAGGGGCTAAGCGGTACTCCTTGTTTTGGATCAGACCACCAAAGGCAAAGCGCTTGATGTAGGTGAACCCATAGCTGGGCTCAGTATAGATGGCGGTGAACTCTTTTTCGCGGTCATAGAGTTTCATGTAGAGGCAGTTCTTATCCACAAAGAACTTGTCAGGCGGGGGCATCATCTTAAAGTGGCCATCTTCCCACACCATGAGGATCTTATCAAGTGAGGAGCATTTGAAAAGTTCTTCTCCACCGCGGATCTCGGTGCCGATGTAGCCGTTCTCACGGTCAATCTTCAGGGTCAACTCAGTCGCGGTCAACTCGCGGACCTCGATCTCCTCAAAGGCATCGTCATTGACTTTTGTGAGACGGGGATAGACCTTTTTGTACTTTTCGATCAGTTTGTTGAGGTAGGCGATGGCATGGTCATTTAAATACTTGAGGCTATGCTTGGTCTCTTTCTCCTCTTTGACAATACCATCGATCTCTTCGCGGTTCTTGTTGATGTCGAAGCGAGAGATCTTGCGGATCTTGATTTGCAGGAGTCCCTCGACATCATCGAGGTTCACATCACGCCGCAAGAGTTTTCGGAAGGGCTTGAATCCGTCGAGAACAGCCTTTTGGACCGCTTCGTACGTTGTTTGTTCTTCAATGCGTTTGTAAATGCGGTTTTCGATGAAGATCTGTTCGAGGGTCTTGGAATGGAAGAGATCATCCAATTCGCCGAGACGGAGTTCCAGTTCGCGCTTAAAGATATCGAGGAGTTGTGCCGTATTGATCTTCAAGATCTCAGAGACAGTCATCTCGGCTGGACGGTTCTTGCACAGGAGAACCGGGCGACTGGAAATTGTTGTTTCGCACGCGGTAAAGGCAAAGAGCGCCTGTTCCGCCTGGTCTTGGGTGGCACCGGTGGCAAGCGTCAGTTCGATCTCAACCTTTTCTGCTGTAAAATCGCTGATTTCACGAACAGGAACTTTTTTCCTTTTGATCGCTTCTTCAATATCATTGATCAAGGATTCTGTTGTCCTGCCGTTCGGAAGCGCGGTGATGACAAGCTTGTTGTGCTGGCGCTTTTCGATCACCGCACGGATCTTGATTTTTCCAACGCCATCCGCATAATCTTTGACATCAATGACGCCACCGGTTTGAAAATCGGGGTAGAGCTTACGCGGATTCTTGCCTTGAATGATCAGGATTTGTGCTTTGAGTAGTTCGATGAAATTGTGAGGGAGGATTGTTGTTGAGAGACCGACAGCAATACCCTCGGCACCGAGCATGAGGAGTAGGGGGAGCTTAGAGGGAAGTAAGATGGGCTCCTGGTTTCGTCCGTCATAACTGGGGATATAGGAGGTCAGCTTGGGATTAAAGAGTTCGTTACGGGCGAGTTCCGTCAATCGGCATTCGATATAACGTGTGGCAGCGGCAGGGTCGCCCGTGTAGATGTTGCCGTAGTTTCCTTGTCCTTCAATCAGATAGCGCTTGTTGGTCAAGTTGACGATGGCATCGCCGATGGAGGCATCACCATGGGGATGGTATTGCATCGTATGGCCGACCACATTGGCGACCTTGATGAAACGTCCGTCATCTTTCTCCCAGATCGAATGCATGATGCGGCGTTGTACTGGCTTGAGTCCGTCTTCGACTGTGGGAATCGCGCGATTACAGATCGTGTAGGAGGCGAACTGGAGAAAGTTTTCATTCATCAACTCGCGCAAGGGGCCTGAACCACCATGCAACGTGTGCGCAGGTGTCTGGCTCACGGACTCTGTCTCCTCGGCTTCACCGTTACCCGCCACGGTCGAGGTTGGTACCGAAGCAAACATGTCCATGTTGTCGAAGAGGCTTGGCGGTTCGCTAGCCGAGTCATTCGCAGGTTTCTTAGTCTTGGCCATGGGTAATCTTTCTGGTTAGTTGAGCGCGTCCTCGGTAATCACAAGATGGTTCATGATGTACTGGCGCCGCTCGGGCGTATTGCGCCCCATATAAAAGTCAACAGTTTCGGGGATCGCGTGATCCAGCGTGCAATCTACGGGGGTGAGACGCATGTTCTTTCCGATGAATTCCTTGAACTCTTTTGCGTCAATTTCTCCGAGTCCTTTGAATCGAGTAATCTCAGGATTCTTTCCGCATGCAGCCATCGCCTTGACGCGATCCTCTTCGGTATAACAGTAGTGGGTCTCTTTTTTGTTGCGAACACGAAAGAGGGGGGTCTCCAAAATGTAGAGATGGCCCTCTTTGATGATGCGATCAAAAAAGCGGACAAAAAGGGTGATCATCAGATTTCGGATGTGCAATCCGTCGACATCGGCATCGGTTGCAAGGATCACCTTTTGGTACCGCAGGTGGTCAACCGTCTCCTCAATGTCCAAACTTTGCATCAGATTGTAAATTTCGACATTCTTATAGAGTGCGTCCCGTTTCTGGTCGCAGACGTTGAGCGGCTTTCCTTTGAGCGTGAAGATCGCCTGGGAGTTGACGTCACGCGAGCTGACGATTGAGCCTGCTGCAGATTGTCCTTCGGTGATAAAGATCATCGAATCCAGCCCCGTGCCCTTCTGCTTGTTCAGGTGGTGCTTGCAATCTTTCAATTGTGGTACACGAACGGACACGGAACGTGAACGTTCACGTGCCAGCTTCTTGACATTGTTGAGTTCTGCTCGCAGCTTGCTGGTCTCTTCAATCTTGTTGATGAGCTTGTTCGCTTCAGCAGGCTCGCGATGGAACATCTCCTCAATCACACGCTTGATCTCTGCAACAAGATCTGCACGGATTTCCGTGTTTCCGAGTTTATTCTTCGTCTGTGACTCAAAGATGGGGTCCTTCAGGCGGATTGCGATAGCGCCAATAATGCCTTCGCGCACATCATCACCGTCAAACTTCTTTTTGCTGAACTCATTGACGGCCTTGAGAATTCCCTCTTTAAAGGCCGAGAGATGGACGCCTCCGTCATTGGTAAATTGACCATTGACGAAGGAGTAGTAATCCTCACTAAAGCGATTGGTGTGGGTAAAGACGAGTTCAAGCGTCTTAGCCCGATAATGGAAGGGCTGATAGAGCTTTTCAAATTGAGCTTCGTCATGAATCAGATCTAACAAACCATTGCTCGAGACGATCGGTTTCCCGTTAATGTTTAGGGTCAGCCCCGCATTCAAGTAGGCATACATCTTTAAGCGGCGTTCGACATGCTCTTCTTTGAACTGAAACTTCTTGAAGATCGACGGATCAGGGGAGAAACAGACAAAGGTGCCGTTCTTTTCAGGGGTCTTGCACTGGCCCCGCTTCTTGGAGACCAGTTCGCCCTTAGCAAAAATGGCTTCAGAGAATTCGCCATCTCGGTACGCTCTCACTTCAAAAGCTGTCGAGAGGGCATTTACGGCTTTTGTGCCGACGCCATTCATTCCCACTGAAAACTGGAAGGACTCGTCATTGAACTTGCCGCCCGTATTGATGATCGAGACGCATTCGACGACCTTGCCTAAAGGGATGCCCCGGCCATAATCGCGGACTGTTACTTTGCCAGAGTTGTAGTCAAGGGTGATATCGACCTTCTTGCCGTATCCCATGATATACTCGTCTACAGAGTTATCAATGACCTCTTTTAGCAAGACATAGATGCCATCCTCGTACTGGGCGCCGTCGGAGGTTCGTCCAATGTACATGCCTGTACGGGCGCGGATATGCTCGAGGGACGATAAGGTCTGGATGTTATGATCGCCGTAAGATTGTGCCATGGTAATAATCTGAAAAGAAAAGACCTCAAATAATAAACCATTCCGTCATTTTTGACGGAACCGAAAGGGAAAGAGGGGGCTGTGCCTATTCTTTGCGACGAATAGACTTGATCAGCACAGGCTCGACAGGCACATTTTGATGGCGGCCAGAGAAGCCAGTCTCGACCTTTGCCATCTTGTCCACGATGTCCATGCCCTCAGTTACTTTTCCAAAGACGCAATAACCCCAGCCCATGTCTGTCTTGGACTTAAAATCAAGGTGGCCCGCGTTACGATCCTCAAGGTTAATAAAGAACTGGCTGGTGGCACTGTCCACAACCATGGTACGGGCCATCGCTAGTGTGCCACGCGTATTGCTCAGTCCATTATCAGCTTCGTTCTTAATCGGGGCCTTGGTGGGCTTTTGCTGCATATCCTTGGTAAAGCCGCCTCCCTGAATCATGAAGCCATCAATAACGCGGTGAAAAATGGTGTTTTCGTAGAACTTCTCATCCACATACGCGAGAATGTTGGATACCGTAGCAGGAGCTTTTTCGGGATAAAGTTCTGCTGTAATTGTGCCTAAACTGGTTTCAATGGTAATGGTCATAGGTTTTTTCTGTTCCTTTGAAATGCAACCCGTTAGATGAGTCAGGGCAGAGATGAAGAGCAACGTCAAAAAAATTGTTTTCATTTGAGCCTTATCACTGTTGAATGAGGCCGAATTATACACGTTTGGTCTTTTCAAATCCAGTCTGAATTCAGATGAAAAAACGCGGGTGCTGAATACGAATACTCAGCACCCGCGTTGGGTCGTTTTATATT
>CAIZQW010000195.1 GCA_903935195.1 uncultured bacterium
AAGCTCAAGACCAGCTTGTCGATGACAACACCGGGATCGACCATGTAGAGCTTCAGCGTATGCTTGCCGGGAGCAGCAACATTCACGGTCGTACTGAGGCGACGAAGATTGGAGAGCACGTCCCCTCCTGTGCCGGTCACGATTTTAGGCTCCTGCCCATCCAAACTAAAGGCGATCCGAACGCCCTGCTTGGGATGCACAGCTTTTGTCGGCAAGCAGTCAACTGTCAACGTCGCCTCACCTGAACTGACCAGCGTGAGATCATACTCCATCACCGGACTGTTGGCAACGATCTCGGCGACCTCTGTGCGGCTGGCAACAGACGCAGGAAGCACAGTGACGGAATCGCCTGAACGTCCAAGTCCCTTCACGATCTCCCAGGCAGCGCCGCCCCTGCTCTCCCGACGTGTAAAATGCTCAGCCTCCATGCTGACATACCCATGGCTCTCGACATAACCCTTTATGTCTTCACGCGCAGGCGCGGCCGGCTTGAAGAGCGGTATCGCCACCTGCTTATTGCCTGCGCTGCTCTTGATCTCCAGCGTTGCGGTCAACACGCCCTCTTTCGGGACCTGGCTCCAATCAATCGTGACCCACACCCGCTGCTCCGTGGTAAAGGTGCCAGAGGCGCGATCAAGCTTAACCCAAGGCTGCGACGAAGTCGCGGTCCAGGTGATCTCGCTCTTACCGGTGTTGAAGAGGTCAATGAACCGCTTGCCTTGTGTGTAGACGCTCATGTCGGCCAACATCTTCGCATCACCGCCTTCAAGGGTCACGCCCAAGGCCGCAGGACCCTTGCCCGCGTAATCACTCAGCGGAGGCATCTCGAACTGACGGAATTGCATGCCCCAGGGGCCGGGTGCTGGACTCATGACATGATTCCACTTGTTACTGACGGTCAAGAGGCCCGTGTTGTAATGATCGGTCAGTTCGATTATGCGTGCGGCTGCGGCGCGCGCTTTCGTGGCATATTCGCCCGCACTGGCGCGGTTCTCGGCCCCATAGCGTGAACTCTTGTCCGCATAAATCACCTTGGCGTTGATGAGGCTCGCGCACTGGACTGGATAGAGTACGAACTGGAAGAAGGCGTCCTTGCGGAGCGTCGGCATTTTGTCGTAAACAGCCTGGGCGCGGCGGGCGAGGACGTCATACGCTTCCACGCGTTGCATCGCCTCATCGTTGGAGTTGGCGTGGCTGAACCACGAATAAATCGGCGGATCTTTCCGCTTGGCCTGCACCAGATGCTCCGGACGACGGGCAAGGCCGAGGCGGTAGTAATCCTCCATGATCGAAGCAACCTCCTCCGCGAAGCGTGGATCGAGATCACGCGCCGCCCAGCGCACAAGAAACTCGCGCACATTATCAGCTTTATAGCGCTTCGGATCACAGGCCATCTCGAGGAAGAACTCCATCCCGATCTCACCAGGCTTGATGTCCCCGACATTGAGCACCCAGAGCTTGTCTGCGCCATATTGGAAGGCTTTGTTCATCTCCTCCCAGATCAGTGCCGGGGGCGTGGTGTTAAGCCACGGGTACGCGGTCGTCGCGCCGTTGAGCCACTGAATGTGATAATAGACGCCCGAACCGCCTGAACGCTTCTGCTCACGTACGTCGGGAAGTTGCCGGATGTAGCCAAAGTTGTCATCCGGCCAGCAGAAAATAATATCTTCGGGCAACTTCAATCCTTGGTTATACAGATTCAACACCTCGGTGTAGGCGATCAGCACCTGCGGTACGCGGGTCACATCCGGATTTGCCCATTTGGCGAGGATGCTCCGTTGATCCGCAATGATCTGTTCAAGGAGCGGCACGGTCACCTCCTTGCCAGGCTCATCATCCTTGCCACGTTTACCCATGGTGTAGACATTCTCATATTTCCCATTGGCCTTCACGCGGTCTTCCCAGTATTTGTAGATGTGCTCTTTATTGACCGTATAGTCCCAAGGTTCACCGGGATATTCGCGATCCCACTCCGCACCTCTGATGTTGTTACGCAGCATGGGTTCGATATGCGAGGAGCCCATGACAATGGCATAGTCATCCGCCACGACCTTGTTCTGCTCGTAACAGTTGAAGGGGATTGTACCACCATCGCCATCGTGCATGGCTGGCCAGAGATGGTTGGCTCGGAGGCGCAACAGCAGTTCAAAAATCTTGGCGTGTGTCCTGGGACCGAGTCCGTGTC
>CAIZQW010000196.1 GCA_903935195.1 uncultured bacterium
CCAAAGTGCAGGATGCCGATTCTTTATCCTTATCAGCAGCTACATAAATGGGACGGCATCATAGTTGCGGGACGGACACCAGAACAGTATCTGAACGCGCTGGATTTGCATTGGAGCATTTATCACCTAGGCCTCGCAATCACAACGACAGCTAGTGCAATCCTATTTCTGCTCATTATCGTGATGATCATCGGCAGAACGATTCACAGAAAAAAAATGACGGCACAACCAAGTGGTGGAGAGGAACGTCGCTGACGCGCCGTCCCTCACCACCGACGTTGTGTGAGGAGAATGAATATGAAGAAATGCATTTTGTTTGCATGCCTACTGGCTTTCATCGGGTGCAGCACACCTGAGCCTCAACGGGCGGAAAAGCCTGCGTTCAAGGGGATGGAACTGTATTCTTGGAAGCCAGCAGGCAAAGACTGGCATTTCAGTCTCCTTCCTGGCACCAATCGCATCAAATCCCCCATGGAGAAGACGGATTCCAAGGACACAGTCGTTGGCATCGCCAATCTCAATGCAAGACGTGCCCGCATGGCCAAAGGCGAACAGGTTTTCTGGCGCTCTCTGTCGGGCGAACTCCCACCCGAGATGGTTGAGGAACTCAAAGACTTTTGCACAAAACACGATATTACTTTGACCACAATATGACACACAACAAGACAATTCACCTTATTGTCGCATAAGCGCCAAAAGGTGATTGTTGAGCGTTCGCCTGACAAAAGAAAGTGATTGCCATACGAAGCAGTATGATATATAGTCATACCATAAAAATAAGGAGTTCTTATGGCTTTCGCAAAAGTTGCTATCACTCTCGACCAAGACATTCTAGGCGAGCTAGATCGGCTCGTGAGACGGCATGTTTTCCCTAACCGCAGCCGTGCCATTCAAGTGGCTGTCCGGGAAAAAGTGGAGCGTCTTTCTGTAAACCGGCTAGCCCGTGAATGCGAAAAACTGGATCCTAAAGCAGAGCAAGCTTGTGCCGAGGAGGGCATGTCGAAGGAGGTTGCCTCATGGCCAGAATATTGAGAGGCGATATTGTCTGGGCTGATCTGAATCCGGTCAAGGGGCATGAGCAGGCTGGCCTACGCCCTGCACTTATTCTGAGTCCCGAGATCTTTAACGATCGGTCAGGTACGGTGATTGCCATGGCGCTGACAAGTCAGCCTCAGAAAGCCGGCTTCCCTTTGACCATGGAAATCACAAGCGTTTCCCTGCCTAAACCCACATGGGTGAAAATTAGTCAGATCAGGACACTTTCCGTTGAACGCCTTGGCAAGCGCATGGGCCATGTATCCGATGACGAGATGAGCCAAATCATCGAAGGTCTAAACGAAATAATTGGCGAACCAACACATTCAGGCTATCGGCGCTAGCGCGCCTCAACCTGACGTGAAACGTTCGGCAACTGGGGATTTGTGGGAACCGCGAAAGCATCCGCCTTGCCGCCTAAAGGCGGAACTACGAACGGCTGTTGACTGCCAACTGCTACTGCCAACTGCCTACTGCTCCTGGTGCTCTGATCATGACAAGGGTCGAGGATGGGGCAGGGGGGCAGGGTTCGAGGGTGAGGCGGCCGGCGCTCCAGTCGAGGTAACGCCACCCTTCTGTTGTGAGGATGCTGCCCTTTGCCCGATAGAGCTTCTCGCCAGCCTGCGCGAAACGGGCTTCAATCTGGGCGATCTCGATCGGCTTGTCAAAGGTCTCGGTTTCGCGTTCAAAGTTAGGATCGCGGCAGAGTCCGAAGGCGGCATCCATCTGTTCAATCCGGGCTGAGAGGCCGTCGGCCAACAAAATCTCCGGCGGAATATTTCCGTAGGTGCAGGAGATGATCTTGGCTTGTGGATTGATCGCCACAAGCTTCTCGCGGACCTTTGCGATGGTCTCCGGCGCATGGAGGTCGGTCTTGTTGAGTAAGATGACGTCGGCGCTCTCGATCTGTCCGCGAATATTGGGCAACACCAGCAGAAGTTTCATCAAGGTTCCGGGATCTACCACCGCAGTCACGCCTGCGACATGGAAGTGACGGTCGAGTCCGCTCTCCTGCAGCAGGCGGCGCATGGAGCGCGGATCCGCCATGCCGCTGGCTTCGATCACGACGCCTTGCGGTTTCAGGATATCGCCATTGGGCAGTGAGATCCCCTCGGTGACGCGGGTGAGCGTACTCATAAACTCCGTGACCAGACAGCGGCAGAAGATACTACCGCCGGCCACAGCCAGAGCGGTACCCCCTTCGCGCTCGATCAGTCCGGCGTCAACATCTACCGCCGAAAATTCATTGACGATGAAGAGCAAGCCGCGACCGTTGGCATGGTGGACCAATCGGCGCAGGAGGGTTGTCTTTCCTGCGCCGAGAAAGCCGACGACAAGCCAGATCGGGAGTGTGTTCATGCCGTAGGCTCGCTGAGGAGCGCCTCGATCTGGTCGATCAGGTCCGTGGGATCTTCCTTGTTGGCAATCGCCACACGCAGACGTGCGATCAGCGAGGTCGGATGGGCCTTCAGCTCCAAGGCTTTCTGGAGGCGGTTGATGATCGTGGTCTGGTCCGGAATGATCGAGATGAAGCAGACCTCGCCATCCACGCAGATGGTCGGGAGGGCCTTGACCCCGAGCTTGACCATCATGCTGATCCCTGTCGGTTCCTTGATCTTGTGCTCACGGATATCGAAGCGCGTGGCATTGATGGAGGTGGCCGCCATGGTCACGGCCTCCAGCATATATTGGCAGGGCGCGCAGGCGGTCGAGTCCAACGTGATGACATCCACGATGACCTTTTTCTCTGCTGTGTAATGAGGGAGCGTGACATGGGCGAGATCCATGGTGCTCACCAGTGTCTTCAGTGAGATACGTGCCATTTCGCGTGCATAGTCATCATGAACCATCTCGGCAACGGCGATGAGATTCTTCGGCGGGACATCATACGGCAGGTCACAGCCAGGGGAGAGGATGAAGCCCTTTTTGCCACAGGCGTCAAAGAGGGTAATGGTTTCGCGTTGGGCGTCATTCTCATTGCCCAGCAGGAGGGTGAGGGTCAGTTTGATGTTTCCGCCGAAGGCTTTGTTCTTCTCGCCGGCGATCTTAGCAAGATGCTCCATATTGATCTGTTCGTCCACATGGAGGGAGTCGGCGGTGGTGTTGACCATGGCGTCGAGGTTGCGGGTGACATCGCCGCAGACGAACAGGGCAGACAACCCCTTCTTCTCCCGGATGAAGTCGCAGATCGCGTTGATGGAGGGTGCGACAAACTCGGCAAAGTGGTCGGGCGAGATCTGGCTGGTCATGGGGTCCACGAGCGCGATCACATCTGCGCCATTTTTCAGATAAGCTTCAGATATCTTCTTGCCGACCTCGGTGCAGTACGCCATGACCCGTTTCACATAGTCCGGATCATCGAGCATCTGCAAGAAGATCTCGCTTCCCAGCAGATGGAGTGCGAGGGTGAAGGGGCCGCAGATAAGACCGTAGAGCGCGACCTCGTCGCCAATATCCTGCTTGAGGGTGCGTAAGGCGGACATGACGGTCGGCAGGCGCCCCTTGGTCTCATCAAAGGCGGGTAGGTCTGCGAGCGTCTTTCCCTCGGAGAGGGGGTGGGTGGTGACGGACGGGGGAACAGCCTTTGCCCAGTGGAGCTGGCAACCCAGCACTTCCGCCTCCAGTTGCAGATCAAAGCAGACAGGGATGCCATCAGGCTTGTAGAGTTCAACAGCCTTTTTGAGTCCCTTGACCATCAGGTCGGCTGAACGGAGGTAGTCATCCGCGGGTACGCCAATGAGGTTGCCACCGTGGACGCCCACAAAAGGCACCCAGGCCGCCCGCGGCGTGGGTTGGGTCCGAATCGTATTGAAGAGGAGCTCTTTTCCGGTCATAACAAATACCTCGTAAATTAAAGTAGAACAATTTATTGGATGACGGAAGAATACATGAAAGAGGGGGGTCACAGCCAGCTTTCCCGATTGTGCTTGATTTTCAAAAAAATGCTCTATATTTGCTTGAGATGAAAACGATGAGTTGAAAACAGGTGCGGGAAAAAATCAAAAAGGCGGCCTCTCCGACGCTCCAAAAAATAAAAACTGCACCCGAATGGGGTGCAGTTTTTATTTAGACTAGCTTTTACGTGAACGACGTACGCTTACGCGACGAGCGAACGGGCGAGGTCTGCGGCTGAAGCGGCATCCGGAGAGTAGCCGTCAGCGCCGATTGAATCGCAGTACGCCTGTGTCACAGGCGCGCCGCCGATGATGACCTTGGCAGGAATGCCCGCGGCACGGATCGTCTCGACAGCGGCCTTCATGCTGGGCATCGTCGTGGTCAGGAGTGCCGAGAGTCCGATGACCTTGGCATTGTGCTGCTTTGCCAGATCAACAAATTTCTCTGGGGTGACATCCACGCCCGCGTCAATGACTTGGAAGCCGGCGCCTTCAAGCATCATGATGACGAGGTTTTTACCGATGTCATGCAGGTCGCCCTTGACCGTGCCCATGATGGCGGTTGCGACGGCCTGGACGCCAGCCTTGATCAGATGGGGCTTCAGCAGTTCCGTGCCAGCCTTCATGGCGCGCGCGGCGACGAGCACTTCGGGAACAAAGACTTCATTCTTTTTAAAACGCTGTCCGACCTCGTTCATGGCATCCAGAAGACCAATATTCAAGATGTCTTTAGCGGATGCGCCTTCGGAGAGAAACACGTCAACCAGACGTTTGACTTCGGCGACTTTACCACTCTTCATGGCAACCTTCAATGTGTCATAATCAGTCATGAGATACTCCTTTTGAAATTTCGTAAAGTCTGTAGAATACCGAATTCCGTCAAAAAATACAATCAATTTGATGAAAAAAAATGCGACTGGAATAATGGAGTGCTGGAATGGCGGAATGTTGGGAAACGGAATGCCTGCGTAGGGCGGTTGTTTTTCTCTAAAAAGCGTGTAAAGCTAGATTGACAGTCTGTGTTGAAGAATGGTATTTTATAACAGGTTTTTTACATCCACTCGTGATCTGTGTAATTAGTGGAAGATGGAGGCTTTATGGCGACATGTTATTCGCACCTATCAAGCTTTGCCCTGACGGATGTCGGGTGTAAGCGCAAAAACAATGAAGACGCCTATCAGATGTTTCCTGAATATGGCGTCTTTATTGTTGCAGATGGCATGGGAGGCGCCGAGGATGGAGAGGTCGCTTCGCAGGCGATTGTGGATGAGTTATCCAAGACGCTCAAGACCTTTGATCCAGCACAGCCTCTCACGTGCCAGGCGATGCAAGCCTGGATCTGCCATGCGGTCAACGAGGCCTCAGCTTGGATCCTCAAGCGCTCCAATGATCGGAATAAAAGCGGGACAGGTTCGACCTTTGTGGGAGTCTGTTTTGATCCTGAACATCCGGACAGAGCGGTGGCCTTACATGCAGGGGATAGTCGAGTCTATCGCATTCGGGGCGGGGATATTCAGCAGGTGACCCGTGATCACTCGCTCGCCAATGCTGCTGGCATTACGGATGAGCGCGAGTTGAATCCCAAGTTTCGCGGTGTGATTTTGCGGGCAGTTGGTTTAGCGGTGACCACCGAGGTGGAGGCCACGCCTTTTGATTTGGTGGAAGGAGACACGGTCATTGTCTGTAGTGATGGTCTTTCGAAGATGATCGAGGATGCGGCTATTGCAAAAATCATCCAAGAGGAGCCAAAGATAGAAGAGGCTGTTCGCCAGCTTGTTGCCGCTGCGCTGAAACACGGCGGCAAGGACAATGTGACGGTCGTTGCAGTTAAGGTTGGTCCTTTGCCTGAACCTATTCCGGTGACCGATTTAAAAGTTGCCTTCCCTTCAGACTTTGGCCATGCGAAGACAGACTCCAATCCCACGCCACAGACACCCATTGATTTGAACGCAAACACTGTCACGCGCATGACAGAGTATAAGACGCCGTTGGCTCCGCTTTCCGCTCCCAAACCACTACCATCTCAAAAGAGTAAGGGCATGCCCTTATTGTTAATCGTCATCATCTTTCTCGTGGTTGCAGGACTTGGCGGTGCAGGACTGGGTTTTTACTTCAAGATCAAGGAGGCACGGCAGACAGCTCTCATTGAGAAAATGAACGAGGATGCCCGTCTTTTGGCTCAGCAACAGATCCGTGCGGCCGAGGTAGCGGAGGCAAAGCAGAAAGCTGAGGCAGAGGCCAAGCGCCTTCAGGAGGAGGAGCGCCTGAAGGAAGCTGAACGGCTGAAAGCTGAAGAGGAGGCTCGAAAGGTTGAAGCCGAACGAAAAGCTGAAGCCGAACGGTTAAAGTTGGAGGCCAAAAAGGCGGAAGAGCTTCGGCAGCAGGCGCTGGAAGAGCAACGCAAGGCCGACGAGGCTGCGCAGAAGGCTGCTGCAGCGAAGAAAGCGCTCGCGGCGCGCCAGAGGGCTGAGGCGGAACAAAAGCTTGCGCAAGAGCGCCAGAGAATTGAAGCAGAACGTCAGCGACTGGTTGCAGAAAAACAGAAGGCTGAGGAGGAGGCTGCGCGTTTAGCTGCAGCGGTTGCTGCAGGAAATGCGGAGGCGGAGTTTACTGATCGCGAGAAGGCGGTGCTCCATTTGGTACGCTTAGCTAAACAGGAGGCACAGGCCAAGGCCTACTGTACTTTTATGATACTCTATGCGACGAAAAACATGGAGGCTACCCCTCTGGTGTCGAACTATGACCATGCACGGCAATCGCTGCTCCAGTGGTCAGACAACCAAATATTAACCGCTCACAAACTCAAACAACTGACGGAGTCGCAACTGTCGCCGATTCACACTTATGCGAGAGCCCTCTCCGTCTTTTTGAGTACTAATGCGGTTGAGCTCTATGTGAAGCGGACGCGGATGAAGGAACCTGCGAAAAAGATTTGGGAGTGTCTTGTCAAGGAGGCTGGAGAGTTGAGGGCCACGTCGATGGATGACGATGCCAGCCGGCTACGTCTTGTGCGCCTCGTCGAAGCGGTCTCCGCCGAGGCGAAATAAAGGTACGAATCATGTCAGAGGCTGCAAAAATACATATTGGTGGTTTTCAAGTCATCGGTGAGCTCCCTGGAGGTGAGGGCGGCCAAGGTGTGATTTATATTGCCAAGTGTGTTGAGAAGCAATATGACGGCGTGGAGGTCGGTGATCAGGTAGCCATCAAGGTGATGACGGTCCAGGATAATGATGGCAAACAATTTCAAAAGTTAAGCACCCGCACCGCGGCTCTGACGGCCTTGCATCATCCAGGCATCCTCAAATATCATGGCTGCCTCTCCAAAAAAGAGGTCTTCAACTATTACCATTTTGTGATCATGGAGTATCTGCATGGTCAGACGCTGAAGCAGAAGATTACAGCTAACCATGGCGGGGTGGATGGCGACGAGGCGAAGCGGATCATCCAATGCTGTTTGGATGCGCTTGCCTTTGCAGAGTCTAAAAATATTATTCACCGCGATCTGACACCTTCCAACATCTTTGTTTGCGACAATGGGGATGTCAAGCTGATTGACTTTGAGGTGGCCAAGACCACGCGTCCAACGGAACAGACGAACAGTACGGGTGTCTTTGGCAAACTCGACTACATGGCGCCTGAACTTTTTCTCGGTTCCAAAGAGACGCCTGTACAGTCCGATATCTTCAGCTTCTGTCTTTGCATCCATGAGGCTTTCACAGGCAATTTGCCGTATGAACGCGGGAGTGTGGCCCAGGCAAAAGGCGATATTAAGATTGATGAAAAGCTCCGGTCGCTCGTCGTGGGCTTAGATGAAATTTTGGTCAAAGGCCTTGCTGTCAATCCCACAGACCGTTATCCCTCCTTCCATGACCTTTCCGAGGCCTTTAAGCCCTTAAAGTTGACCACGTGGGAAGGAACCGAGGGACGTCGCTACCAAGCCCTAAAGTTCATTGGCGCGGGTGGTTTTGGCTGGGTCTACAAGGCAAACATGTTGCCCGCGAAGCAGCTTGTGGCGATCAAGTATCTTTTAGATATTCGCTTCACAGACCGTTTTGAGCGTGAGGCCGAGGTTCTGAAGCGGTTTGATGATGATCGGATTGTCCAGTTCATTGATTACTTTACAGAGGCCAAGATGCTCGGGGGCCATGGTTTTCTCGTGATGAATTTTTTGGATGGCATGCCCGGAAACTCGCTGCGGGACCGTCTCAAAAAGATCAGAGCCGAGACTGGCGCCCGCGCAGGCTTGCCTCATGAAGAGGCCCTCGTCGCCTTTATCCGCTTTGCCGAAGGCCTAGCCCTCATGCATCAGGCCACGGTCTACCATCGCGACCTAAAGCCCTCGAATCTCTATTTCCCGCAGGATAAGCCCCATCAGGCCTGCATTATGGATTTGGGTGTGGCGCGCAACGAAGAAGCGACGTTGACGCACATGGGTCATGTCCCTGGCACGCTCGACTACATGCCCCCTGAATTTGGGCGGGCAGAGGGTGGACGCGGAAGCGCGGCTTCTGATGTCTATGCGTTTGGGCTCTGTCTCTACGAGGCGTTGACCGGCCGTTTCCCCTTGCCGAGATTGCCAGCAGGCAGCCAGGCTTGGCTCACATATCTTTCGCGTTCCGTCTCTAATCCGCCGCGCGCAGAGTTCAAGGACGAGATGGTGCTCTCGAATCCCGCGTTGAAGTCGCTTTTGGAGCGCATGATTGAGCCAGACATCAGCAAGCGTCTCTCCAACATGGAGGAGATTGTGGAGGTCTTGAAGAGTCTCCTCAATGCAACGCCTGGCAAGGGTTCGGCCTTTCCGCCCTCGAAGCCAGTCAGGGGACTTAAGCCCAAGAGTGCCAAGACGACAGTCATCCCACTTCCCGAGGCTCATGAAGGTGAAGAGGGTGAGACAGAGCGGACCCTGGCCGCAGATGAGCAGACCCTTGCCACCATGGCTGCTAAACCTGAGGAACTTCAAAAACTGAAGAAGGATGTCCGTGCCGATGTGCAGGTTCATCACCCCTCTCCTGAGCCGAAGAAGTCAGAGCCACCCGCAAAACCCATCGGTTCTTCGAAGCCCAACCTTCTGTCCCAGCATGGCAAGAAGCTTGGGATTGCTGCTGCCGTCCTTTTCTTCCTGAGTGGAAGCATCTTCCTTTTTCAGAAGCCGATTTCCCGCCTCTTTGACAAACCCATGAGCAGTGTTCAGATGAAGCAAGACGCAAGCGCCCTGAGTCAGCTTCTTGCAACTGTCAACATGCAGCGTCTCCAGATCAAGAAAGAGATCGCTACTATCCAGGCCCCAGCAGACTACAAGGCTTATACGGACAAGGTCGCAGACCTGCTTATGCAATTGACCAAAGGCGCCTCACCCTATATGAAAGTGAGCGAGTTAGAGGCCTCGCCCGAACTGATGGTTCAATACTTCGCTTATGCAGAGAAGACGAACCAAGTTTCTGAGTTGTCCGACTTGGCCCAAGCCCAGATCGAGGGAAAGGCACAAGAACTGTGCGAGCTTGTGGAGTCTGCCTATACGCGGGGCGATACGAAGGAGGCTGAACGGCTGGAAGCGCTTCGGAGCGAATGGAAAGATTACTTGCCGCAAACCGTTGTAGCACTCCATTCCGTACGCATCAAAAATGCCAAGAAGCTGGCGGAACAACGACTTGCCCAAGAGTCAGAAAATCAAGCGAAGAAGAGGGCTGAGGACCAGAAGAAGTCCGAGGAGGATCGTTTGCGTGCCATTGAGATCGCCAAGTTGAATGACTTGAGGAAGGCAGAGGATGAGAAAAAGTCCGAGGAGGACCGTTTGCGTGCCATTGAGATCGCCAAGTTGAATGACTTGAGGAAGGCAGAGGCGGAGCGACTGAAGGCTCATCGAGAAGAGCAAGCAACAATCTCTGCTCGCCAGCGCGCCGATCTTGCCAAGGGTGATGAACTCAGAAATGAGGCGCTGAACGCCTATATGCAGGGCGACCTCGCCAAAGGGGATGCCTATCGAGAGGATTGGATAAAAATCATCAAGAATGTGAAGGATTTGATTAGTGAGCAACTGCGCCAAAATCAGGCGGATGAGATGGCTAAGGCGCGTGAAGACATTACGGCTCGGGTGCAGAAGTCCGAGTTGGCCAAGCGAACCACACTTCTGAATGAGTCGAGCCAACGCTTAGCGAAGATTGAGACGATCTATGGCCAAGGCACCCAAGAATCTCTGGTTTCTGGTGCTGCTGAATATAAGCGGTGGCAAGATTTTGCAAAAGAGAAAAAGCTAGATGACACGGTTGTTGCGGCTGGAGAGAAGCGGACCGAACAAGCACTGCTCGTCTGCAAGGGTAAGGTTGCTGCGGGGTTGCTCAAGAATGCGCTAGCGAGTTATAAGGCGGGAGAGGTGAGCCAGGCAGATGCCCTTGCGAATGACTGGCAAAAGCTGGGTGTTGCAACAGAGGCCGAACGTAGCCAGTTGGCTGCTGGGCGTGCGGCGTGCGAGGACCGTCTAAAGGCGACTGTTGACTGGGCTGCGGTCATGAAGCGTGAGCAAGGGGACGCCTTGAATGCTTTAAAGTCTCAGGAGCTTGATGTTGTTAACTCCCATGTGACAAAGCTTGCCGAGGCGATTGCCAAGGCAAAGGCTACGGGCTTGCCGGTCATTGAAGCGACGCAGGTCTTGCAAAAGCTTAACATGTACCGCGTGGTCCTAGCCTCACCCGTTCGCGTCACGGCGGAGTCGCGTGACCGTCGTGTGACGGTTGAGTATCAGGATGAGGCGAAGCAGTGGCAGCCGATCTCACGAAATTCGCGTGTCTCGCCTGGAAAAGTACTCTTCCGCTTTAATAAGCCCGGATATAAATCCATTACACAGGAGGTCGATATTCTTCCCGGAAAGAATAATCGGGTGAATGTTCCCCAGACCTGGGATGGTGGAGCGAGTTCGGAGCGGAGGCGTTAGTAGCTTTAGTTGTAAACGTCGGTTGACAAAGTAATAACAAGAAGAGTATTATTTTTCGTGTGAATTTCAGGTCAACATGTGCCTAGCGGACAGTGTTTGTCCGTTGTGCAAAAAAAGGAGAGGGTGAGGTATGAAAAATTCGATACCGCTGATTATTGCGGTGCTGTTAGGTTTGGCGGCTGTCTTTGTCGTAAGTCAGATGATGAAGAGCAAGAGCGAAATGAAACAAGATATGGTCGAGGTTGTCGCGGCTACACGGGATTTAGCCATGAAGGAGGAGATCCAAGATAGCTATATTTGTGGCAAAGCGATCCCCATGAGCGCCCTCTCTCCGCGTCATATTCTCTTGAGCAACGCGAATATCATCTTGGGGCAGTCCATGCTCCGTAAAGTGGCTAAGAATGATGTGATCCTGCTGAATGACGTCGGTATGAGCAAGAGCATGAGTCTTCTCCTCGGAGCGGGTGAATGGGCCGTGCCAGTCAGCTTCTCGGACAATGGCATCACGCAGTTTCTGCAACCTGGGGATGAAATTGCGATCTTAGGAACCTTTTCGGTAAAAAAGACGATTCCCTCAAAGGATTTGTCGGCAGAACCTACGGTTGTGGAGGAGCGCGCAACCTCGGTGATTTTCCCCAGCGTGCGTGTTTTGGATATCGGCTCCGGAGATGGTATCAGTCGCGAAGAGGGGGTCAATGTGCGAGCGGTGATCGTCGCGTTGCCTCCTCAGCAGGCTGCTACACTCATTGCCGCCCAGCGTGTCGCAGAGCTTTATCCTGCTTTGCGCAAGCTGGATGACACCTCGTCGTTGAACCGTCTCGATGGTGGCGTTGTAGATGACAGTACCTTCTTGGATCTCCGGAAGGGGTTGACGCCTGTGAAGGTGCCAGAAATTGTTGGAAAGTCTGCGAAGTAAGAAAGGGAGAAGATTATGAAAAAAAGTCTACTGTTTCTAAGTTTAGTGCTAGTTGCTTGCCTAGGATTCGCTCAAGAGGTCGAACGCGTCTCTTTAGGGATTGGGGCGTTGAAGGTTGTAGACCTTCCCTTTGTTATGCAGAATTATCGGATGTCCTCTCCGGATGTCATCAAACTGGAGACCTTTTCTGAGAAACAATTACGCGTGGTCGGCCAGAAGCAAGGAACGTGTGAGTTGGAGGTCACGGGAGCGGGCATGACCAAGCGGTTTTCTGTTACGGTGGTTGACAACATCCGTCAGCTCTATGAAAAGCTGAGAACCGATCTGGATACCCTTCCCGAGCTGGATATCTCCATCAATCAGGATTACATCGCGATCAAGGGCGAGGTGAGCAGTATCAAGAATTGGGAGCTTCTGCAGAAGGTGTTACCCATGTACGAGGGATCGTGCAAGAACTATGCGACCTTCCGTCCGGCTCCTGAGATGATCATCAACATGAAGAAGCTCTTGGAGCAATCAGGTTACGTGGTCTCTGACTTGCCGATTCCAACCGAGCCTGGACAGGTCGGATTTCAGTTTGCTCAGAATGTGATTACCGTCACGGGAACTGTTTATCATCCAGCAGATATTGCCACGATCAAAACCCTCTTCTCGACGCAGAACTGGATTGCAACAGATGGCGTAGCAGGCAATGGCAAGGTCCGTCTGATTTTAAACTTGAAGGTTGATCCCACGATGATTGATGTGGGAACGGTTTATGTGGGTGTCACCCGTTCAGAAGGCGAGAAGCTGGGGTCGAAGAACAACTCCTATTTTGGGTTTGATCCCACGGCGCTCTATAATATCGTGAAAGGCAGCGGAAGTGGTAGCGCGGTGATGAGTGTTGGTCTGAATTCCATGATTCAATTCATGGCGGAGAGTGGCATCACCCGTTTCAAGACCGCTGGCCATTTGACCTTCATCAGCAATAACGAAGGCAAGAAAGAGGCGACCTTCCACAATGGTGGCACGATGTATATCCGCGTGAGCGGACAGAACACGGGCGATCTGAAAGAAGTTCAATATGGTCTTCAGATGACCGTCAGTGGTGGCCTGGTTGGCGGCAACAAGGTCAAGCTGGATATCACCATTGAACGGAGCGATCCGCCCCAGCTGAATACCGCAGGTGACTATGGCCAACGCAAGAGCAAGATTTCGACCTCGGTGGTTTGCGACATGAACAAGACGGTTGTCTTGGGTGGACTGAAGGATCTGACAGAGGGGACCTCAAAAGAGGGACTTCCTATCCTTCGCAATACACCCGTCTTATCGTGGTTTGTCGCTGAAGATGCGACCTCCAAGAGCGATATGCAGTTGCTGATTCTGGTCAGCCCGCGCGTTCAGACAAATGATGTGCAGATCAAGCTCCCGCCCTCTGCTGAGACGGCGAATACCTTGGATAAGGCCGAGAAGACCAATAAGCAGACGCTCCGCGAGGAGAAACGCTATCATGGCTTCTGGACGTGGTTAAACTGGTTTGCATGGTAGTCTGAGGTTTTTATGATACTTAAAATCACCCGCCTTGATAAGTCTGTCCTGCTGGAGGAATCTCTGCAGGCAGACAGGGTCATACAGCTCGGACGGAACGACACCTGCGACATTGTCTTGCAGGCCAAGACGGTCTCCCGGTTGCATGCACGACTTCAGTGTGCGGGTGGCGCAGTCTTTATTGAGGACGCGGGGAGTAGCGCAGGAACAAAAGTGAATGGAACGGTGATTAAGGAACGGCTCTTAATCTCCCCGGGTGATGTCGCAGTGATCGGCGACTTTACCTTGTCCTTTATTGATGAGCATGCGCCAGCGAAGCCCTTGGAAACACCGAAGCAGGTCAGTGCTCAGAAGGTCCCTGCGAAAGGCGTTCTTCCTAAGACGGCGATTCCTGATTTCATCAAGGAGTTTCAAGAGCTGGAGATCCTCTATACGGATGAGGTCATGAACATCAAGAACAAGATACACACCTATGTTCTTGAGAAGTTGAATCTGCCCGAGACAGCGATGAAGGAGATGGCAGCCGAGGAGTTGCAGGCCAAGCTAGAGACCTCCTTGGACCTGACCATGCGTGACCTCTGGCATGAGCTACCCTCTGACATTCCGCAGGAGATGCTGCGTCAGGCGATGATTGACGAGTTGGTTGGCTTTGGCCCTATTTCGCCTCTGCTGCGCTCGAAATTGATCTCCGAAGTGATGGTCAACGGCCCCAGTCGTGTCTTTATTGAGAGTAAGGGGCGTCTTTATGAGACGGGGGTGCGCTTTTTCAATGCTCAACACTTGATCTCCATTATTCAACGCATTGTGGAGCCTTTGGGACGTCATGTGGATGCCGCCTCACCGATGGTGGATGCGCGATTGCCAGATGGTTCCCGTGTGAATGCGATTATTCCTCCGTTGGCGTTAGATGGCGCCTCTGTGACCATTCGTAAATTTTCAGATAAGAAACTGACAACCGACGACTTGGTCGCATATGGAAGTATGACGCAAGAGATGGCGCTCTTTTTGGAGGAGGCGGTCCGGTCACGTCAGAATATCCTTGTCTCCGGTGGCACAGGCTCAGGTAAGACGACGCTTTTGAACATCCTCTCTCAGTTTATCCCACCTGGTGAGCGTATTGTGACCGTGGAAGATTCTGCGGAATTGAAGTTGTCTCACCGGAATATCGTCCGCCTAGAGGCGCGCCCCGCTAACATCGAAGGGCAGGGCCGCGTGGCGATTCGTGACTTGGTGGTGAACACCTTGCGCATGCGCCCCGATCGTATCATCGTGGGTGAATGTCGCGGAGCTGAGGCCCTCGACATGTTGCAGGCGATGAACACAGGCCATGATGGCTCCATGACAACCTGTCATGCGAACAACCCACGCGATGCGTTGGCGCGTTTAGAGAACATGGTGATGATGGCCGGCTTTGAACTGCCCTCCACCGCGATCCGTGAACAGATCTCCTCGGCTGTGAACTTGATTGTACAGCAGACACGTATGCCGGATGGTTCTCGAAAAGTCATCAAGATCACCGAGGTTGCTGGACGGGAAGGGAGCACAATCCTGCTTCAAGATATCTTCTCTTATGAGCAGGAGGGGTTTGATACGGATGGCAAGGTTCGAGGAGCTCATGTGCCGACAGGAAACATCCCTCACTTTGTTGAAGAGTTACGCTCTTCAGGAGATTTGCAGTTGGATATGGGCGTCTTTGTTCCGCGAAACTAAGGAGCGACGGTATGATTTATCTTGTCTACATACTGATTTTTAGCGCTGTCGCATTAGTCGTCTGGTCTTTTGTGGGCCTCGCGAACAGTATTAGCGTGGAAAAGGCTGAGTTGGATAGCAAAGTGAAGGATCTGGTGAGTTTGGCGAAGCCGATCAATCGCTACATCTCGGATCAACGCTTGGCCCATTTGCGCGTCTCCAGCGCTGTGCTACTCGGGGGTCTTTTCGCGGGTATCCTTCTCTTTGCGTCTATCACGAATCCCCTCATCTGGATCCCCTTAGCCGTGGGGTTGGGTACTGTGGGCTGGATGGTGCCACTCTGGTATTACCAGTGGAAGTTGAAAGAACGGCGCGACAAGTTCGAGTTGCGTATTCTGGATCTGACAATGGGATTGGCCAATGGCCTTCGCTCTGGACAGGCTTTGCCCCAAGGCTTGGAGGCCATTGCGAGGCGTTTGGATGGGCCCATTCAAGAGGAATTAATGGTGGTGTTGCGTGAGTATCGGCTCGGGTTAGAGCTTGCAGATTCGCTTGAGCGCATGTATCAGCGGATGCCGTGCGAGGATTTGCGTCTGCTGGTGACTTCTGTCCGTTTGACCACACAATCGGGTGGGAGTATGGCGGAGGTCTTGGGGCGCATGACCGAGATGATTCGGGGACGGACTGAGTTCCAGGGCAAGCTGCGCACGTTGACGGCGCAAGGACGTTTTGAAGCCATTGCTATCTCCGCCTCACCGCTAGTCGCCTTTATCATACTCTATATTACGGATACCGAATTGATGGCGCCGATGCTGAGGACAACGGTGGGCTGGTGTGGTATAGGCGCGGTCATCCTGTTGGAGACAATAGGATTTTATATTATTAACAAGATCGTCACGATTGAGGTGTAATATCCATGGAGATGCAAAACATACTTGCTTATGTGGCTGTCTTTATGGCCGTGTTGGTTCCTGTGATTGCAGGGCAACTCTGGGGACAGAAGGAGGATGAGCCGAAAGGGGTATCCTTTGATTCGACTCGTATCCCGAAGCTCTTCCAGTTGGCTCGCCTTCCGATTAGCGCGCTCTGCGCCGCGGGCGTTGGGAGTGCCTTTGAGAAACTCAACGCGAAGAAGACTCGGGATCTCGAGAAAAAGATTGTGATTGCCAATCTCGCGCTGACGCCCCAGATGGTCTGTTCGGCTCAGCTCGTCTATAGCTTGGCTCTGCTTGTGTTTGCGCTCGTCTGGTGCGCTGTTTTGGGGCTGAAGCCTGGTGTCATCATGCTCGGCGGTTTCGTCGCCTTCTTTTTGGGCTGGGTCTTTCCCACCACAACCGTGGCAGGTATGGCGGATCGCAGGCAACAAGAGATTATTAAGAGTCTTCCCTTTGCGATTGATCTCGTGGGCTCAGCCATGCGCTCGGGGTTAGATTTTAATGCGGCGATCCGTTATTTTGTCTCCATGGGTATTCCTGGGGCGCTCACGATGGAGTTTGGGATCATGCAAAAGCAGATCGAGCTGGGAAAGACGCGTGTTGAAGCGCTCGCCAGTATGGCTGAACGTGTAAGCACCCAAGAGTTCACGACGTTTGTCAGTGCGGTTGCCCATGGAACGGAGATCGGCGCCTCCATTGTCGACACCATGGTGATTCAGAGCGAAGAGATGAGACGCGCGCGTTTCAACCTCGCAGAACAGAAGGCCCAACGTGCCCCCTCACTCATGATCTTGCCGATGGCGCTCTTTATTATGCCAGCGGTCTTCATTATTATCTTTGTGCCCGTTTACTTGAAGATTCAAGAGAGCGGCATGGGTGCTATGTTCTCGAAATAAGGATCGAATATGGGACTGTTTCACATTCATTTTATTTCAGGCGAATGCAAAGGCGAGGTGCGGGCGCTGACCGCGGAAGCCCCGATCCTTTTGGGACGTTCACGTTCAGCCACCATCCGTTTTTTGTCGCCAGACATTTCAGGCAAGCATCTTGAGTTAACGCTCTTGCCGACAGGCGCGGTTGCCTTGAAGAATATGAGCTCCCATCGCACAGAGGTCAATGGGCAGGCGCTCAGTGAAGGCGAGGCTGCAGTCTTAAACGAGGGTGATCGTGTGTTGCTCGGGGACGCCACAAGCTTTGTTTTGGAGAAGCCCTCCGAGGGCGGCATGGCGGAAACCTCTGGTGTTTTGAATGAGGTGACCTGCGCAACGAATTTTATAGTAGCGCCACAGGCTGCTTCTCCTATGGGAGTGACCACGCCTCGCACCAGCGCACCTTCTTCCGCGCCTAAGATCCAGGACGAGTCCAAAACAGAGATTCCAGAGGAAGAGGCGTCTCCTGCGGAGCCAGTCATTCAGGCGCAAACGGATCGCACTGAGATTCCTGAAGCGCGGCCAGAACCAAAGCCCGAGCCTCGGGCGTTTGTCCCGAAACCTCCTCCTCCTCCTGTGGAGGAGGAAGAGCAAAAGACCAACCAGATGGATCTCAGTAGCGATAATGAGACCATGATCATGCAGACCCGCGTGGCTAGTTTAGATGAGCTGGACATCTTGCGAAAGACCCGTAAACCCAAAATGAAAAAATGGGTGATTTTATTAGCGGTGGGCATGTTGGCTTCGGCTGCGCTTGTGGCGCTCAGTTATGTTGTCTCACAAACCAATATTGAGAATCCTATCACGTGGCCGAAGGATGGAGATAGGTTCAATGACCAAGTCGTTGTTCCTGATATTGGCTCAGGCAATGATTTCATCATCTACTTTCCCAAGCACAAGAGCACAAAGTTTGTCAAGGAACCCAACCGGATTATGGCCATGACAAGCCTTGGAAAGCGATATGACGTTCCTTGCCGAGTCATCTTCAGCATGAACAGGTCCGTTGATAACCTCTCGCTGAGTCGAAAGAAGGGCTTTGCAGCCTGGCAAGAAAAGATGATGGCTGCTGGTGGACAGTGGAACTTTGATCTCGATCCCCAAGTTTATTTCAGGGGCAAGGAGCATGGGCTTCCTTACCAGATGGCTCGCTATACCCGATCCGTGGAGAGAGAGGCCTGGTTTGGTGTGGTGATGTACATCAAGGATCGTGACTGGGAGCTGATTCTTCAACGAGAGATTCCCTCTTCTGAACGTTATCGGGGCGAGCTTCTTTTGGTGGATACGCCCTTTATGAGTGCCTCACCACGGTATGTCATGAATCATTGGGAGATCGGAGAGGTTCTTGTGGAGAGGCCTGTTCAAGAGATGCTGGATGAGGCGAAGCAATTGCTGGATCGCGCGATTCCCTTGCCACGCATGTGGCCACACATCTTGAATCTGCTTCGAAATATTCTCGCATCCTCCTTGAAAACGAATGATACAGCCACCTATTCTGAGGCGATGGAGTTGCTACGTGACTTGAGGGGCAAGCAGTCCAAATGGCTCAACAATCAAACCATTAGCTATAGAACCGCCTTGTCAAAAGACCAAGGCAAGCAAGCCGCGTTTATCCGTCAGGATTGCGTGACCGTCTTCTCAGACGAAGACGATCTTCGGTGTCATGAATTGCGAAACAATCAATGGAAGTAACTATGTTTGCAACCACCAAATTACACATGCGGCTGGAGCACCAGCATAAGCTGATCGGCGAACTCTCTTCGGATGATATCACTGGGGAGGTCATGATTGGCCGGAGTCGCGAGGCGAAACTGGTTATTCCCTCAGAGGATCGTGCCGCAAGTTCCAAACATGCCGTGCTCAAGAAGAAGATGGGGAGCATCCTCATTGTTGATGCGGGAAGCCGAAATGGTCTCTTCTTTGCAGGCGAGCGAATTACTGAGCGAAAACTCTGCCCAGGCGATTGTATTAAGATCGGGGAGTGTGAACTGATCGTCTCCTCTGGTGCCCCACAAAAGGCGGGCAAGGGTCAGATTGCTGCTGCCGCTCATGGGTCTCATCGTCTCGAATGTTTGACAGGGGTCATGAAGGGCGATTTTATCAACCTTGAGCGTCAGACTGTGCGTGTGGGATCAGATCCTGACAGCGAACTCCCTCTTTCAGATAGCCTGATCTCCCGTCGCCATGCAGAATTGACACTGGATGAAAAGGGGGAGTGTTGGGTCAATGACTTGAAGAGCGCCAATGGAACCTTTGTCAATCGTATCCCTTTGAGCGGCAAGAAACGCATGCTCAAAGATGGTGATATTGTCTCTTTTGCCTTTATGGATTTTCGCTTCCTTGATAAGGCGGTCAAACACACACGTTCTTATTTTTGGGTCAAGATCGCCTCGGTAGGCGCCACCCTCGTGGCAGGGGCCATCTTTTATTTTGCTTATCTGGTGGGAACCTCCTCTGCGCCAGATCTCATCAAGCTTGCTAAAGGATATGCAGGGCAAGAACGGTTCTCAGAGGCACGGACGTTTCTGGAGTCGGCCCAAAATGCGCGGCAGTTTGAGCAGTACCGTCTTGAACGCGATGCCCTCATGGACCAGCTCAACACGTGGGAGAAGACCTCCAACGACTGGAATAGCGTCAAGAAAAACATCAAAGCGAAGGAGTGGGCCGCTGCCGTTCGCATGCTGGGAAGCATGCAATATGATCGGATGGAGAATTGGAATTGGAATGAACTCACGGCGATTAAGTGCAAGAATCAAGCGGCCAAGGTGAAGGAGTATCTGGATGCCTTTCTGAAGATTCAAGCATCCTTGAAGAATGCAGAACAGAGTGTGGATACGTTACGGGGGATGCAACAGGAACTGGCAAAGGTGATCGAGCAGATGGAAACCACCCCAGAGGAACTTTACACACCCTTGCTGGAGGCGAGTCGTAAAGTTTTGGAAACGCTGACGAGTAACTTGACTAACCTAGATGGCATGAACAGTGCGCTTGCACAGTTAGAGCAACTTTATCCGAATTTTAAGTTGATTGTGGCTGAGCTGAGCGACGTCGAGCAGAAGTCAACTGGGACGGTCAAAGTGATGGCGGGCCGCTACTTGATCCCCATCCGTAAAATGCAGGCCCTTCAGGATCAGCTGTTGCGCAATGCCACGGCCCTCGCAGCACTCAAATTTGAGCAGATTGTTCCTGTCGTAGATCTTCCGACGGTGGATGAATGCGCGATCAATCCGTACATCAACAGTCAACGTAAAAACATTGAGAACATTGATAAAAACTTCCAGGTCGCCAGTCAGCAGATTCAACTGTTGCTCAGTGTTTTTAAGAAAAGCAACATTGAGATCTTTAAAACGCCTCGGTTGATCCAGCTCTTCTCGGAGGAGGAGATGTGGGGCGATGTCTTTGGCTGCGATGTGTTGAAGCGAAAGATCCCCAAACGTAATAGGGTCGAGCCCGAGGGTGTGTATGATCGAGTCTTGGGCATTGAGTATTTTTATGAGCTCCTCAGAGCCCTGCCAGAGAAGTACGATGACTCGGCTCTCGAGTCGATGGCCTTCCATCCAGAATGTGTCCAGATTCGGACGCTCTTCCGCCAGTTCGTTGACTTCAGCAACTTTGTGACCCTTCCCCAGAACAAGTGGTTGCTCAGAGGAGAGATTCAGAAGATGCACCTCTATTGCCAAGAGCAGGTGGCCAATCGCGAGAAGATCATCACTTCCCTCTTTGAAGGTGGGGGCGCTGAGCCCCTCTCAAGGCGCTCGCTCATTGGACGTGCGTTGGCCATCCACCTGGCGCCAGACGGCCGTTTTTCGCGCGAGGTCTGCGAAAAAGTGGCTGACGATTTCAAGAAGTTTAGGTTGCCGCTCGTCTTGCTCAACAACGAATATGACTCGGCCACGCCCGAGCGAGGCATTCAGTTGAGGACGCAAATTATGGCGAAGGGTATCCCTGGAGATCCGATCGTGCGTCGCATGTGGGCGACCTTGCAGGAGTAAATGATGAAGCGACTGATACAACACGCAAGTATCCTCATCTTGCAGAGCGTCTGCTCTGCGGGGATGCTTTTTTCTGAACAGCGCGTGAGGGTTGAAGATGTCGCTCGTTTGCAAGCCCAAGCAGAGATGGAAATACAGGAACTCCAGATGCAGATGGAGCGTGTTCAGCGAGAGAATAGGCACGTCGTGAAAGCGCCCTCTGTGAATGCGTTGGAGCTTCGGCATGCTGAAGCGCAGGCAGAGAAAGCATTACAGGTTTCCGCAGGGAAGGCCAATCCCAGATCCCCTGAGGAGAAGGCGAAGGTCCAGTTGGCGTTGCAGGAGTTTAATGCGCAACTCCCAGAGATCAATCGAGCCTTGAAACAAGCCTCTTCAAATAGTGCGTTGCCGATTCTTGCTTTAAAACCCATGACCGCCGAGGGTGTGTTTGCTACAGCTGAAAAAGAGGAATCCCCGGTCTCTGCGAATCAGTTGGCCGCGAACCAAATCGTGTTAAAGCGGATGCAGCAGGAGATGGCGAAGGCTGACCCAGAGACAAGACGGCAAATTAAGGCCGCTGTAGCGCAAATGATGGCGGGGGATGAAAAGCCAGTTCCCTTGCCCCGTAATCTACCGCCACCTCGTCACTCGCAACTCGTTCCGAAAGGAGTCCCATGAAGATGCAGGATGCGAGAGGCGAGCAGGGTTCGGTGATGATGGAATACGTCATCTTAGTTATGTTTTTGGCACTGGCCCTTTTTGCAGGCAATAACTATCTGACCAACGATACGTGGATGAACGATAAGCTTTTTGTTGATCAAGCGACTGGCGCTGGATCGCCCACCTTGGGCAAGGATGTAGCAGGTATGTATCAACGGGTGATGGCAGGACTCTCCTTGCCGACCCCTTGAGTCAACGAAGAATCTCACAGATACAGATGAACAATAAACAGTGAGGCCATAGAAGGGGCTTACATCGAGTGATGCAGGCTTGATTTCTAAGGGTGCACTGGGTTAACGAAGGGAACAAAAAAAATGAAACTCAACTGGAGTGTTGCACGTGCAAAGAAGCACCTGCTCGGACGCATGCTGTGCCGTCTGGCTGGCGACCAAAAGGGCGCTGTGATGATGGAATACGTCATTGTAGCCGTTCTGATCGCTGCCGCGTGCGTGACAGCTGTTGCCATGTTTGGCCGTACGATCGTCGGTATGTTTAGCACTGCTGCCAAGGGCGCAACAGGCGACTCCGCTGGCGCAAAGACGACGCAGACTGCAGTCCGTGACGATCAAGGCAAGGATGCTAAGGCTGCAGGCGAGTACCATGACAGTCTGCATACCGGTAGCGCTGCGGGCACAGCAACCAAGTAACAAGGGTAGTATCCTTGTGAGATTGCTGGTTCAACAGAAGAAACCTGATGAACGAAACTGCACTTAAGTTGTTACTAGCAACCCCTTGGCTCCTGACGCTCTGTGTTTGGGATGTCAAGCATCGGCGGCTCCCCAATGTGATGACATTGGGGGGCGCAGCTGTTTGCTTGATAGCCTATCTGGGCGTCGGGGGTGTTTCCCTTGCTGGACGCGGGTTGCTGGCAGGCTTCTTGTGTGCGCTTTTCCTCTTCCTGCCCTTTCTCTTGAAGGCGGCAGGTGGAGGTGATGTTAAGATGCTCTTTGCTTGTGGTGTCTTGGTGAGCATGGGGCAGGTGATGAACTTCCTCTTCTTTATGTCCATTGCTGGCTTTCTGCTCTCACTCGTGATGTGGATTGCAGGACAGGTGGATATGAGTCGGGTGAAACATTACGCCCGAAGCTTGTTTGATTGGCGTTATGATCGGAACCTTGGCCGAGAGTCATTACCACATCGCGATAATGAACGTTGCCGAGTGCCCTTTGGCGTCGCGATTGCGGGTGGCGTTTGGGCGACCTTCATCTGGACATTGGCTTATTGATGGCTGAAATGAAAAAACGTACACGATATGGTTCTGTGATGATGGAGTTCGTTCTCGTCATGCCATTACTTTTTGTCATGATCATGGGCGTTCTTCAAATCGCGCATATCTGGATGGCTCGACAAGTCGTCCACTACGCGGCTTTTTGTGCCGCCCGCTCGACTTTGACCGCGAACACAACGGCGTTCAAAGATCAAGCTGTCGCACATAACGCAGCTTATCGCGTCTGTGCCTGGATTGCTTTTGACGATACTGCTGATGGATCCGCTCAAGAGGTGACCGAGATTCCCGGCTGGGGTAAGATTCCCTTTTCAAGCTCGGTCAAGAAGAGAACCCGTGTCACGACGGGGATCACGGATTTGCCGTATGCAGGAGCACTGAGGAGTTGTCCTTGGCAAACCCGCGCCGTGGTTGAATTTGATTTTGCACTGCTCATGCCTGTCGCAGGGCAGATGATGAGCTATCTGGCAAAGCAAGATGCTGGGAGCGTGGCAGGCCAGATCCGCTCAGGCGCGATTGGTGTGCGTCCAGGCGTGGGTTGGTCTGGGCAGGAGGAGAAGAAGAACTATCCCTACCCCTATATCACGCTGAAAGAGATGTGCGTCCTCCCCAAACCTTACAATACCGGTATTTATCCATTGAGTCTGTAAGACTATGAAATTGATCGTCAGTGCAGCCAAGAAAACGTTTATCCGCCTCGGAAAAGAGGAGAGCGGAGCTGCTTTTCTTGTGACGCTGGCGCTCTTTATGTTCATGTTCCTGCTCTGTAGTGGTGTCTATACAATCGGTGATATGGTTCGCCAACGCATCGAACTTCAGAATGCCGCAGATGCAGCCTCCTATTCGGCTGCAGTGATTCAGGCAGATACGATCAGTCGCGTCGCCACGATCAATCGCGCGATGGCGTGGACCTATCTCCAGCTGACACGCCGACAGATGGACTATATCGTTGATAAGTGGGTCGGCCTGACCAAGACGCGGATGCAGGAAGATCGTAAAAAAATGAAGGAGTTCTGGAAAGTGTATGGCGTGTGCAGTGGCAAGCACAACAGTGGTCCGAAAGCGTCGACCTATTGGTGTGGACTCTATACTCAAGATAAACTTTTTTCGATGAATTGCGAGATTGATGTCCCTATTCCTAATAACATGGACAGCGTGTTGCCTCTCTATCAGGGTCTGTTTGCAGCACATCTCATGGGCCAACGCGGTTCTGGGAATCCGCTGTGTGACTTTCTTCCCACGCTGGAACCCCAGATCCTCTGCGACAAAGCGAACATCGTTGCTATGAACCTCGCCATCGTGGATACGATCCAAAAGCTTCCAGGAAAGATCAAAGAGGTTGTCCCAACTATTTTAAAGGCGAACCTTCCAGAACGCCAAGTGAACAGTGGCGATTTCCAGTACTATATTTATCAGAACGAGACACCACTTTTGAATTTCAGCTTTTTAAATAACAAAAAAGAGGATGAACGCCGCTTCCTAGCCTTTGCCGGACCCCATTACGACAGAGAGGTTCGCAAGACCTTTAATAAGAAGCAGGACAATGGCGGGCAGGTCGGCTCGGGGTCTAAGGCGGGCGGTGTGAACCACTGGTTTGTCCGTCATAATGGCACGCGCCGTGCCCAAACCAGCGATATCGGTATTCAACGCGCGTACCTCTTTGGCCCCAATGGAAACTCTTCGGGATTCCAGGACAAGCCCTCAATTTCCCTGACGCCGCCGAGTTGCAAAAACCGGGACGAAGACAATGATTCGAGTCCGAACAAGACCAGCGCCCTTGTTTCAGAGTGGCACTGGAGTGCCACGAAATGGCTCTGTTTTCCGACGATTAAAGGTTGGAAGCACATCCCGTTGATCTCAGCCACGAAGTGCGACCATTGCTTGGGAGGGAGTAAGATCAATAAGCCAAAAAACAATTGCCAATGGCCTGTGCTGGATGCCAATGGCTCTGGAGCAATCCCTCTCTTTGCCGGTGGTGGACGAGCCTATGGTGATGATCCTGAACTTTTGTCGGGCGGAAAAAAGTCAACGTATTATACGGGTGCGCTCTGTAACCCCTTAATCTTAAACAAGCTCTACTTTGGAAAACAGGGCTCTCTCGTGGTCGGTGTCTCCCGCAAATGCAAAAACCCGTGGGATGAAATTTTCGGCGCCGTGAGCCAAGGACTCTACAAGGCATTCAATCCGGCCGTGAAGTATCTCTGGGCAGTCTCGGCCGCGCGCGCGGGGTATCGGGATCCTTCTGGCACAGGACGCTACCAGCTAGCCTACACCGATCCTGCGCCACTCTCCTCCTCGTCCAGTCCGGATCGCCTGAAGAAGAACTGGAACTTGAAGGAGACAGACTGGGATGCTGTCTTCCTGCCGGTCAAAGATGCGTGGAAGCTCTGTATAGGGGGTGAGGTCGAAAATCCCGGAGCCTTTACCATGGGCATCGGAAGCAGTGATGTGCTCGGGTCCATCATGACTGAACAGTGGAGGAATCTCGGGGGTGGTTCAGGGAGTTCCTTTGGACAAGTACCTGCTCCCCATCGGATGTCTGGCAATCTAAATTGGAGTGGCTTGCAGGAGAAGTTAACGCATTGATTTTGAGGATTCACGGATGAAGCGAAATATTTCAAAACAGAGACAGCGTGGTGCAGTGATGATGGAGTATGTTATCGTCGCTGTCTTGATTGCGGCCGCCTGCGTCTTGGGTGTTGTCATGTTCAGTCGTTCCGTCTTTTACGGGGTGGATATGGGCGCCAAGGGAGCCACGGGCGATAGCGCAAAGGTGAAGAAGTCACAGGATGCCTATCGGACGCAACTTGATCAAGATAGCAAGGCTGCTAAAGACTATCACGATTCCATGCATACCGGAAAATAAGGAGAGTGATGAGGAGCTCGCGAGGTTCAGTCATGATGGAGTTTCTGTTGGTGATGCCGATTTACTTCGTGCTCTTCGGCGGAACCTTCTGGATCGGTGAATTGTTTGTTCACCGCCAGAAACTCTTGCAGTTGGATCGTAACGCTGCGATCCACTCAGGGATCCGTCATGATCGCGGGAGCATTGCCATGGACGCATTGGGACGCCTCTATTTCGGCACGCCCACAGGCGCCGACAGTCCCACGCTACTCGCGGGCAAACAGATGCGCGCGTTGAAGAAAGACAAAGATCAATATCCGTGGGGCATGGCGGTTGGCGGCAAGTCCTCCATGCGCGCGCCGTTGCCCCCGTGGACAAAAGGCTGGCTTACTGTCGAAACCCTCTGGAACAGTATGACGTTAAAGGCGACTCAGCTACACGTGGAAACAACGCCTTTGACCGCTAATAACGAAATGACTTACAACTTTTTAAGTGCTGCCTTGATGCGCACGAAGGGAAGTGAGAAAGGCTATCGCTCGTGGCATGCCCGTCAGGTTTGCGATGAAGGCGCTGTTACGGTGAAATCCGCAGTCTGGTACGAGAAGGTCTACAACGCAGATGACCCCTATAAGACGGTTCAGCAGTTGAGGAGTAATCTGAGTAGCCTCCAGAGCGACACGGCAACCCCCTCTGCACCGAACCGCCGGGATTACGAACGCTATGGTATGTATTGGACCTGGAGCCAACGCCCAATCTTCATTTATTAGAACAAGGAATAGCGGAATGTTGAAGCACTGTTATATTGGAATGATCACCCTTCTATCTCTCCTCCTGCCCGCGCAAGCCGCGACCAAGACCTTTTCGCTTCGCATGCCCGTGACGGCAGTGATTACGGAATCAGATGACTCGGGTAAGACCTGGCGCCGGAATGGCGTCATGCCCGTGACGTATGTTTCGGCTGTGACTCAGATGAGCGCCTGTCTAAGAGGCCAAGGCTGGGTCGTGAAGCAGACCATCCCGCTGGGAAGG
>CAIZQW010000197.1 GCA_903935195.1 uncultured bacterium
CTGTCCGGCGCGATCAGGTGGCCGAAGGTCACGCTGAGTGTCGCCTTCGCCGTGCTGGCATCCGCAGTGGTGCTGGTGCCGATGGTTGGGACGGATTTCATGCCCGCGCTGGATGAGGGGTCCATTGCGATCAACGTGGTCCGCCTACCGAATGCGTCGCTGGATGGGTCGGTGCAAGTCGCAGGAGCCATTGAACGTCGCCTGCAAAAGTTCCCGGAGATCGAAACTGTCATCAGCAAAACCGGACGGGCCGAGATTTCAGAAGATCCCATGGGGCCGGAGCAGACAGATGTGTTCATCATGCTCAAGCCCCGTCGCGAGTGGAAGGGCGAGCACAAGAACAAAGCCGAACTTCTTGTAGCGATCCAGAAGGATCTGGCCGTGATCCCGGGGCTCCGCTATTCATACTCGCAGCCGATTGCGCTGCGCGTCAACGAGCTGATTTCAGGCGTAAAGAGCGATCTGGCGGTCAAGATATTCGGGCCTGATCTCGATGTGTTGACCCAGGTTGCCAATCGCGTCGCGCCTTTGATGCAGGCTGTCGAGGGGGCTCAGGACGTGAAGGTGGAGCAGATCTCGGGCATGAGCCAGCTCAACCTGATCATCGACCGAGCAGCAGTCGCGCGTTATGGCATCAACGTGGCAGATGTGAACGAAGCTATCGAGACGGCCGTGGCTGGAAAAATCGCAGGGACCCTCATCGAAGGCCAGCGCCGGTTTGCCCTGGTGGTCCGTTATCCGGAGGCGGCGCGCGCGGATGTCCCGCAGATTGAGCGGCTGTTGATTCGGGCGCCGAATGGCGCTCGTGTACCGCTTTCGCAGGTCGCCAAAATCAAGATGGTCGAGGCGCCTGCACAAATTAGCCGCGAGAATGGCGTCCGGCGAGTGGTGGTCGAGGCCAATGTGAGAGGACGGGATCTGGGCGGTTTCGTAAAGGACGTACAGGCCAGCATCGCAGACCTGATCAAGGAACTTCCTTCTGGATACTATGTGGATTATGGCGGTCAGTTCGAGAATCAGCAGCGCGCCATGCGCCAGCTTTCGCTGGTGGTCCCGGTCGCACTCATCTTGATTCTGGTCTTCCTCTTTCTTGCGTTGGACTCGGTCGTGAACTCTCTTCTTGTGATTCTGAACCTGCCGTTCGCACTGATCGGTGGCATTATAGCCGTGGTGGCGTTCGACATCTCGCTTTCCGTGTCGGCAGCTGTCGCATTCATCGTGCTACTGGGTATCGCTGTTCAGAATGGTGTCATTCTGATGGCGTTCTTTAGGCAGTTGCGCGAGCGGGGCCGCACGGTGTCCGAGACCGTCCACGAGGGATGCGACTTGCGCTTCAGGCCGTTGCTGATGACCGCGTTGACGAGCTTCATCGGACATTTCCCCATGCTCTATGCGACGGGTTCAGGGGCTGACATCCAGAGGCCTTTGGCAGTCGTTGTGATGGGAGGCTTGATCACCTCGACCCTTCTGACCCTCATCGTGTTGCCAACTCTGTATGCTCTACTGAACAAGCGGTTGGAGAAAGCGAACGGATAACGTGGAGAATGGAATAGTGGAATGGTGGAATCTTGGAATATTGGGGTATTTCAACTCGCCTTTGGAGGGACGCGCTCTGTCGCGTCCGGCCACGACAGAGCGTGGCCCTCCAGCGCAAGTATCCCGTCTTTCCCCATCATTCCACCATTCCAGCCTGCCCGCCGTAGCCTTGGCGTAGGCGGGTGAAGTTTTACAGTGAAAAGGGGAGTCGGCCTGGGCCTTTGCGGTCAAGATGAGGCAAGAGCGTTTCTAGGCTTGCGACCAAGGTGTCCCTGTCTTTTGGAAGACGTCCCTCTAATGCGACAGGGTTTGATGTGTGGTTGGCGCGGAAGACGGTCTGTTCCAGTTCCAAACCTCGCAGGATGGTAATCAGTTCGCAGATCACCTCATATTCCGTGGCGGTCTGATAATCTGGAAACATGGCACAGCCAGGCACCTCGACAAAACGAAGCGCAGAGAGCAGGCGCGGTTGCATCCGGTTGAGAATGCGTGCCGTAGCCACCGCATGTTCTTGCGATCCTTTGCGGCCTGCGAGTCCCAGCAAGATCATCACGGAGCACTTCAGTCCAACCGCCTGCGCCTTTTGAACAGCTTCGCACATGCCCTCGGCAGTCGCGCCTTTATGCACTTGCTTCAAGAGGTTCTCATCCCCGCTCTCAAGACCCATGTAGAGCGTCTGCAATTTCAAGTCGCGAAGTTGGGCAAGTTCCTCGGAGGATTTGGAGAGAATTGAGGTTCCGTTGGCATAGAGATTCACGCGGGCTAGGCGGGGAAAGAGAGCGTTCAGC
>CAIZQW010000198.1 GCA_903935195.1 uncultured bacterium
ATCTACCGCGGCAGGATTATCATTCCCGGAACCAAAGAGTGGATCACCGTGGAGATCGCGGGCGAGAGCGAACCGACCCCGGTCTTCGGGACGATCGGCACGTTTCCGCTTCCGAAGAGTGGCACGATTATCAAATGCCTGTCGGAATCAGGGCCGGCTGTCATCTCTTCAGCCAACGTCCCCGACAGGATGTACATGCAGTTTTCGGGTGTCAACGTGAGCTTGCGGAACCTGGACGTCCGCACCTACGACAATCCCGGTATCGGCGGCATCGATCTGCTGAACGCGGTGCAATGCAAGCTCGAGAACGTCTTCGTCAACACCGACCGCTACAATGTTGATGCCTCCAAGCCCACCCACGGTAAGGCTGGCATCAGCACGCCGGCCTGCAACAACGGGGCCCTCACGATCCTGCGCAATGTCGTCGTGACCGGGTATCATACCGGCATCCTGGTCAACGAGCACACCGACGGGGATAACATCGTGGTGGCCTCCAATGTCAACGGCCTGGAATTCTTGTTTAACCATCATGCCTCCCGCTTTGGGCGGGTGGGTACCTATCGCAACACCCATCACGTCACTGTTTCCGGCAGGCACGGGTTTTCGATCGAACAGATGAACACGGAACAACCGGGGCCGGGACAGACGGATGCCCATAACGCGTGGCAGATACTCGTCAGTGATATTAACGACCCGAAGAATCTCGGCTTTGGCGATATCAACTACTGGGTTGTCGAGGGGGCTGTGGGTGCGGTCGAGAAGTTCACCCGCAACGGCGGCGCCTCGATCCGCGCCCGAAGGATCGGCTCGGCTCCGAAGGAAGCAAATACGACGACCAAGTAATCGCGTATTAAGACAGGGTGACAGGTCTTCTAAAGAAAAAGGGGAATGTGAGATGCGACTAGTGACATGGATAACAGTGGGATTGTTGAGTTCGAGCCTTCAGGCGGCTGAGGCAGCGAAGGGCGGCGACAAGACAACCAACACGGCCGCGTTTTCGGCACGCCTGCAGATCGGCCCGCCCGTGATAGGGGCCTGGTTCCCGGAGGAAAACGAAATGCGGAACCCGGATGGGTATCGGGACTTTCTGGACGCCGCGGCCGGCTATTCGCACTACACGCTGTTGTCCACGACCATGCGGATTCCCGGACGCCAGATGACGGATGCCTATGTGCATGACTGGTTCAAACGAGCGGCAGCGTATGCCAGGCAACGCGGCGTGGGGCTTGTACTGGAGCTGGATCCGCGCCACTCGATACCAACATTCGCGCAACAGTATCCGAAGGCACTGCAACAACGGCTCTGGCTGCGGGAGGTGGACTTGAAGAAGGACGGCAACGCTGAAGTCGACATTCACTACCAACAGGGGAACGGTGATGCCATCTGCGGGGCGGGAGTCAATGCCATAGCGCTTGAGCGGGTCTATGTCTATGAACGGACAAGCGCCGGCATCGAGCCCAGCACGGTGCAAGACGCTACCGCGAGCTGCACGGTTCGGGACACGGGCACGGGCAAACGATCTGTGTTCATCCCCTCTGGCGATGCCGGGTCGAAGGAGCGCAAGGCCTGTGTCATCATGCGTGTCACGTTTAACTATCCGGCACTCTTTTCACCGGAGATCCTCCAGTTCGAGGCCGATACCGTGCGGCAATACGCCGACCTGCCCCTGGCCGGGCTGATGAAGGACGAAGCGGGTTATCCGGCGGCTCACGACGGCAACCCGCACAAGAACGGGTTCTGGACCTCCACCTGGCGGGAAGCGGACTATGCGCGGCGAACCGGCGGACGAGGCCTGGTGCGCGATTCGCTTCTGATGTGTTTCGGTGAAGCCGGGCGTGCGGCGGAACGGCAGGCTGCCATCAACCACTTTATGGAGCAATCGCGCCACCGGAACTCCGTCATCGAGCAGGCCTTCTACAAGCAGACAAAAGCCACCTTCGGCCCCGACGCGTTCGTGGGCACGCATGACACGGTGTTCCCTTACCCGGACGCGCGCGAGTTCGAGCGCAACGGGCTGAACTGGTGGACCGCCACGCGCGATTACGCCCAATCGGACGAGATCACGCCCTATAGCTGCCGCACGTCAATGGCCAAGAAGATGGGCGGCGGCGTGTGGTACAACCAGTGGTATTCGAGCAGCATCGAACCCTACGAGAAGAATATCTGGAGCTACGCTCTCACGGGCGGGCGCATGAATTTCCACGTACGCTATCCCAGCAGTCCGCCTTTCCTGGAACGCGGCAAGGATCTGCTGCGTTCAAGTCTCTTGCGCGGCGACTGTCGCATCCGCCTTCTCAACTGCATTTCGGACGCGCCGGTGGATTGTCCGGTGGCGGTGATTTTCGGCCATGCCAATGTCATGAACTGGGCCGGTCCATCCTTCAACGATATCGGCACGCCATTGACGGACCTCTTCTGGCAGGCCGGCTTGTACGCCGACCTGATTCCATCGACTGAGATCGCCGAAAAGGCCTTGCGGGTGGATGACAACGGGGATGTCTGGTACGGGAAGCAGCGCTATGCCGCGGTGGTGCTCTATCGCCCCGAATTCGAGAACGCCGCCACGGCCGAGTTCTTCCAACGCGCAGCACGCGGGAAGACGGTCCTGTGCCGAATAGGGGAGTGGACAAAGGATTTCAACGGCAAGCCGCTGGACGCCAACGCGGCGCTGCCGCCGCCCATGAAAGGGGCAGTCGACATCATGACGTGTGCGCGGGAGGTGATCGCCAAGCTCACGGAGGCGGGAGTCCAGCCGAAAACGCCCGCCAGCGGCATGTTTCCGAAGTGGAACGGACAGGGAAGGGAGTCCGCCGACATGCCCGCGAGCGGTCACACCCGACTGACCGACGGTACCGTCATCCTGGTCGCGGGCGAGAAGGACCGCACGGGAGATCCTATTCAAGAGACTATCGAGGTCCATGGCCACAAGGTCACCTTCGATGCGGCAGGTGTCGTAGCGGTTCGATTGTCCAAAGACGGCAAACTCGAGGCCATGGCGGCCGGCGGGTTGAGGCATTTCAAGGCTGGCCCAGTCGAGATCAAGCTGGATCAACCTGCGGACGTGGCGCTCTGGCGAGACCCGAAGGGTACGTTGCAGGGCGTTCTGCAGGGGTACGAAGGCGATGTGCCCGCGGCTCTCACCGCACTTACGCGCAACTGGCTGCGACTGGAACTGCCGCCCCGGCTGGATGACGTTCGACTTCCGGCCAATGTGGCGCCGGTGATCGGGTGCTGGTTCCCGGCCGCGGCGGACAGGGAGCCCGAGAACTTCAAACCGTTCCTCGATAAGGTCGCTGAACACACGGCCTACAATCTCCTCACCACCAGCATACGAATCGGCGGCTCCCGCTCTATGGCGGACCAGGATGTTCATGATGGGTTCAAGGCGGCAGCCGCCTATGCCCGGAAGCGGGGCATAGGGCTTGTGCCTGAACTGGGCTCCTGGTCCTTGTTCAACAAGGCGAACCCTCAAGAGACGCTGAATATGGTGCGCCTGCAAACTGTGGATCTTGCCGGGGAAGGTGAAGTGATCGCAACGACCAGTCATGCAGCTGGAGCAGAGCAGTTGCAAGGCCAGCCCTTCAAAATAGGGCCCGCCAGAATCGCCAGAGTCTATACGTATGCCCGCGGCGCAAAGGGGATTGATCCATCAACAGTCAAGGACATTACATCGGCCTGCCAGGTCAAGGATGCGACCCCGACTTCGATCGGCGTGGTCATTCCCTGCGACGCGGGAACGCGCGGGCGACAGGCTTGCGTGTTGTTCGAAATCCCCTGGCAATGGCCGGATCCCTTTAGCCCGCTTCTGCCGCAACACCAACGAGACCTCATCGGAACGTACGCAGACGTCGAACTGGCAGGTGCGACCCAGGATGAGTATGGGTTGCCGGCTTTTGCGAAGAACAACGAACTCTGGTGCTCCCCGCACTGGAGCGCTGCCTACGCAAAACGGACCCAGGGGCGCGACCTGCTTCGCGACATGGTGTTGATGGTGTTGGGCGAGGAAGATCGCGAGGCGGAACGCCATGGTGCGATCAATCACTACATGGAGATGACCTGGCAGCAACACGCCGCGATCGAGGAGGTTTTCTACAAGGCGACCAAAGATATCATTGGTGACAAGGCCTTCGTGGGAACGCATGCTACCTGGCAGCCGCACCTGAACGCCCTGGAAGTCCGCCGCAACGGGTGGAATTGGTGGGCCGTGCGGCGCGACTATGGCCAGACGGACGAGACGACACCCTTCTGTGTGCGGACGGCGCTTGCCAAGAAATGGGGCAAACCGGTCGGCTACAACATGTACTACTCGACGAGCATCGCCGATTACGAACGCGAACTGTGGGTCAACGCATTGGCCGGTTTTCGCGTGAACTATCACCCGGTCTTTCCCTGCCGCGAAGACGGTCGGGGCTGGGCCCGCAAACCCCTCTGGCGGGGTCGGCTCATGCGCGGTGACTGCCGCGTGCGGCTGTTGAACTTCATCTCGAAGACGCAGGTGGACTGCCCCGTTGCCGTCATCTTCGGCCATGCCGGCGCGCTCAACTGGGCAGGTGCGTCCTACGCCGACGCGGGCGACGGCCTTGCGCAGGCGTTCTGGAACACCGGTTTCTATGCCGATCTGATCCCCACCAGCGAGATCGGAAGCTCCGCCCTGCGGGTCGACGACGACGGGTACGTGCGATATGGCAACCAGAAGTATGCCGCCGTCGTCCTCTACCACCCCGAATTCGAACGCGCCGGCACGGGTGAGTTCTTCAGGAAAGCGGCAAAGGGCAAGACCGCTCTCTATCGGCTGGGTGCGTGGACCCGTGATTTCAGCGGTGTCGCGTTCGACGGAAACGCCGCACTGCCGACGGAGATGCCTCTGCTCAAGGGAGCCCCCGACGCGGTCACGCAGGTCACCGCCGTGCTGCGGCAGCGCGGCATCGCACCCCATACCCCGCCGGGCCGTTCCGGCCACTGCCGACTGATCGACGGTACGGTCATCCTCACGGCCGGCGAGAAGGATGTTGCGGGCGATCCGATCCAGAATACCATTCATGTCGACGGCCACGAGGTCGCCTTCGACGCCGTCGGCGTGGCGGCCGTGCGACTCGACAAAGACGGCAAACTCGAAGCCCTCGCCGCAGGCGGACTGAAGCGGTTCGCGGTCGGAAAAACAA
>CAIZQW010000199.1 GCA_903935195.1 uncultured bacterium
CATGAAACAGTTTCTCAGGTGTCATCCCCGCAGCCTATCCACCGACAACCCCTATTCCACCGAAAACAGCGGGGAACCAGAAATCGGACAACTGCCGGGGTAGGATGAAGAGGGAAATGGAGGCTTACTACTGCGCCAGAGAGTCTTTCCCATTTGGCGATGTTTACTCGGATGCCGTCCGCAGCAGTTGTGGCACATCTCCGAGCAAGTGCACTCCGGACGAGGTACAGAGCCTATATCAAGAGTTGCAGGAATGGTTCAATAAGGAACGTGAGAATTTCTGCAAATTTCCGAGGAAACCGGACTACCCAGCGCCGCTGCGCCCCGACTGATGAAAGCCTTGATTTGCATATTCTTGGTCACGATCATCGCGACCTCGGTTATGGCTGCCACAAACACGGTCAGAACGGTGGATGTTAAGCGTGCAGATGTGATCTCCGACAAACAGAATTGGAGGGAGCTTGCTGAGGCAGCGAACCGGGGATTTGGCGATGGGACAGTCAATCTCAACCGCAGCAAGGTGGTCGCTTGGTGTGTAAAAGCGGACCACTTGGACTATCCGCCACGCCTATTTGAGGAGGCGATTGTGATGATCAACTGCGTCGCTCCGGGACGAACGAACAGTTGGGCGCTAGCCTATCTTGGCCGGATGCCGGCCGGTGGAGTGATTGCGCGCTCGTGGAGTCTGTTCGATCACCCCCGTCCTCTCTTCAACTTCTCAACCTTCTCGGCCAAGCCGTCTGACGATGAAATCGCCTCTTTTATCAAGGCCACAAACTTTGGCCACAATGACTTTTATTCCGACCGGTTGGTTCTAGATGTCGTGCTGTATCACAGTTCTGCTGTTGTTCAAACCGCACTGAGCGATGGGCTTCCCGAAAATGAAAAGCGCACGCGGCATTCCGCCTATCTGAAGAGCATTCCGTATTGATTCGCGAATGCGCGGTGAAAATGGCAGCGGCTGTCCCGCCAAACGGTGTAAGGGCGACGACCGGGCGCGACACCTGCAAATCTATGATTAAAGCGTTGCTAGCTTCATGTCTGCTATGGTGCGCCCTCTCGGCAGAGTTAACCCAACTTCCTCCTCCACCAAGCAAACAGCCCAAAGAAAGCGCGTGTTTCTCGAATTCGTCGGGCTACAACACTACGGCTTGGGTGGCGCCGCGAAGAGTGCGGCCAAGCCCAGTTTGCATAACTGATCGTTCAGCGCTTTGGGGACTTCGGTCATGATCGTGCGCTGCACGTCCGGGCCGAGTTGCAGGGCCCCCAGGCGGATGGTTTGGAGGCGGCGCAGCACCCGCGGAACTTCCTCCGTTTCTCCCCGGGCACGCCATTCCCCACCCAGCCGCGCACTCAGCCAATAGGCCAGGAAACACAACCGCACATGGTTTACCACACGGTCTGGCCGGCGGTGATGGATGGGGCGGACTTCCAGGTAGCTCTTGAGTTCGCAGAAGGCTTCTTCGACGTCCAGCAAGCCCTTGTAGTGACCCAAGACTTGCGCAGCCGAACACGCTTCGACCGCTTCGTTGGTATGCAGCAAATACCACCCGTCTTGCTGGGCTTCGTGCGCGATCAAGGCCGCTTTGCGTGCCCACTGCAGGTGCCCCTGGGCGTCCACCTGGTAAGTAAAATACTTGTGGGCCTTGAGCCGCTGGAGGGTGCGTCCCACCTGGCTGGCCAGTTTTTGTCCATCAAGTTTCTTACGCTTGACCGCAGCCAGGCGTGTTAACTCCGCCTCGGCTTTATCGATCCGGCATTGCCGGCGCTCCTGATCCCGTTGCTGACGCCAGGGGCCACCGGCAATCACGTAGCGCTGGCCTTGGTGCGTCACTTCCATGAGCTGCTGGCGATCCCCCAGTTCCAACTGCTTTTCCAGGGCCAACTCGGTCACCAAGGCCTGGAGGGCGGCGGCCGAGAGCCGGGTGACATATTTCAACTGGGCCGCATTCATGGCCGCCAGGTTGATCTGGCTGCTCATCCCCCCGTCGAACACGAAGGTCGCCTCCTTGATTCCGAAGCGGCGGCGCAAAGTGTGTAAGAGTCCTTGGAGCGTCTGGGTGTCGTTGCGATTGCCCCGCAGGACCGAGACGTGGAGCGGCAAGCCCTCGGGGTCCGTCGCCACGGCCAGGATGATCTGCCGCCGGTCGCTCCGATGATCCCGGCTATGGCCATACTGGGACCAGTGCTCCGGCCCCCGGCCTTCGAAATAGACACTGGTCAAATCATAAAGCACCAGGCGCACGCTTTGGGGGAAAGCGCGCGCGTAGAGCTGCTTTTCCAAGCTCACCCAATGGCCGTTGAGCTGATCCATGGCGGCATAGAGGTCGTCCTCGTCGAAGGATTCATCCGCCGCCAAACCGCAGGCCTGCGCCAGCCAGGTGCCCTCGGCCTGGCGCGCCACAGAGAGTTTTGCGCAGGGAAAGAGCAGGCGGCTGTAGATGATGGCCTGAAGCAGGCCGCGTTGCCGGGGCGTGCCCAGGTCGACGAAAAGTTCGGCCAGGCGAAAGCGCGCCCAGGCGGCGTTGAGCACCGCTAGGCCGCCATAGTCCAGCGCGTCATGGAGCTGAACCTGGTCTGCGGGGAGGAAGTCCTGGCCCTTGAGGGAGGCGGTGATCAGGTTGCGGGTGTGGGCCGGCAGACCGGTGATATTGCAGACGGTGCGGGAGCGGGGGCCGTCCGGGGTGCGGAAGGACTCGCGCACGAGGTAGGCGACGTAGGTTTTGCCGTTGTTGCGAGCGGAGGTTGTAGCTTGAACGAACACGGGCTACAGCATAATCCATACATAACCTTTTATGCAAGGACTAAATTGCGTGCAATGCACTTATTACTTGCTACACATTTGTGCAAATCGCCAATAAACTCGTTGTTTTGGTCAATTTCTCAGGGAACTTAG
>CAIZQW010000200.1 GCA_903935195.1 uncultured bacterium
ATCGATCTGGGGTGCGCCAAGTGGTGCAAATTCGGTGGCCAATGCCTCGGCCATCCCGCCACCGGGCAACCTGCCGACGAACCCGTTGCTAAAAACAGAAGAGGATAACCCATGAACGAATCAACGCTCACTATTTTGTGTATCACGGCGATTTCACTCGGCTTTATCCATACGCTGATTGGACCGGATCATTATTTGCCGTTCATTGTCATGAGTAAAGCGCGCAAATGGAATCTCCGTAAAACGCTGGGGCTCACCTTCGTCTGCGGTCTAGGCCATGTGCTGAGCTCGGTGGTGCTCGGCTTGCTGGGCGTCGTGCTAGGGATTGCACTTGGAAAACTGGAGGCCTTTGAGGCCGCCCGAGGAAGTCTAGCGGCTCAGGGCATGATAATCTTCGGGTTCTCCTACTGTGTATGGGGGTGTTGGCGCGCGTTTAAAAATAAGCCGCATACGCACCTTCACGTACACAACGATGCAGGAGAGCACGCGCATGAGCACGCGCACACGCATGTCCATACCCATGTCCATGAAGCTGAAAAGAAAAACATCACGCCATGGATTCTTTTTGTTATCTTTGTGCTCGGCCCCTGCGAGCCGCTCATACCGCTACTGATGTTTCCGGCTGCACAGCACAGCGTGTGGGGAACGGTGCTGGTGGCCACCGTCTTCAGCATCGTCACGATTGCTACGATGATGTCGATCGTCCTGGTGTCCGTATGGGGCTTCAGCTTCATCAAGCTCGACAGAGCCGAGCGCTTCTCGCATGCACTGGCAGGCAGCGCCATCCTGGCGTCCGGACTCGCGATCCAGTTCCTGGGACTCTAAGTTTTTCTGACAGAACGGACAGGATTTTGCGGATTACCGTTTGCGTTAAAGAGAAAAGCTGGAAGTATTTTTTACTTCCAGCTTTTCATTTTTCACTTAAATTGGCGGAGAGAGAGGGATTCGAACCCCCGGTGCCTTGCGACACACAACATTTCCAATGTTGCGCCATAGACCAACTCGGCCATCTCTCCAATTAAAAAAGAGCAGTATTTATAGCGTTTCCTGCTGCAAAAGACAATTCAAAAGATGCAGGAGACGCCTTTTTGTTTATGGTGCACCTGGCGGGGATCGAACCCACAACCTTCGGCTTCGGAGGCCAACACTCTATCCAATTGAGCTACAGGTGCAATAAAGAAGGGCAATACTATAATCGCTGGGCTTTGAAAGTTCAAGCCTGTATCACATCCAGAACAGAGAAATTTTCACGTTTCAGCCTCTTTCCTTTGATTTTCTCCTTTTTTATAAACCCTCTTCCCTATACAATAGTAAGATATTTTTTGATTTCGATTCACAGAATGCATCCCAACAGGAGTAAGAGATGAAACTTGAATTTCAAGGCGCAGCACAGACAACCACGGGGTCCATGCATGTCGTCGAGGCGAATGGCTTACGCATCCTCCTTGATTGTGGCCTTTTTCAGGGTTCTCGTAAGGAGGCCTTTGAGAAAAATCGTAATCTCCCGATCAATCCGGCAGCCATCGATGCAGTGGTTCTTTCACATGCCCATATTGACCATTGTGGCAATTTGCCCTCGCTCTTCAGGCGTGGCTTCCAAGGAAAGATTTATTGTACCCAACCCACCCAGGAGCTTTGCGAAATTTTGCTTCGTGATTCGGCCTTCTTACAGCAACGCGATTTAAAGATTATTAACAAGAAACGCGCAGAACAAGGAAAGGTCCTTTTCGAGCCTCTCTACGAACCCCAGGATGTCGATCAAGTCATCCGCCACATGCAGACCGAACCCTTTAAACGTGAGTTTGATCTCGGGAACAACGTTCATGGTGTTTTCCATGTTGCAGGACATATCTTGGGTTCTGCGCTCGTTCAGCTGGATATTAAACCTAAAACAGGGAAGTCCCACCGTCTGCTCTTCTCTGGCGACCTCGGGCAGCCGAACCAACCCATTCTGCAAAAATATGATTTTCCTCAAGGTGCAGACACCCTCTTGATTGAGAGCACCTATGCAGACCGTGACCATCCCTCTGCCGAAGACGTCAAAGGGCGCCTCAAAGGCTTTATTGACGACATCCATCAGCAACGTTCACGTCTGTTGATCCCAGCATTCAGCGTCGGCCGTACACAACAGATCCTCTACTATCTGAATCGTTTGTGGGAGGAAAATCGCATTCCCTTGACAACCGTCTATGTGGACAGCCCTCTTTCCTTTGCAGCAACAAAAATTTACACCAAGCACCGTGAGTGTTACAATGACGAGGCCTCCGATATTCTGCGTCAAGGCATCGACCCCATGCGTTTCCCAGGCCTGCGTTTCATTGAAACACCTGAACAGTCGAAAGCGCTTAACGACATCCATGAGCCCCATATCATTATCGCCGCCTCGGGCATGTGTGAAGGTGGTCGCGTCCTACACCATCTCCAACGTACCGTCGGTGACCCGCGAAACATCATTCTGATTGTGGGCTTCCAAGCTGAAAACACATTAGGACGCCGGATCGTGGACCGCGTATCGCCCTTAAAAATTCTCGGAGATGAATTTGAATTGCGCGCCCGTGTACATACCATTAATGCCCTCTCCGCACATGCGGATCGTACCGCATTGATGGACTGGTTCGACGGCGTCAAAGGCAATCTCAAAAACGTCTTCGCTATTCATGGCGAACCCGAGAAGGTCAATGCCATGTGCGAACTAGTCAAACAGCACGGTGTCGCGAATGTCATCGCTCCGGTTCCCGGACAACAAATTGATTTAAACTAACAACCCAACAGATAAGGAAGAAGACCATGGACGAACAAATCAAAGCCAAACTGGAAGAACTTCGTAAGATGTTACAAGCCGACGGCGGCGACGCGGAACTCATCGAGATCGCAGGAAAGACCGTGAAGCTGCGTCTGCGTGGAGCCTGTGGCTGTTGTCCGCACGCCACCATGACGCTCAAGCAGGGAATCGAACGCGTTCTGCGCGAAAGCATTGATCCGGAGATTCTCGTCGAACGTGTCATGTAAACATGCTTCATCAATCTAAAAAATAAGGGGGAATACTCATATGCAGCCATCTAAACTCATCCTGGCTCTTTGGGTAGCCATTACCTGCGTCGCGACCTCTCTGCAGGCCGCAACGCTTAAACTTGCTCCATTCTATAGTGACAGCATGGTCTTTCAACGCGAAAAACCAATTGTTATTCTGGGTCTCGCAGATGCCAATGCCACCATCGAAGCTTCGTTTATGGGCGGAACCGCTAAAACAACGGCTGACGCAAATGGCTTGTTCAAGCTGGTGCTCCCTGCGAAGGAGGCTTCAAGCCAAGGTTCCACAGCCACCATCACCTCTGGCGACGGCAAAATCGTTTTGAACGATGTACTCGTGGGCGATGTCTGGCTCTGTTCGGGTCAGTCAAACATGGAATGGACCATGAACGGCTGTGGTGCGCTCGGACAAGATGATGTGAAGAGTGCGAACTATCCGTTGATCCGCCGCATCAAGTTTCCCCACGAAACCGCGGTTGACCCTGTTCCCTATATGAACATGAAGGTCTCGGGTCCATGGGCAGCAGCTACTGCCGCCACAGTCGGCAACTGGACCGCCGTTGGTTTTTACTTTGCTAAAAACATTCATGCTAACAGCAAGATCCCGATAGGCATTCTCGATTGCAACTGGGGTGGAACCAAGATCGAACCGTGGACGCCTGGAGATGCGTTCAGCGACTTCCCTGCTCTCGCCAATGATGTTAAGACGCTTCAGGGCCGTCACGAACTTGTCAAAAAGAATGCCGAGGCTGAAAAGGACTATCAAGCAAAGCTCGCTGCCGCAACCCCTGAAGAGCGCAAGAAAATGCGTAAACCTGGCATGTCCTGGGGCAATGGTTCTCCAACGGCGATTTATAATTCAATGGTCGATGGCATGACACCCCTGGCGATCAAAGGTGCAATCTGGTACCAAGGATGCTCAAACGCCGGAGACCCTTTGTATGACAAGCACATGGAGGCTCTCGCTTCCGGTTGGCGTACGAAATGGGGATATGAGTTCCCCTTCTACTTCGTGCAACTTGCAAATTTCCAGGACGCCAGCACTGATCCCTCCAACGTCGGCTGGGGCAAGGTGCGCAATCTGCAACTCAATGCCTTCCACGCAATCCCCTCCTGTGGCATGGCGGTAATCATTGACATCGGCGAAGCAAAGAACATCCATCCGCAAAACAAATTCGATGTGGGTGACCGCCTAGCTCGCTGGGCACTGCGTGACCTCTATGGCTCAAAAGAGACTGTTGTTTCTGGTCCTATTTACAAAGCGATGACGCTCTCTGGCAAGCAAGCCATCATCTCATTTGATTATGTCGCTGCGAGTGACAAGCGCCAGTCCCTGATGGTCGGCAAGAAGGAAGGCAAAGCCCCAACAATCGAAGTCACGGACGGGAAGCTGGAAGGTTTTGCCGTTCAGGACAAGGACGGGAAGTGGAGCTGGGCGAATGCGGTCATCGAAGGCTCGACCCTCGTGGTTACACATCCGGAAGGCAAGGAACCGACAAATGTCCGTTACGCTTTCCAGAGCAACCCCAAAGCCAACCTCTACAATAAAGAGGGATTGCCTGCATCACCTTTCACAACAGAGAAGTAACTGTAGCTCATCCGGCAACAGCCGAGACACAAGGGCACAAAGTTAAGTAAAGAAGCTTTAATCTTTAATTACTTTGTGCTTTTGTGTCTTAAGAATGACTCTGATGAGGTTTATTCAGTAGCCTAATCCTTAGAAATGCGCTTTCTTTAGAAGCGATCACGGTACCTTAGGCAACGGTTTTTCTCCAGCCAGAAAAACGAAGCAACAGTCGTTCGACCGCATGGCGGACGAAAAAGGAATGATACCCTGTTTCCCTAAATCCTCAAGGGATGCTGGCCAGATCGGCATTATCGCCTTCTTACCCACTGAGACCAATAGCTTAGGACCATACCCGAACACACAGGCCTTTGCGTTTGCAGGTCCGGACGTCAGACGCTCACAACGCCGGCTTTCAACATAAACATCTCCGCTGTAGACAAAAATGGCTTCCGCAACAGCCTGCTTCGTTGAAAGGAATTCATCCTTACTTGTCAGGGGAAGATCTTTTCCCTCACGATCTACCGCCTTGATTCTTTCAGCCCACTGCGGCTTGCGCACCTGCACAACCCTAGCCGGCATTCCAGAGAGACAAATGCGCTGGCGCAGTATCTCCCCAACACTGGTCGCTGGTTGTATTTCAGAAACAATCGTTCCCACATTATTTGTTACGACAAAATCCAATGCCAAAGGGACGCTTAAGAGCGTAGCCGAATGACTCAGCAGATTCTCCCTGAGGTTGATAAAGCCAAGCTGTCCATGGAATGTACAGCACCAGAAAGCCTCCTCAATAGCCCCTTTAAAACCTAGAACGCCTTCGCCGTCACAGATCATACCACGATGACCGAAACCACCGCTACGCGTCTGATTTTGCAGAAAATGATTGTGCAAGGTCCGTTCCGCCATCGCCCAGTAACGCGCCTTGCCAGTGACGCGGCCCAGAGCCAAGTTCAGGCGAAGCCAGTCGGCAAGTGCACACCCTTCGTCACGCCCAAACTTCACATGACATTTCTCCATGATGCCACCTGCAGGATTCACATAGCCGCCTGTCACGAGGTCCTCCCAGCGTTTCTCAACGCGTTCTAAATACGACTTATCTTGGGTCGCCTCGTAGAGCAGCACGAGCGATACCTGGTTACACAGCATACCGTGGGCATGGTCGATCGGGAGTCGGTCGAACTGTTTGTAGAAGGCGGCCATAGTTGTGGCGGTCTCGAGATACTTCCGCTCACCCGTAAGCTTATAGAGCTTTGCAAGCCCCTCCATCGCAGGAAAATAACACGTCACATATCCTGCTGCATATGTATCACCGCCGGTATACTCCTTCAGGCGTGCTGGGTCGGCAAAGCGAGGGATAAGACCGACATAGAAGTCACCGAGTTTGCGCGCAACCGACAAATGGGCCACGTCATCTGGAAACGCACGGCTCGCCTCGACCAGTCCGCATAACAGACGCGCATTCCCCCAGAGGGCCGGCATCATGACACTTGTATAAATATCCTTGTTATCAATGGGCTTCTGCCAGTCAATCAGTCCAGACGCCGCAAAATATCCTCCCGGACGCTGCTGTACTTGCGCTTCAGCCAGCACTTGCCTGAAGGCTGGATGCACAAGGTAATTGCCACGGGCGTTCATCGACATAATTTCGATGAAGCGCCCTGATATGTCGCCAGAAAAATTTTTGAACGGACGAAACCGAATGTTGCCCCAGCCAGCATCGTCACATTCGGAGGCCTTTTCGCCTGTGAGATCCGCCCGTATCCATTGCACCGAATCATAAGGAGCAAAGGGGAACCGCGCAAGGGAAGCTTTATTTGCCTCACCAATCTCACCGCCAAGCGTAACGAGTGGCTCATCTGCCGCACTGGAACAGACGGGCACTACAAGGAGCGCGCTTAGTAAAACAATACAATGCCTGATTTGGTTATCCATACACATGAATTTAATCAGTAGTCTATCTGAACCCCCAACTAATGCGCTAACACAGTAATGCACTAACGCACTTCTCCCCCCTACTTGCCCATATCGAACAGCTTTAGGCAGCGCCTGAAGTCAGCCGGCAAAGGGCTATGTGCTTTCAGCGTCTTACCCAGCATCATGGGATGCGGCATCTCGATTTCGCACGCATGAAGCATTTGGCGGGGGATTGTCAGGAGTCGTGGATCGCGAGCATACTTGACGCCATGGTCGCGGTCGCCGAGAACGGGATGACGTATCGACGCAAGATGGCGCCGAATCTGATGGGTACGTCCCGTTTCGATTCTAATCTTCAGGAAGGTCGCATCCTTCGAAATCGCCTGGCGTGTTAGATGGCTGACCGCACGGTCGCCATCCAGTTCTTGGTCAATGGTGCTTTGCCCCTTGTCCATGGAGCCCCAGACAATCGCTTGATAGAGCTTGGTCACGCGTCGTGTCTTCCAAATCGCGATCGCCTCCTCACACGCCACACGCGTCTTGGCGAAGAGCATACAACCAGTGGTGTCTCGATCCAAACGATGAACGGCCTGCAGAACACTATTCCCCGTCTGAGTCCGAAGCAACTCCTCAGCACTGCCATCGCCCACGGAAAGCAACCCTGCGGGCTTGTCAATTGCCAGATAAAAATCATCTTCTATCAACACACGGAGCTTAACGGGTTCTTTCTTCGTTTGCGTTGTCGCAGCGACACTCTGGTTTGGAACCTCCACCGTATCCCCTTGATGCAGTTCATGGTGTGCCATCCAGATGCAGCGGCGATTCACCCAGATGCGACGATCATCCATCAGGTTTTTGGCAACCCGCTTGGAAATAGAGAGTTTTTGCGAGAGGAAATCCTGCAAGCGCTTGCCTGCATCAAGTTTAGAGACGACATACGTTGTCACGGCTGGACGTTTTTCATTCATAGATAGGCGTAAGTGTAACAGACCCCTTGAACAAACTCAAGTGCCTACCGATTACTTCAGAAAGCTTGAAAAACCAGAACCGTGCCCTTTGAGGGAACCACACGGATGAATGTGCCTGTGGCAACGTTGAGTGTCGCGGTCGCCCAGCGCGTCAACGCAAGATCTCGAACGGGATAGTGAACGCCTTCAACCGTCAACCGTACGTGTGGATCACACGCGATGAATGAGACGGGCTGTTGAGGAGTAGAGGGCAAGGTAACCTCTGTTGAAACGGGCGTAATCAGACACTCGTCTGTCAGCATGCTCACCTTTGCTTCGCGTGAAAAATCAGCCAGCAACGAGAGGTTCCCAAGCGTATGGTCCTCGCGTTTTCCCGTGGCCCCCAGAATGACAAGATCCTTCCACCCCTTTTCAATACAATAATGAAAAGCCTTTTCCAAATCGTTCGTCTCTTGACACGTGCTCGTCACGCGAATCGCAGACCATCTTTCACGGGCAACCTCTGAAAGGCTGTCTCCATCGCCAACAATCGCGACAGGCGAAAACTCTGGATGATCAACAAGATTATTAGCTGCACCATCACAACACACAACACGAACAGCCTCACGCAAGGCTCGAAGCGGGATCGCATGCGTGGGAAAAAGCCCATTGGCTAAAATGATTGTGGTGTTATTCATGATGCTTCACAGTACACAAAAAAAACGGCGGATAAAAGCCTAAACTTTTACCCGCCGCCAGGGAGGACATATATATTTATCCTGTGTTCTTCAGGGGGGAAACCTGTGTTTGAAACGGGGGAGGCTTCAAACAACAGAACACATCCAAGACTCTTTCAAGTTCTTGAATGGCGATATTATAGTAAAGATATGCACGTCCTGTCAATTCCTCTTCGATTAAATTATTCTTTTTTCTATCCTAAGCGTATCCTTGCATGATAACGTCCTGTGTGAGATAATAAGGACTTTTCTTGTGGGCTTAATTTATGGATACAGTTGATTTATCATGTTCAAAGTTGCTTTGTCCTCATATCCACCCCGAGGGATGGCGTTTCGTGGGGATCTCTGCGTTACTCGTCCTCGCGATTCAAGGGGGCGCGGCATGGTATGGTTATGGAGCCTGGGTCATTATCCTGTGGTTGTTTCCTTTTGCGGTCGCACTCTTCTTCAGGGATCCTGAACGTGTGCCACCGCGCGACCCCCTTGCGATCGTCAGTCCGGCCGACGGCACAGTCTCCATGCTCACAGAGGTTCCTGTCCCCGCGACACTCGGACTCGACCCCAGCCCGGTGGTGTGGCGTGTCAGTATCTTTATGAGTGTCTTTAATGTCCATGTCAATCGTATGCCTGCTGGCGGGACAATCCTTAAAACCCATTATATCCCCGGATCCTTTCTAAATGCCTCACTCGACAAGGCAAGTGAAGAGAATGAGCGGCACCTCTATCTGATGAAAACAACAAGTGGTGCAACGCTGGCCTTTGTTCAAATTGCAGGACTTGTTGCTCGCCGCATCCTATGCCTCGTCAAGGAAGGACAGAGCATGGAACGGGCCGAACGCTTTGGGTTGATCCGTTTTGGAAGCCGGCTCGACGTCTACCTGCCCCTAGGGGTGGAACCTGTTGTGCGCGTCGGACAGACCATGATTGCCGGCGAGACGCCTATTGCCTACTTTAAGGCTTAGCCCTTAACCTGTATGAGACTTTCCTGAAGGATCACTTATGAGCAAATTTCGCTTTCGCAAAAGAAAACAAAAACAACTCCGTACACCGCGCGAACTGCCTGTTAAGGCCATGTTGCCAAACTTGATCACCCTGATGTCCGCTGCCAGTGGTATCACCTCGATACGTTTTAGCTGTGATGGTCAGTGGCGCTACGCTGTCATCGCCATTACCATTGCCTGCTTTTTGGACGGACTGGACGGACGCATGGCACGCATGTTGAAGGTCACCTCTAAGCTGGGCGAACAACTTGACTCGCTGGCAGATTTTGTCGGCTTTGGTGTGGCCCCTGCTATCTTCACGTATTTTTGGATCATGGAAGTCGTGCCTGCAGGGAGTCCCCTTTACCCCATTCGTGGCATCTTCTGGGCCTTTGCCCTCTTCTACGCGCTCTGCTGCGCCTTCCGCTTGGCACGCTTCAATATCATGATTGACGATGGCCCTTCACAGCCTTACTGGAAACATTTTTTTGTCGGACTGCCCTCCCCGGGTGCAGCAGGACTTGTCTTGACGCCAGCGATCCTTGATCTTCACTTCGAGTCCGCGCTTCTGCAATCGCCTTGGACTGGATGTGCAATGTTAATCATCTGTGGAATTCTCATGGCAAGTCGTGTCCCTACCCTCTCGATGAAGAAGATGCACATCAGCACGCGCTATCAGATTCCGGTAGCTGTCTTCGTCATCTTTGTTATTGGAATGCTCGTCTCGCACTCCTGGATTACGCTGGGCACGATCGGAGTATGTTATCTGATCTCCATTCCCGTTTGCGGTATCATCTTTCTACGGTTGCGTGCTTCCTACGACAAGCGCACACCTCAGCAGCCCCCTCTTGCCAGCGTAACTCCTGAACCTAGCAAACAAACATAAAAAGAGTGTTCCCTCCTCATGATCACCCAGACAGAGGCTATTGCACTCCAAATACGACCTTGGTCCAAGACCTCTCACATCGTCACGTGGCTGACACCTGATCATGGACGCATTACCACCTCCATCAAGGGTGCTTGCCGTCCCAAAAGCCCCTTTCTCGGACAATACGACCTCTTCTATACCTGCCATCTCCTCTTCTACACGCGCGAACATGATGGCGTACATATTGCCAAGGAGTGTGAACCACACCATCGACGCGATCTCTTACGCGAAAACTGGCGAGCCGCTGCTCTTGCAAGCTATCTGGTCGAATTGACAGCACGTGCCCTTCCGCCGCGTGAACAACATGCAGACATCTACAAGCATCTCAGCCAGACGCTGGATTATTTGGCGGCACACTCTGACGCCCCCTTGCTGGAGTGTATGATTCGGTACGAACTGCACTTGCTCTACTTTTTAGGCGTTCTTCCGGATCTCTCTCCCTGTGAGACCTGCCACACCCCACCCCCTGAGTGGTTCTCCTTTTCGCTGGCAACCGGCCGTCTACGCTGTCAGCACGATCATTCCCCTCATGCCGCCGAGAACCTCATATCCCTGCATCCAACAATCCAGGAAGCCTTCACGCATTTGCGTAACAAGCTCATTTCCGGACGCTACCCCCTCCACCTTGAACCAAGTCCAATAAAGAAAAAGGAAGAAAAATCAAAACTTCCGCTTGGATTATCCAGATTTCTTGGTATATTTATCACTTGCCATCTCGATGTTCCCGCGGCGGTCCGTAGGGTGACCCTTGAGATGATAGAAACAACACCGACGCAAAAGTTTGCGTTACAGGAGATTCAACAACCATGAAAAGTTCACCGCTGTTTTGCACTGCGATCGCTGTCGCACTCGTCACCGCATCCGGCTGCAAGAAACAGGATAAGGCAACTGCACCTGATCAAGCGACTCCTCCAGGCAAAACCACAGTAGCTCCTGTCGCTAACCAAGCGCCTAAAGATCCGAACGAAGTTATGGCTTCGGTCAATGATACAAAGTATCTCCGTAAGGATGTCGAAGCAATCGTCAACAAGGTGATGAGCTCACAGAACATCCCTGCTGAACAGCAAGTGGAAGCCCGTAACTTTTTTGAACAGCGCGTTGTCTCCAGCATGATCATGCGCGCCTTGATCTTGGCCGAAGTCTCGAAAGCCGGCACGAAGATCGCAGATGAAGACCGCAAAAAACAGACCGAACGCTTAGAAGGCATGCTCAAGAGCAAGAACATGACGGTCGAGCAATACTTCAAGGACTCCCCTCTCGGTGAAGTTGAAGCGCGCAAGGAATTTGATGAAGGCATCATGATTGACAAGTTTCTTGAAGCGAAAATCATGACTGGCATTGCCGTCACAGATGAGGAAGTCAAAAAGATTCTTGATGATGTGACCCGCGCAAACGCTGAAGTCACGGAAGCCAACAAGGGACTCGGCGATAAGAATAAAGAAAAACGCGAAAAGATCATGGCGGTGAAGAAGCAAATCACCGAAGGTGGCGATTTTGCAGCCCTCGCTAAAACAAATTCTGACTGCCCCAGCAAGGAGAAGGGTGGCGATCTTGGCACCTTCCAACGCGGCCAGATGGTCAAAGCCTTTGAAGAGGCGGCCTTCACACAGCCTATCGGTCAAGTCGGTGGTATCGTTGAGACCGATTTTGGTTATCACCTGATCAAGGTCACAGCTCGCACTCCAGCCGTTGAAGCCAAGGGCGATACCCCTGCCCAACCTGAGACCGTCACCGCTTCTCACATCCTGATCGCACGCGAACGCGAAAAACAGCCCCGCCCCGTTCCAGAGGCTACTGAGATCAAGGAACAGCTGAAGCGCCAGAAGTCGCAGGAAGCAATCCAGAAATACATCGGGGAACTCAAGGCTGCGGCAAAGATCACCACGCCCGCCTTCCCGGATATGCAGCTGTAATCGCAGTCGCTGCACATGAACAAAAGAGACGCACATTCAGTTGTGCGTCTCTTTTTTTGTTTGAGTCTCTCCGTCCTTTCGTCCTTGTGTCACACACGAACCGATTGACAGTGACTTCAGGACTCAAGGACGGAACGACACAAGAGTAATATCAGCCAACTAATACACCCTTGTCGATGGAGCGCACGGTAAAGGTCTGTAAGGTCTTGCGAGTGTTCGCAGGGAGCCCCTGAACAATGCAGGGCAGGTATTCCGCGCTCCAGCCATACGCCAGACCTGTGCGGTCAACGCGTTCAACCAGGAACGTGACCTCTCTCCCCTGAAAGCGACTCATATACGTGACGCGCTGCTGTTCGGCTATGTCACTCAGCACCTTGGCGCGACGCTTGCGCTCCGCGACTGGGACCTGTTGTTTCATCTCCGCAGCGGGTGTCCCGGGACGTTCACTATAGGGAAAGACATGGGCATTGGCAAAGGGGAAGTCTCGCAAGAGCTGGCATGTCTGCTCAAAATCTTTTAGGGTCTCGCCGGGGAATCCTGCAATCAGATCCGTACCAATAGCAAGGTCGGGTATGGTTTTAAAGGCCTCAGCAAGTCGCTGACGGATAGCTGAAATTGTGTATCGCCTCTTCATGCTTTTGAGGATGCTGTCACTTCCGCTCTGAATCGGCAGATGGAGAAAGCGGCACACACGGGGCTCTTGCGCCATCAACGTAATAATATTCCCTTCGATTGTGCCTGGTTCGATCGATCCAAGTCGAAGGCGCCCCAGCCCAGGCACGGTCAGTACTGCTTGTAATAGATCAACGAGATTGAGCCCCTCATCCGCATAGCAGGCCGTATTGCAACCAGTAATGACAATCTCCTGAAAACCTGCTTCGCAATAGGCTCTCGCTTCAACCAGACACGTTGCAAGCGACCGACTACGGGGTTCTCCCCGCGCATGCGGGACAATGCAATACGCACAACGAAAATTGCACCCATCCTGTACTTTAAGTGTCGCCCGCTGCGTCGAAAGCCGAGGCGCTCTCCTAGGGTCTGCCTCGCCCCGGCGAGGGATTCCTCCCGCATTCTTTCCTCTTTCCTCTTCCTTCTTTCCTCTTTTCTCCCCCACCAACCGCACCATCTCCTCTTTCTGGTCTCGATTGATAAAGAGATTCACAACGTCCGCCAAGGCGGTGCGGTCACACGTCTCCACAGCGCAACCCGCTAACACAATGAACGCCTTCGGCTGCGTCACGCGCAGATGTCGGAGTGTTTTCAGGCATTCATTCTCTGCCTTCTGGGTCACCGTGCAGGAGTACAGAAGAATGACATCCGCTTCACCGCCGAAGGGCACGCGCTCAAAACCAGCGTCCTCAAACTGACTGATCCAATTCGCCCCCTCCGCCTGATTCAACCGGCATCCAAAAATTTTAAAGGAAAAAGTCATTAAGAAAGTGAAAACTCAAAATTAAAAGTAGAAAATAAAAGAGGGACTACAGTACCGAAGTTCCGTAGTCCCCTTTGTTTTGTTCAGTAGTGACTATTCACAATTCACTACTAACTATTCACTTCTCTTAGTACTGAACAACCGCCATCGGCTGGCCCTTGGCTACATGGCTTCCATGTGCGACCAGGAACTTAACAACCTTCAGGGGCTTATCAGCCTTGATCTGGTTGAAGAGCTTCATCGCCTCAACGATGCAAAGCGGTTCGCCCGCCTTCAAGGAGGCGCCCTCTTCTGCAAGGTTTGGCTTGCCAGGTCCTGCGGTACGGAAGAACGTGCCATTGAGTGGCGCATTGATCGTGGGGCCGGCAACAACCTCTTCCTTCTTCTCTTGAGCAGGAGCAGCGGCAGGAGCAGCAGCCACAGGAGCGGCTGTCATGGCAGATAGATCCATCGGCATGCTACCTGCAGCAAAGCCCAGACGGCTTGCGAGGCCAGCAACCAACTTTCCGATCTCGGCAAACTTGAGGGTATCGTCTTCAACCTTCACCGCTGCAGGAGCGGGGGCTGGAGCAGGCGCTGCGGCCTTCTTGTTTTCCAGATCAGCGGGAATCGGATCGCGCTGATCAGCAGGTTGTGCACGCCACTTGAAGTAGCCGAGGGCAACTTCCGGGAACATGCAATAGGAGATGATGTCCTCTTCCTTCTGAATCAGCTTAGCATCCAATTCCTTGGCTGCTGCAGCAAGGCCGGGCTTGAGCAGATCCGCTGGACGGCAGGTGATCGGCTTATCGCCATTCAAAATCTTCTTGGCAATCTTCTGATCCAGAGGTGCGGGCGAACGGCCATAGAGGCCCTTCACATAATCACGTGTCTCTTGGGTCACCATCTCATAACGCTTACCGGCCAGAACGTTGAGCACGGCCTGAACGCCGACGATCTGGCTGGTCGGTGTCACGAGCGGAGGATAACCCATATCCGCACGGGTCTTCGGCAACTCTTCCAGGACTTCTGGCAGACGGTCGAGAGCGCCCTGCTGCTGGAGCTGGGAACGCAGGTTCGAGATCATGCCACCCGGAATATGATGTTCGAGCACATCAGCGTCCACAAGCTCTCCCAAGCCTGTCGTGGGTTCGCGATGCTTCTTGAGCGCCCTGAAGTGAGCATTCGACTTCGAGACGTTCTTGTGGTCAATGTTCGTGTCATATCCTTCGGCTTCCAACATGGCGACCAAAGTTTCGGTCGGGGGCTGCGAGGAGAAGCCTGACATCGTCGAGACGCAGGTATCAATCGCCCCTGCACCCGCCTTGACAGCCGACATATACATTGCAACAGCCATGCCACTGGTCATATGGGAGTGAACCTGGATCGGGACCTTCACGCTCTTCGTCAAGGCTGAGATCAGTTCCGTTGCCGCGGCCGGCGTCAGGATGCCTGCCATATCCTTAATACAAATGGTGTCCACACCCATGGAGACCTGCTCCTTGGCCAGCTCAACAAACTTCTGGACCGTATGAACAGGGCTGTAGGTGTAGCTGATCGTTCCCTGTGCATGTCCACCATACTTCTTTACAGACTTAGTCGCCTTCTCAAGGTTACGACTGTCGTTTAGTGCATCGAAGATACGGAAGATATCCATCCCGTTTTCACAGGCGAGTGCAATCAAGCGTTCCAAAATATCATCTGGATAGTGCTTATAGCCTAACCCGTTCTGCCCGCGCAGCAACATCTGAAGGGGCGTCTTCTTGGCAACCGATTTAATCTGACGCAGACGTTCCCAGGGGTTTTCACGCAAAAAGCGAAGACAGACGTCAAAGGTGGCACCGCCCCAGCACTCGAGCGAATAATAGCCGACATTATCAACTTCCTCAGCAATCGAGAGGATGTCATCCGTACGCATACGCGTCGCCCAGAGCGACTGATGTGCATCACGCAATGTGGTGTCTGTTATCCTTATCTTTGGTTTCGCCTTAGAAACCGCATTCTTTTCGTCCATTTTCTTTACCATAGATAGTTCTCTCCTTTAAGAGGCCGTTAAGTATGCCATTTTTTACGCCCTTTTTCAACCCCGTTTCCTTCCTTTTTGATTTTTTTTAGATTCGTTTGATTGCCGTAACTTCAATGGAATGTTGGAAAACTGGAATAGTGGAATAATGGAAAATAGCGGCTTCGGGAGTGGCACGCGCCTACGTGCCTATGGCGCAGAGGTCTGCGCCGCTCCCATAAATACACTCTTCCATTATTCCACCATTCCATTATTCCTCTCTATTTAACTTTTTTCAGCTCGACTGTCTTTCAGAAAAATGGCATCCTATCGTCCCGACTGTCAGTATTGTTTACTTAAACAGGCTGTTTATACAAAAAACGGCTACTCACAAGCGAAAGGTTTGAAAAATATGCAGCGAACAGACATTAAAAAGGTTCTTATTATTGGTTCTGGTCCGATTGTAATCGGCCAGGCTTGCGAATTTGACTACTCAGGAACACAAGCCTGTAAAGCGCTGCGAAAGCTTGGATACAAAATTGTATTGGTCAATTCAAACCCTGCCACGATCATGACAGATCCGGTCATGGCGGATGCGACCTACATCGAGCCGCTGACCATCGAGCGTCTTGAGCAGATCATTGCCGCGGAACGTCCGGATGCCCTCCTTCCGAATCTGGGTGGACAGACCGGGCTCAACATGTCCTTTGCCTTGAGCAAGGCTGGTATCCTCGATAAGTATGGCGTAGAGGTGATCGGCGTGAACCTCGGCGCGATTGAGCGTGGCGAGGACCGCCAGATCTTCAAGCAGATGATGCAGGACATCGGCATTGACACCCCGAAGTCAGGCATTGCCAACACCATTGATCAAGCTGAAGCCATTGCAAACGAGATTGGCTTCCCGCTGGTCATCCGTCCTGCCTACACCATGGGTGGCGCAGGCGGCGGCTTCGCCTATAACATGGAGGAGCTCCGGGTGATGGCTGCACGTGGCCTCGACCATTCGCTCACCCACCAGATCCTCGTTGAAGAATCCATTCTCGGCTGGGAAGAACTTGAATATGAAGTGGTCCGCGACAGCAAGAACCAACTGATCTGCGTCTGCACCATTGAGAACATCGATCCCGTGGGCGTCCATACCGGCGACTCCTTCTGCTCCGCCCCGATGCTCACCATTGACAAGGAGCTGATGAAGCGCATGGAGAAGATGGCTTTCAAGATCATCGAGACCATCGGCGTCATCGGCGGCACCAATGTGCAGTTCGCGCACAATCCTAAAACAGGCCGCGTGGTGATCATCGAGATCAATCCGCGCACCTCGCGCTCTTCAGCCCTCGCCTCCAAGGCGACCGGCTTCCCGATCGCCCTGGTCTCCGCCCAGCTCGCCAGCGGCATCACCATGGACGAAATCCCCTACTGGCGCGACGGGACGCTTGAGAAGTATACCCCCTCCGGCGACTATGTGGTCCTCAAATTCGCACGCTGGGCCTTTGAGAAGTTCCGTGGCGTCGAAGACCGCATCGGCACGCAGATGAAGGCTGTCGGCGAAGTGATGTCCATTGGCAAGACCTACAAGGAGACCTTCCAGAAGGCGATCCGCGGACTCGAGTGCGGACGTCATGGACTCGGCTTTGCGAAGGATTTTAACAGCAAGAGCCTCGCTGAACTTTTGGAGATGCTCCGCACCCCCTGCAGCGAGACCCACTTCATCATGTATGAGGCGCTCCGCAAGGGTGCCACGGATGAACAAGTCTTTGATGCCTGCTATATCAAGGCCTACTTTGTGCAACAGATGCGTGAACTCGTCCAGCTCGAAGAGAAGCTCCTCACCTTCAAGGGCAAGCTCCCTCCAGATGAGATGCTGATCCAGGCGAAGAAGGACGGCTTCTCTGACAAGTACCTCGCCAAGCTGCTCTGCATCAAGGAGAAGACCATCCGCGAACAGCGCGAGAAGCTCGGCGTGATCGAAGGATGGCACGCAGTGCCTGTCAGCGGTGTTGAAAACAAGGAGTACTACTATTCTTCGTACAACGCGCCGGATTCACTCGCCATCAAGCCGAACCCCAAGAAGGTCCTGATCCTGGGTGGCGGACCCAACCGCATCGGACAGGGCATTGAATTCGACTACTGCTGCGTCCATGCCACCTTCGCCCTGCGCGAGATGGGTTATGAGACCGTCATGATCAACTGCAACCCTGAGACCGTCTCGACCGACTATGACACCTCCGACCGCCTCTATTTCGAGCCGCTCACCGTCGAGGATGTCCTCCAGATCTACCGCAAGGAGAAGCCTATGGGCGTCATCGTCCAATTTGGCGGACAGACTCCCTTGAACATTGCGCGCGAACTCGCTGAAGCGGGCGTGAACATCCTCGGCACCCCGATTGACTCCATCGAGATCGCCGAAGACCGCGACCTCTTCCGTCACATGATGGAGCGCCTCAGCATCCCGATGCCGGAGTCCGGCATGGCCACGACCATTGACCACGCCATTGAAATCGCTGGCCGCATCAAATACCCCTTGATGATCCGCCCCTCCTTCGTCCTCGGCGGACGCGGCATGGAGGTCATCTACGACGAGAAGCAACTCCGCGAATATGTCGCACGCGCTGTCGGCGTGACACCCGATCGCCCCCTGCTCCTCGACCGGTTCC
>CAIZQW010000201.1 GCA_903935195.1 uncultured bacterium
ATTTATAAGGAAATAAATAAAGTCGTAAAGAAAGAAATCGTACCACGGCTGGCTAAAGGTGTCACTTTAGAAAAAGCGTGGCTAAAGAATCCGAATGGTTCTTGGACTATCGGTGGCTTTGTGGCGGATACTGGACTCACTGGTCGGAAACTGGTGGTGGATAATTATGGGCCAAACATCCCCTTGGGCGGTGGTTGTTTTTCTGGTAAAGATGCCACCAAGGTGGACCGGAGTGCCGCTTATATGGCTAGGCGGATTGCGGTGGATTATTTAAAAAAGTATAAGGCGAAAGAGGTGTTTGTGCACTTGGCTTACGCTATCGGGGTGGCTGAACCGCAGATGGCGGTGGCCACGATCGATGGTCGGCAGGAGAAAATAACGGATTATGATTTGCGTCCACGGGCCATCATCAAGCAGTTAAACTTGTTCAAACCACAGTATCGCGAGACGGCTAAATACGGTCATTTTGGTAACGGTTTTACTTGGGATAAATAAAATTCCTATTAAAGGCGGTCTGAGTTAATTTCTGGCGAGACTGCTAAGTCAAAATCAATCAAATATAGGCGGGGAAGGCGGGCAAAGTCAGGCTCGCCTTTTTCATTGCGGTAAAAGCGAAGGCAAAAGTTTCCGTCATGAATATGGCCATGATCAAATCCGAGATTCAGTATTGTTTCGGTTATCATATTTCTGGTTTCAATTAGCTGTTCCATAAATATGTATGTTTTGGCTAGCCAGTCTTTCAAACTTATGTCTAAAACTCCGGTATAAGCATCAACCATGCCGTCAGTCGCTAGTTTGTAAGATATTATAGGTTCGATGGGCACATAATCAAAATCTTGTTTTTGCCAAAGTGAATAATTTTCAAATAGTTTTTGCCAGGCCGAAAATGCTTGTGGCGTAATGTGGCGTATTATAGCTTGATCTTTTAATTCACCACCAAGTAGGGTAGTCTCCGAACCAGATTTACTAAAGCCTTATCACTGTTGAATGAGGCCGAATTATACACGTTTGGTCTTTTCAAATCCAGTCTGAATTCAGATGAAAAAACGCGGGTGCTGAATACGAATACTCAGCACCCGCGTTGGGTCGTTTTATATTTAGCTTGTATAATAACATAAGGCCGCCGTCTGAGCAATACCAATTCAGTAAAATTTTTGCTTAAAAAAAAGAGAATGACGATCGCAAAATGAAATAATTGCTATAACATGTTGAATATCAAGGCAGTGATGTTTTAGTTACACGAGAATTTTTTGATGAGCGCACTATAATTATCCAACCCAAGAGTGAGTTGCAGGTCATTGTGTCCAGCCCCTTGAACCCAATAAAATTCTTTTTTGCCGCCAGAAAGTCCGTACAGTTGCCTGCCATGCCAGAAGGGAATCACAGGGTCTTCATTGCCGTGCAAAATGAGTTTAGGGCATGTGATCCTCGGTATTCGTGCTGCATTGGGGAATGCGTCGAAAGGAAGGATACGGTACCGCGTGACCACTCGCGGGGCACTGAGAAAGGCAGATTCGAGGATCAGTCCCTTCACGGGATATTTTTCTGCAAGATAGCAGGCTGGACCACTTCCCAGTGAGCGTCCAACGACGACGATCGTTTGAGGGGAGATCCCTTGTTTCTGTGTGAGAAAGGCGTAGGCCCTTTCAGCAGCCTCATAACAGCTCTTCTCGGTTGGCTTGCCAGCACTCAAGCCATAGCCGGGATAGTCATAGGCTAAAACATTCATCCCCGCAGCTGCACAGCCATCAAAGATGTCCGTGAGGTCACCGATTTCTTCAGCATTTCCATGGCTATGGAGTAACGTGACGGTTGCGTTTGTGGCGGGGCGCCAATAGGCGGCAAGGGGCTTTCCGGAGGAGCCTATATCGATAATCGATGGATTCTGCCAGGTGTAGGCTACGGGCTGTGGGGCAAACATCATGCTATCCATGAAGAAGAGGCAGATGATGAGCATAATCCCATATTGGGCTAAGCAGATAATGACAATATCAAGGGCAATACGCTTGGCCCATTTTTTTAGAGTGGCGCTTTGCATCTGATCCCTTCCGTGGGGTACCCCTTCAGCTAGCCTTGCTTGCCTTCAATCGCACAGAGCAAGATGGCTGCGGCGATGCCGAGCCTCCGATCGAGCAGACCATCACTGTCCATTGAGAAGTCGAGTGTAATTTTGGTCACAAAGGGGTTGAAGTTCTGTTTGAAGTGGCAGACATTCCGGCCGTTGATGGTTCCATCGAAGGATTGAGGGACGAGGTCGCTCAGAAAGCGTCTTACCAAGGCCAGCATCATGCTGTCCTCCTGGATGAGTCCGATCTCTTTTTCATTGGCGTCCATGATGATCCACTCATCTTTAATAATGGATTTCATCCCTTTGCGCTTCAGTACACCGACTTTTGTCCCTGCGATGGGATCGTAGACAGCATAGCTGGCTGATAAGTCGATGATGTTTTTCGCCTGAATGGTGAGGACCTCTTTCTGCATGTCTTCACCTGTATAGACGCGGATATCCTCCTTGAGCTTAAAGGCTTTCTGTTTGGAGTAGAAGGCCACATTCCCTTGGGGATCATAAATATGGAAGGCGGCGCCTAACAACTTGAAGATTTTTCGGCGAATAAGGTAAGTCGGATGGTTGAATACGGAATCTGACATAATAACTCCTCGAGGTTTAAAGTTGTACCAACACCTTTCGGATTATGTGTTATTTTAGTTGATTTGTCCATTTCAAAATCAGTTCTCGCGACGGCGGACGCAGAGTACAGAACCCTGTATACGAGAGTCGAATGGGTTTGCCTCTGCTCTCTTGATCTGGTATTTTATTAACGCTTCTGTTTTTATTAAACAGGAATGGCTTTCGGAAACAAGGAGAGTACACGATGAGAAAGTATCAGATGAAGTATATCTGGATGATTTGCCTGGTTGCGGCGATGGGGGGCCTGTTGTTTGGTTACGACTGGGTTGTCATCGGGGGTGCCAAGCCGTTCTTCGAAAAGTTTTTCAATCTGACGAGTGGAGCCCAGATTGGTTGGGCTAATAGTTGCGCATTACTTGGCTGTCTGTTGGGCTCAATGGTTTCTGGCGTGTTGAGCGACCGCTTTGGACGCAAAAAATTGCTTCTGGTTTCGGCGTTTCTCTTTGCGGTTTCTTCCGTTCTTACGGGATGGGCGGGGAGCTTTGTCGCGTTTGTTGTTTGGCGTATTGTCGGTGGCGTGGCCATCGGCATGGCCTCCAATCTTTCTCCTATGTATATCGCCGAAGTGGCTCCAGCCCATATGCGGGGACGGCTCGTGGCTATCAATCAGTTGACGATCGTCTTCGGTATTCTCGGGGCGCAGATCGCCAACATGTTGATCGCGGAGAAGGTGGCTGACGGTGCGACCGCAGAGATGATCCGCCAGTCGTGGAACGGACAATTTGGATGGCGCTGGATGTTTACAGCAGTTGCAGCGCCTTCGTTGCTCTTCTTTGTTGGTGCTTTGCTTGTGCCGGAGAGTCCGCGTTGGTTGATCAAGAACGGGAAGCCCGATTTAGCGCGAAAGATCCTGTCGAAAATCGGCGGTCAGGAGTATGCGGATGAAGAGGTTTCAAACATTCAAGACACGATCGCCAATGAGGAGGTCGCCCAGGTCCGTTTCAGCGACTTGATGGTGCCTAAGATGCGGAAAGTCTTGCTCGTGGGTATTGCATTGGCCGTGCTCCAGCAGTGGAGCGGTATCAATGTGCTGTTCAATTATGCGGAAGAGATCTATAAGTCGGCGGGCTACGGTGTCAATGACGTCATGTTTAATATCGTCATCACGGGTACGATCAACTTGGTGTTTACGTTGTTCGCTATTGGTATGGTGGACCGTTTTGGAAGGCGTCCCCTGATGCTGATCGGCTGCGCGGGGATCGGAATTTCGCACGTGTTGATTGGTGTCGCCTACGTCCTCCAACTGAAGGGGCTGGCCGTCTTACTCTTTACCTTGTGCTCACTGGGTTGCTATGCCATGTCACTGGCACCGATTACCTGGGTGTTGATCTCAGAGATATTCCCGAATCGGATTCGCGGTGCGGCCATTTCTGTGGCAGTGTCGGCACTCTGGATCGCCTGCTTCATCCTGACCTATACCTTCCCGATACTGAACGCTGGGTTGGGTACTGCAAAGACCTTCTGGCTCTATGCGCTGATCTGTTTCGCAGGCTTTGTCTTTGTCTTCTTCAAGATACCCGAGACCAAAGGTAAGTCACTCGAAGAGATTGAACGTGAATTGGCAGATTAAATGGAAACGAGGAGAATAACATGACATCACGCGAACGTATTGAAGCAACGACCTGTCATCGCGAACCCGATCAACTGGCGGTTGATTTTGGCGGAGGTTTCCAGACGGGAATTCATGTCAGCATCATTTATCAGTTACGACAAAAGCTGGGGTTGGATAAGCCAGGAACTCCAGTGAAGGTGGTTGAAACCTATCAAATGTTGGGCGAGGTGGACAATGCGTTGTCACAAGCATTGGGCACGGATGCTGTCGGGTTGTATGGCACAGGAACTATGTTTGGTTTTCCGGCAAAGAACTTCAAAGAGTGGACGCTACAGGATGGGACCCCTGTTTTGGTGCCAGAGGGATTTAACACAACCTTTGAACCCAATGGCGAGCTCTTTCAATATCCGTGTGATGATCGTACGAAAGGTCCTTGCGCCAAGATGCCGCAGGGCGGAGACTTCTTTGACGCGATCATTCGTCAGCCTCCCGTGGATGATGATACGCTAAAGGTCTCAGACAATACTGAGGAGTTCACACCTATCGCTGCCGATGAGCTTGCGCTCTATGAGCAACGTGCCCGTACGCTCTATGAGCAGACAAACAGAGCCCTCTTCTGCACCTTTGGAGGGTTGACTTTCGGCGATATCGCGCTTGTGCCCGCAACATTCTTGAAGGATCCAAAGGGCATCCGCGATATAGAGGAGTGGTATGTTTCACTCGTCATGCGTCCGGATTACATCAAGGCGATCTTTGACTATCAAGCAGAGGTCGCGATTGAGAATTTGAAACGCTTGCATGCCGCTGTGGGGAATAGGATTTCTGTGATCCAAACCAATGGGACCGACTTTGGAACGCAGAATGGCCCCTTCTGTTCGCCTGAACAGTACAAGGAACTCTTCCTTCCCTATCAGAAGCGGGTGAATGGATGGATTCATGCGAATACGAACTGGAAGACCTTCATGCACAGTTGCGGCAGCATCATGCCGTTGCTAGATCTGATCGTCGAGTCGGAGTTTGATATCCTGAATCCGGTTCAGTGCTCGGCTCAGAACATGGATGCGCAGGAACTCAAGAAGCGTTATGGTAATGCGCTGACCTTCTGGGGTGGCGGCGTTGATACCCAGAAGACGCTTCCCTTCGGTACGCCTGAACAGGTCCGTGAAGAAGTTAAGCGTCGCATTGACGTTTTTGCGCCTGGCGGAGGCTTCGTCTTCAATGCCATTCACAATGTGCAGGCAAAGACCCCAATCGAGAACCTTTTGGCGATGTTTGAGGTCTTAAACGCGTATCGCTCGCGCTAGAGCACTTTCTTAAAAAATGTAGCTGTTTGTTTCTCACAGAGCCCACAGAGCTCACGGAGTAAAACAATTCATGTTGCTTGTTCTGATTCCTCTGTGCCCTCTGTGTCTCCGTGAGAGACTATGCACCCAATCAAAATGAGCTAGAAAAAGATTTTGACGAACCGCAAGATGCCTTGCTTCCAAGGAACTCGGTGTGAAACGCCCGAGGCGTTCTTGAAGGAGTTCAGATTGGCGACATACCAGTCGAAATTATGGACGAGGGCATCTTTGTTTGAAAATTGTGGGGCATAGCCTAAAATGCGTTCAGCCTTCTCGATGCTGACAAAAGAGTCCTCGCAAGCCGTCTCATAGACCCATTTGTAGAGTGGCGAGAGATGGAGGAGCTCTAAGAAGCGGAGCGTCCAGATCATCGGGGTTGCAGGGAATCCTCTAATCTTCTTCCCGAACCCAGCCTTGTCAAGAACCGCTTGATAATCTTCGCGCATGGTGGTGAACAGTTTAGCGCCAATATTGAAGGTGTCATTGACGAGCGACCTTTCCTTCGTCAGTGTCAGCCAGATTGCTCCGCAGAGGTCGTCGACATCCAGAAGCTGATAACGGTTTTTACCGCTTCCGATCATGGGGAAGCCATGCCCAGTATGAGCCCAGTCATAAAAGAGGGCGAAGACGCCGAGACGTTCTGGGCCAATAAAGGATTTTGGACGGATGATCGGAACACAGAGACCTTTTGACCGGAACTCCATACAGACTTCCTCGGCCATGATCTTGGCCTTTCCATAGGGCCCGACCCCGATGAGCTTGTCGGTTTCGAAGAGGGGATGGTGATCAGGAATGCCATAGACAGCTGTAGAGGAGATCATCACCATGCGTTCCACCCCGAATTCGAGGGCAGCTTCAAGGACATTGCGTGTGCCATCAACGTCCGTTGTCATGATGTCCTGCTCAGAGTAGAGGGGCAGGGCCGCCGCCGTATGGATGACCCAGTTGGCGCCCTTCATGGCGGCTCGGAGGGTTGGAACATCGCGGATATCTCCGACGATCGTGTTCACCTCGTTCTTTTCGGGGTAGTCAAAGGGGACAAGGTCAAGTGAGGTAATATCAGTAATGCCCTTGCTGCGCAAGAAACGTATCAGATTAATACCTAAAAAACCGCTGCCGCCTGTCACAAATACTTTTTGCATAGCATTCCTCCTGTAAATGCATAACTGGTTTTTCTCATGCTCGCCACTACCGCCTAAAGGCGGAACTCCAAACGTGGAACCTCAGCAGAGGCTGTTCGGAGTACCGCCTTTAGGCGGAATCTTAGCATGAGTCCATACAATCGAATTACTTGTTATTACTATACCGATCTTGCGGTTAAAAGGCAAGTAAGCTATACTTATGACCTTCCTAATTTCAACTGCGGATCCATCATGTTAATGCCTCTCTCCTCATCGAGTATCATCAAGGCCGCCTCTGTTTTAAACAGCGGAGGTGTAGTCGTTCTTCCGACTGACACGGTCTATGGTATTGCCGCACATCCGAATAAGCCAGAGGGGATCGCTCGGATCTTTACAATCAAAGGAAGGCCGACAGGAAAACCGATAGCGCTGCTTGCCTCGGATCCTGATGCAGTGGTTCGCTTTGGCGCTGAATTTCCCTCTGTGGCACAGAAGCTGGCTGAGCGCTATTGGCCAGGGGCGCTGACCTTGGTCCTCCCCTGCGGCGAGACATTTGAAGGTTTTCGCGTGCCGGCGCATGAGGGCGCTTGCGCGCTCCTTGCCGCGTGTGGTGGCGTGCTGCGGGTGACCAGTGCAAATTTGAGTGGTGAGATGCCAGCCCTTTCCGCGGTCTCTGCACTTAAGGAGGTCGGGCTGGAAGCGGATCTGGTTTTGGACGATGGCGTATCGCCTGGAGGTGTTCCAAGTACCGTGGTGAAGGTTACGAAGGAGGGGGTGCTGACGGTCCTTCGTGAAGGGGCGATTGCGGCAAAGGATGTTTTTTCTTTTGCGAGGGGTTGAGGCAACAAATGATTTATTTGGACAAGGAATAGTGGAATGATGGAATACTGGAATAATGGGAGAGAATATGGTGAGCACTCTGGAGGGCCACGCTCTGTCGTGGCCGATGTCAGATGCGGACGTGACGGAGCACGTCCCTCCAAATACATCATTCCAACATTCCTATATTCCATTATTCCACTGAAGTTTTACGCAAGGACAAGACTGTATGAATGAAACAGATGGTAAACGGTTAAAATTAAAATTGATCGCCTGTAATGTATTTCAGCGCGAGGCGTGTTGGTGTCTTTCGAAAACGCCTCACCTGGTCGATCCTGTTTTTGTGGAACTTGGCATGCATGTCAATCCCTCGCATTTGCGCAGTCGTCTCCAGGCTTTGATCGATGAAGAGGATGCACTGGATATCCGCCATGATGCCATTCTCTTGCTTTATGGGCTCTGTGGAAATGCGGGTGTCGGTCTCGTTTCACGACGGACGCCACTGGTGATTCCGAGGGCCCACGATTGCGCGACTGTGCTCTTGGGGAGTGTGGCGCGGTATGAAGAGGTCTTCGGTAAAAACCCCAGTCGTCCCTTCTCTTCGCTGGGGTATCTGGAACGGGGCATGGAAACTTATCGGACCGAGGGAGGTTTTTTTGGCACAACCGGGGACACCTATGAAACCTACGTGGAGCGTTATGGCGAGGATAACGCAAAGTACATCTGGCAGACGCTCCACCCTGTAAGAGAGGATGAGCCCGCATTGTTCATTGACCTCCCAGAGACCTCAACTCCTGAAGCGATGGAACGCGCACGTGCCCGTCTGGAGGAAGATGGTACGGCCCGGGACTGGAAGGTGGAGTCTGGAAACATCCGGATGATTCATCAGTTGATTAATGGAGACTGGCCTGAAGAGGAGTACCTGCTCGTGCCGCCGTTCCATGTCACGCAAGGCGTTTATGATCTGAAGCAAGTGATCGCCGCAGAGGCGATTCCCCTTGAAAATAAAGCGTGCACCATCGAATGATCGATTTTTTCTATAAGTTTTTAAATGCACTGCCAGATGAGGATGTGATCCGTATCGTGAAGATGACATTCCTCTTTTTCTTCTTCATTGTTACGTTGGTCATTCTCTTTGCGCCCTCTCCCGAGTCTGGCAAGGTGACCTATCGGATGCTCCGTACAGGTATTGTCTTGCTCTTTCTGGCGGTGCTGGGTTATCAACTCACGTGGCAGATCGGTGGTTTCACCCGGCATGAGTTCGTCAAGTATATGCGCCGTTATGACAAACGGCCGACACCTGCAGCCCGCCAGATCATGCGAGGACCGATTTTGGATTGCCGGGGTCTTGTGGTTGCCGCACCTCGGCCAGGGGATATGTGGGGCCGTCGCTATCCCTATGGAAACGCCTTTGCCCACCCCGTGGGTTACTATCATCCACGTTGCGGAATTACGGGAATTGAGTTGCTCTATGACTCGTACTTGAATGGGTATCTTCAGGAGGAGGATCCGCTTGAGAAGGCGAAGGATATGTTCAAACGTCGGCCGGCTGAGGGACCTACGCTCACGCTCACACTAGATGCCCGGCTTCAGGAAACGGCATTTGATCTGCTTCGAGGACGAAAGGGTGTCGTCATTGTGATGCGCCCGATGACGGGGACGATTCTTGCGTTGGTGAGTTCGCCTGGATATAATCCACATGATCCTGGCCCTGCTTCGATCGAGGAGAACATGCCAGCTTTCAACCGGGCAACGCAGGGCGTCTATCCGCCTGGATCCCTCTTTAAGATGATTATCGCAACGACAGCGTTGGTGGAAAAACGTTCGCCCATCTTCTTCTGCCCGGGCATGGGGTATATCGCTGCTGATAATACGCCCCCCATTCGTGACAGCGAATATTTTTCCTATGAACGTCGAGGCTCGGTCTGGCCTGGATGGGGCAACCTTACGATGAGGGATGCTTTGACCCACTCCTCCAATGTTTATTTTGCTCAACTGGGGGTGGCCTGCGGTCCGGAGGCGTTCAATGCCATGATGAAGCGGCTGCATATCAATGAACCGCTGGTCTATATGAAGTCCGTGGATGATTCACTCAAGACCGTAGCTGGCAATGCTCCTGCTGTTCAGCATCGCTCTAAATTGGCGATGCTCGCCATTGGGCAAGGGGAGATCCTGATGACACCCTTACATGTGGCTACGATGACGGCCGCAATTGCGAATGATGGTGATCTGATGGTTCCGCGACTGGATATGTCGGAGACGGTGAAGAAGATAGATACGCTCTGTTCAGCGACTGTCGCCTCCCAGGTCCGCTCCATGTTGCGCCAAGTTGTGGTCAGTGGGACAGGCCGGGCCTGCGATTTGCCTGGGTTGGATGTCTGCGGCAAGACGGGTACAGCTCAGGTTCCGAACGGGGACGATCATGCATGGTTTACCTGCATGGCGCCCGAGAAGCATCCGAATATTGTCGTGACCGTATTGATTGAGAACGGGGGATTCGGCGCTGCTGCTGCCTTGCCTGTGGCCAAGGAAGTTTTGCTGGCAGCGGATCGACTGGGATATGTCAGAAAGCCAGAAGTGATGAAAATTTTGAAATTAACGCCTTCGAGTGTGGGGAGGAAAAGGTGAAAAATGGCAAAACAGTCATTGGCTCAGTTGCTTCGGCGACGGGCATCTTTTTAATCTCCCTCATGGCGCTCAGTTGCGCGGTGATCTCCCTTTTGGGGGTCCAGGCCTTCTTGACTCCTGAACGTATCCAATGGCAACCTCTGCTTCCGCTCGCGCTCTACGCAACAGGTATTCCCATCGTACTGATCTGGTTGGCCTTGAACCATTGGCGAGGGGACTCTGGTATTTTGGGTTCAGTGATCGTGTTAAGTGCGATGGGGGTATTGATTCAGTTTCGGATGGGGAGTTATGACGCCACTGATCTGAAGACGAATATCTATCCACTCTTGCCTTTGGCACTCGGGCTGGGAGCCTTCGTCATTGGTGTGACCCTCACCAGCAAAGGACGCGGTGGCTGGATGCAAGTGCTGGGTTGGGTCGCTTACGCTCTGGCGATCGGCGTGCTTGTCGCGATGATGGTTCTGGGGAAACGCTACCGTGGCGGCGTCTACCTCTCCGGAAACATCAATCCAACAGAAGTGATTAAGCCCTTGCTGGTCTTCTTTCTGGCGTACTATCTCAGTCAGCGGCAGAAAGTTTTTTCGGAAACGCTCAGTGGCATCCCTGTTCCTTCCTTTCCCTCCTTTCTTGGACTGGTACTCTTTTGGGGAATCCCGATGGGGCTGACAGTCCTCTTGCGTGATTTGGGATTGGCGATTCTGTTAAACACGATCCTGATTGTGATGCTCTTTGCTGTTGCCAAACGTCTCGGGTATCTCGCCATTGGGCTTGCAGGGGTGGCCGCAGCTGCTTTTGCGATGCAGTTCATCTCCTCACATGCGCAGGCACGGTTTGATATTTGGCTGAACCCCTTCACGGATCCTACGGGAAAAGGTTGGCAGATTCTCCAAGGGCTGACGGCCATGTACTCAGGTGGCTGGTGGGGTTCCGGACTGGGAACTGGCGCGCCTGAGACGGTTCCAATTGTGACCTCGGATTTTGTTTATGCGGCCTTTGCCGAAGAGGTGGGGTTTGTGGGGTGCGTCCTGCTTCTCTTGATCTATGCAACCTTCTACTCCCGTGGCTTTCGTGCTGCGGGTGCGACACGGACACCCTTCGAGCGTCTCCTGTGCGTGGGATTAACCGCTTCTCTTGCCATGCAAACACTTCTAAATGTGGCGGGGGTGACCAAGGCCCTTCCTATGACAGGAATCACCTTGCCCTTCATCAGCCATGGAGGGAGCAGTCTTGTGACCTGCCTCTTGATCGCGGGTTTGATTTGTGGACTTTCCGATAACGATTAAAAAAGGAGTAGGTATGATTGCATTTTTGAATGGCATTTTATCTGAAAAGAGTCCAAGCGTCGCGTGGCTGGATGTTCAGGGCGTGGGATATGAACTCTTCATTTCCTTAAGCACGTATGACCGTTTGCCTGCCACGGGATCTCCGTGTCTACTTCTGACGTATCATCACATCCGCGAGGATGCGCAAATTCTCTTTGGCTTTATGCAGACAGAAGAGAAACAGATGTTTGAGCGATTGATCAGCGTGAATGGCATTGGACCTAAAATCGCCTTGAGTGCATTGAGCGGGATGACGGTGAGTGAATTGACCAGCGCGATTGCAGAGGGCAATATTAAGCGGATCAGCGGTATTCATGGTATTGGAAAAAAGACAGCCGAGCGGCTGATTGTTGAGTTGCGCGACAAGGTCAATCCGCTGGAAGCACTTGCGGCTGCAACAGCAGGGGGTGGCGATCCAAAAGCCGCTATTCTGCGTGATGCGATCCTGGCGCTGACCCAGCTTGGTTTCCAGCAAGACACCGCCCATAAAATGGCGCAAGCCGTCTTTACGGCCAACCCGGATATCCAAGATGCTGAAACGCTTCTCCGCAAGTCGCTTAGCAGTAAGTAAGGTTTGCAAGTTACTGTCTTTTGCTCGTGCGGGCGTTTACGGGGAGTCCGGAACAGGATGCCGGTACCGCGCCCAGACTTCGTCCATAAAATACTTTTTCGCAAAGACCGCAAATTGGGTGAAGGACGGCGTGCCTGCGCAGTCGGCGGATACGCCGTCGGCACAGCTCGTCCTTCACCCAGAATCTCTAGGCGATGACACGCAGGTGCTTGCACGAGATAAGCCCTGGCGGTACCCCGCCACTTGCGGGGCTTTCCGTGCAAGCACCTAATAGCGATCCTAGCGAAAAACTCTTAATCCGCCCCAGCCGCGTATTCAGACGCAAACTCCGGCCCGCTTCCGGAAGGCGATAGATGCGTACCGGCCGAATCACCCAAGA
>CAIZQW010000202.1 GCA_903935195.1 uncultured bacterium
AGCGCGTTTCCCCTGTTTGACCGCCTCCTCGCTGATTCGGCTGGCGGATTCCAGATCAGTCACCGGCAGAACCACGTCGGCCTCAACCATCGGTGCGATCTCCTCCGGCAGGATACTGCTCAAAATCTGGACAGTCCCCTTCAGTGGCAACAGTTGGATCGCCTCATACGGTTCAGCAACGCCGAACTGTGTCACGCCTGCTTCGCTGAGCGCACGGGCAATCGGTAACACGCCAAGGCCGTAGGCATTAGCCTTCAAGACCGCCAAGACATCAGCAGGCGCAACCGCCGTGCGAATCTTGCGATAGTTCGAAATCAAACGGCCGAGATCAATCTCCAGCCACACACGTCTAGGTATCGTAGTCATAAACAGGATAAGTATTGTATTTCGGAACCACAAAATCCACAAAAATCACAAACTTTCTTAAGCCTTAAAAAGCGCTCCCATCTTTTTGCCCAGCAGGAGGCTACAGCCTAAGAGCGTCACGGAGAGAAAAACCATGGCCCAGACACCGAGCGCGGCGGCAAGGAAGCGTCCGATTCCCATCAACTGGAAGAGCTCGAAGATCGTCTTGGTGATCGGATAATACTCGACCTTCTGGGCCAGCATCACGCTGTCCGAGACTTCCAGCATACTGAAGGAGAATACCATCAGAGCGCCTGCGATGATGTTTGCCGCGATCAGTGGAAGCGTCACCCGACGAAGCGCGCAGAAGGGCGACGCACCGAGGTTGAGCGCCGCCTCCTCCAGTGTGACGGACGTTTGCTGCAGTCCGGCCACAGCCGCACGCACCATGTAGGGCAGACGGCGAATCGCGTATGCGACTACAAGAAAGAGAGTCGGATTGACGCGGATATCAAGCAATGCGGCCCATTGAGGATGGGCCTTCCCCCACGGTCCTGTCGCCAAGAAGCCACTGACTGAGACGAACCCAAACGCCATGACCAATCCGGGAACAGCAAGCGGGATCATGGCAAGGGCGTCCAAAACGCCCTTCAGCCGAAGACGTGAACGGACCACGACCCACGCGACGCCTACCCCAACAACCATGTTGAATAGAACAGCCATGGAGGAGAAGAGCAGACTGTTCTTAATCGCATTTAAAGTCATGTCATGGCCCAACGCCTCGGAATAGTGCGAGAGTGTCCACGCCTCTGGCAGAACAGTCTTATACCAGGAACCCGGAACCGAGAGGCTCGTCAGAACAACCCCGGCATGGGGCAGAAGCGCCAAAATCACAACCCCGAGAAAAGGCAACACAATCAACAAATTTCCCAAGGGGCCCACTTTTTTCTGCTGATAGAGCGGTGCGGCCTTGGACTGTAACGCATAGGCCCGTCCGCCAAAGATAAAATGTCCCACAGCATACATGGCAACGCTGAAACAAAGCACCACCGTGACCAGGGCATACGGGAAGGGGGAACCGCTCATCTCCTTGAACTCATCATAGATCTGAACCGCGACACACCGCGTATACCCCATCATCAAGGGCGTTCCAAGCTCGGTAAAACAGGCGATAAAGACGAGCGTGCCGCCTGCGAAAAGTCCGGGAGTCACCAACGGCAAGGTGATGCGCCGAAAGGTCTGCCACCCATTGGCTCCCAGATTGTGGGCGGCCTCATGCATGGCTGGATCAATGTTTGCAAAGGCCGCAGCCACATTCAGATAGAGGATCGGATAGAAGGCGAGCGCCTGCAAGATGATGACGCCAAACACGCGGGACTCCCCCAGCCAATCAATCGGACCCCATCCCATCAGCGCATTCAGCGCGCCATAGGGTCCGAGAAACTGCGTCAACCCTATCGCACCGACAAAGGGAGGCAGCACCAAGGGGACCAGCAACAAGGCGTTCAGCGCCTTCTGGCCTTTAAAGGAATACCGATAGGACAACCACGCAAGAGGAACCGCCAGGAGGGCTGCACCCACGGTTGCCCCCAAGGCAAGCCCTAAACTGTTGACCAAGCCCTCCGCATAGATCGGATTGCGAAAGACATCCTTCACATACGTCAATGTCCAGCGCCCCTCCACATAAAAACCGCCACTGACCACGGAAAGGAGCGGCCACAACAGCAGCACGCCCAAGAGTGCGGAGAGTACGATCAATAAAAGCCAGGCTGTACGATTGGTTAACATAGCAGGCCAATAGTATACGGCATGGCGGTAGATTTGTAAAAAAGAAAGCTTTCAGATGTCAGGGCACTGTTTCTTATTGTTTGGAGTTCCGCCTTTAGGCGGGATCAACACCCAACTTTGTCGCGAGCTTTGTCGTGAGCTTTGTCGATCCAATAAACTCTGCTCCTCATCTTATACCAGGAGCGAAAAGTAATTAGACTAAAAGGGCTATCCCATACACAGGGAGGGACGAGCGTCTGCTCGTCCTAGGCACGCAGGCGCGTGCCCCTCCCGTGTATCTGGTGCCCTTCCTATGGTCTAAATACTTTTCGGCAGTGATATTACCTCTGCGGGAAGAAGTTGCTCCTTCGTATATTTACAGTTGGCGACGGACGAAACAAGCCGCTGATTGATTTCGACAAAGCTCGCGACAAAGTTGTTCGAACTGGGGTTCTCATCCCGTCAAAAAAGAAAGCCCAAAGTGATTTTTCACTTTGAGCTTTTCATTTTCCACTTAGAAAAAAAGTGGCGGGGACGACGG
>CAIZQW010000203.1 GCA_903935195.1 uncultured bacterium
CACAACGACCGACACAGATCGTGAAATGGCCGAATATCTCTCTGGGCTGGTCGATTTGGATATCGCACGTTTTGGACGTGACATTTTCAACTCCTCGCAGCAACTGACGAATGTGCCTGTACCGGAAATCCTCTCCATGGACGCTAAGCCCTACACAGCCTGTGGCAAGCGGTTCCGTGTCAGTCAGGTCGAGGTGAACAGCACAGACGAACTAGTCGAGCGTAAAGCTGAATTGCTGAATGAACTGCGGGCAGCCTGTACAAGCCAGGGACTCTACTTTGCCGCACTGATGATTACCGACCTCACAGCTTTGAGTTCCATCTTGGTGATCGAGGGCGATGCTGAGTTCATCCGAAAGGTCGCCTTTCCGCGCATGAGCGAGGGTGTCTTTGTTTGTCGAGATATCCTCTCGCGCAAAAAACAACTCATCCCGCTTCTAATTGAACAAATGGAATCTGTCCTCGGCATTCTTTCACGGACATCAGTTTAATATGCCCCACAAAAGCATCCCTCTCTGGGTCACAACACTCGCGATCCTCTTCGCGGGATGTGTGCTTTATGTCTGGCTAAGGAGTGAGCCTCTGGATCTCGTTGAGCGCACGCCAACACTTCAAGGTTCTCAAGCCGAGGCTAAGGCCGAATCACTTGCACGTGTCGTTGACCTAACGGGCTGCTTCAAGTTTTTCGACGACGTGCCCGCAGGCAAATTAAAAGGTTCATGGCATGGCTTTCGGGGCGACAAGCAAGACAATATCAATACGGATAGTCCAGACCTCTTCACGACCTGGCCAACCACAGGCCCGGAGATTCTCTGGCAGATCGAGGTCGGCGATGGGCATGCCATGCCTGCGATTGTCAACGGATGCGCTTACCTTTTGGACTATGACGAGGCACGCAGTGGCGATATCTTAAAATGTCTGAACGCCGATACAGGGGCACTGCGCTGGGAGCATCTCTATCGTGTTAAAACAAAGCGCAACCACGGCATCTCCCGCACCGTTGTCGCAACAGACGGCCACTCGGTCCTCTCCATAGGACCCCACTGCCATGTCCTCTCGCTCGTAGCCTCAAATGGCACGTATCAATGGGGCATGGACATGGTCGCACGGTATGGCACAAAGGTTCCCTTGTGGTATACGGGTCAATGTCCGCTGATCGACAACAACATGGCTATCCTTGCTCCAGCAGGAACGAATGTCGTGCTTTGCGGTCTCGACCTTATCACCGGCAAGACTCTTTTCGAAACGCCCTCGCCAAGAGGAATCGAGATGTCACACTCCTCTGTCATGGTCATGACCTTTGACGGCGTTCGTCAGTATGTCTATGCTGGTTTAGGAGGCATTATCGGCGTGCAAGCCGACGGTGAGGCGCGAGGCAAGCTACTCTGGAAGACAACAGACTTCACCCCCAGTGTCGTTGCCCCCTCGCCTGTTCCCTTAACCGACAATCGCTTCCTTATGACCGCAGGCTATGGCTCGGGTAGCGCCATGTTCCGTGTCTCCAGGGACACGACCGACACTTGGAAGGCCGAACTCCTCTTTAAACGCGACAAAAAAGTTTTTGCCTGCGAACAGCAGACGCCGATTCTTTTGAAGGGGCGCCTCTACTCCATCCTCCCGAGCGATGGCGGCGGAGAGCGCCAGCAACTTGCCTGCATGACCCTCGACGGCGAGCGCCTCTGGACGAGCGGTAAAGATGATCTTTTTGGCTTAGGGCCCTTCTTGGCAACCCAGGATGGCTTGTTTTTCCTCTTGAACGACGCGGGAACACTCACACTCGCCCGCACGAGCAAAGATGGGTACCAACGTTTAGCACGCCATGAACTTATGGGCGGTAAAGGACGTGACGCATGGGGACCGATGATCTTGGTCAATCATCGCCTCTTCCTGCGTGACAGCACACGCCTTTATTGCTTAAAAGTCGGTGACGAAAGAAAATAATTATGCACCTACTCGGAATTGAAACCTCATGTGATGAGACCGCCGCTGCGGTTGTAAAAGATGCGCGCACTGTGCTCTCCAATGTCGTCTACAGCCAAATTCCGTTGCATCAGGCGTATGGCGGAGTCGTTCCCGAAATTGCTTCGCGTAGCCATCTTGAAAAGATTGACGGCATCATTGAACAGGCATTGCAAGATGCGCACGTCACCTACGACCAGTTAGATGGTATCGCCGTCACCTATGGTCCAGGACTTGCCAGTTCCTTGATTGTCGGCCTCTCCGCAGCAAAGGGACTCGCCATGCGACTCAAAAAGCCACTCATCGGCATCAACCATCTTGAGGCGCATATCCACTCCGTCTTTTTAAAACCAGACGCGCCTGATCCCCATGAAGCGTGTCCCATGCTTGCACTCGTTGTCTCTGGCGGCCATACCTGCTGGATTGATATCCCGAAGCCCGGCGAGTATCACATCATGGGCCAAACACTCGACGACGCCGCTGGCGAGGCCTTTGACAAGGCAGCTAAACTGTTAGGGCTTGGTTATCCTGGTGGTCCAGTCGTTGACAAGGCAGCTAAAGAAGCCAAGACCCTTGCTAGTATCGCATTCCCCAAAGGCCGGCCACGTGCAGGTAATCCGGCACTAGGAGCTATGGAGGCTGAGATGTGCGTCAGTTTCAGCGGACTCAAAACCGCGCTGATGTATCACCTGAAAGACCATCCTGCGACACCTGAGGACATCCCTGAGATCGCCTCGTCGTATCAGGAGGCGATTGTTAGCGCCTTGGTCGATCGTTGCGCCTTTGCCCTCAGCAAGAAAAATTACAAAGCCCTCGCCGTTGGGGGTGGCGTCTCGCTGAATCGTCGCCTGCGCGAACGGCTGACCGAACTCGCAGCGCAACACAACACGCGCCTCCTGTTGGCCGAACCCAAACACTGCGGCGATAACGCAGCCATGATCGCGGGTCTCGCTGGCATGGGCTTTGGCGTCACAGGCGATGCCGCCTTCCTCCTTGATGTCGTCCCCTCCCTTGAAATTGGAAAAACGAAATAGCCAGCCACCCTTTTTTCTATGAATATAAAACATATTTTTTTGTTTCTGCTCCTGATCCCTAGCTTTGCCTTTGCCGGGTCAAACACCCTTGTGGTTGCCTCATGGAACGTTGAAAATCTTTTTGACACGATTGACGACCCGGACAATCCAAATGATGACAGTTACACACCTGACGGCTGGACACATTGGACAACCTTTCGTTACACCCGAAAGCTCTCGCATCTTGCAAAGATCATTGCAACCATGAAACCAGACATCCTCTGTCTCGCCGAGGTCGAGAACCGACAGGTGCTCAAGGATCTCGTTGCCACCTTGCAAAAGGAACAGCAATACGAACTTCCAATCATCATCCATCGAAACGGGCAGGACACCCGTGGCATTGACGTAGCGATGCTCGCAAAACATGAGCCTGTATGCACGAATTGGTTCTGTGCTTTTCCAGCTCAGCGCGATGTGCTGGTTTGCGACTTCCTAATCCAGGGTCGTCCGTTGACGCTTCTGGTCAACCACTGGAAATCGCAACTAGGCACAAAAGAGGAGAGCGACCTCATCCGCAGTACGGAAGCCAAAGCTGTGCGAAAATTCATCGACTCACGTCTTGAGAAAGAGCCGACCGCTGCCATTCTTGTCTTGGGCGATTTCAACGACAATGTCGAATCCCCTATCCTTGTTCGGGATGCGGGACTCTCCCTTGATGAAGCGTTTGTTCGGACCAATATGGCAAAGCGTCTCTTTTGGAACCTCTCCAGTATATTTTCTGCGGATGAACGCGGAAGCTACTACTATGCAGCAGCCAAGCGATGGAACTCCTTTGATTCGATTAGCATCAGCCCTGGGATGCTGACCAACAGTACACCCACTGCACCTTGGCACGTGATGGCAGAGGCCTACTCGATCTTCAAATATCCTGACCACGTACAGACCAATGGTTCCCCGAAACCGTTCCGATATATCCGAAGCAAAGCCAACGGAAACAAAATGGTCATGGGTTACTCAGACCATTTTCCGGTCCGTGTCGAACTCGAAGCCGAATAAGCCATTGCGCCTTCCTGCAACTTTAATCATTTTCAACTAATTAAACGAATTAAGCTAATTGGAATTCGTTCCATTCGTTTAATTCGTTGATTACATTATTTGTAGTGTATCACTGCCAACTGCTACTGCCGACTGCTACTGTCCACTGAATTGATCGCGTGTGCAGCGAGAAATCCAGAGGCAAAGGCCCAGGTGAGATTATACCCGCCACAGGGGGCATCGACATCCACAACCTCGCCGATGCAAGTGAGATTTGAAATTCGCCGCGCCGCAAGCGTCTGGGCATTCAATTCCTTCAAGGCCACGCCACCCCGCGTGAGCATGGCACGTCCCCAGCCCTCTGTCCCCGTGACAGTCAGCGGACACTCCGCACAGAACATAGCCAGCGCCTGCAACTCCTTCTTTCCGGCGCGGGCCACGACAACCTCCTCAAGGCCTGATGCCCGGCAGAGTGCTACCGCCAGCGCCCGTGGCAATTCACCAGAGAGCAGATTGTGAAAGGAGCGATTCCCATGTTTCTGACGCCACTGGCTAAATAACGCCATCCAGTCATTGACACTCCGGTCGCTCCTGAAAGAGACTCGGATGGTCACCTCCTTTTCAGCAAGCAACCGTGCATTGATCTCGCCTGACAAAGCCAACGCGGGCGGACCGCTGATGCCCTTATGTGTAAAAAGGATGGGGCCTTGTTGGGGTTTCTTAGAGGCCCCCTTGGAATCGATGCGAATGGCGCCTTGCTCACAGAGGAGACCTGAGAGTGCGACGACCCACTCAGCGGGAATGATCAAGCCAGCCAAGGCCGGGACGGGGGGAGAAACCTCCAGTCCGGCACTCCGTGCTAAAGCGAAGCCGGAACCATCGGAACCGAGTTCCGGATAACTTTGCCCACCTGCAGCAAGCACAACCCAACGCGGAGAGAAAGTGCCCGCCGAGGTCGGCACACTGACAATGCGCTGCAGCCCTGTCCCCTTCTCTGGCTCCAGGATAAAGCGCTCGACACGGACACCGCACTGGATTGTCGCGCGCGCCTCCTGTGCGGCATGAATAAGAACGTCACGGACATCTGACGCCTTTTGAGAGGCTGGGAAGACGCAACCATCGGCTTCCACGACTGTTTGCATACCCCTTTTATGAAAGAACTCACAGATTGCTTCTGGCGGGAAAGCATGCAGGGCAGGAAGAACAAACCGGGAAGCCTCTCCAAACAGTGGCGCCATGGCAAGGACAGGGCCCTCATGGGTCAGATTACAACGCCCACCCCCGGTTGCTAGCAACTTCCGGCTAGGCGAAGCGCATTGCTCCAGCACGATACTGGGTTTCGCGCAAAAAGAAGCGGCGGTCAGACCTGCTGGTCCGCCGCCGATTATAAGAGTGTCAACCGCTGTATTCACGGCACTTCCATTAGAGTTGCTGTTCTTCCGAGATCAATGCCACCATGCGACTCAAAATACCAGTCATCTCCGCCTGTGTGCGAGAGATCGACTGACACATATGAGCTAACTCCGCATAACGATGAAGGGTATTCATACGATTACGCTCCAGTTCGCCTCGACGCGTCTTGAGACTTTCAATGACTTGCGTCAGCTCTGTAATCTGCAGATCCCGCTTGAGCATCATCGAACGAGTTTGGAACAACTGACCCAGCAACTCGCCTGCGGAAAGATCAAGATCCGAAACATCCATACCTGAAGGGATCGGAACCTGTGCGAGAGCACCACATTGTGTGCAATTGATTTGGAGTCCTGCACCACGATAGTCAATCGCAAGACTACTGCCACAAGAAGGACAGTTAAAGAGAATATCGGTAGATCGAATCTCTTCCTGCGGTGTTGGAGGCTCCATGCTGGGATCAATAGCCTGATCCACGGCGGGACCATCCTCATCCGCACTAATGGAAGCGACCCCATCTTGAACATCAAGACCCTCTTCTTCAAAGGACTCCTGAGCAACTGCTTCAGCCCCTTCGTCAGCAGGCCCATCCTGAACGTCATTCAGCACAACACGTGTTGATTGCACCGTCTTTGACTTATCGCTCATGGAAACCCTCCTTTGATTCTAAAGGCATTAAAATGCAGGAGAAAGCAGTCCCAAGGATATCACGCACTTAAGCGCTTGGCTTGGTGATCTTGCCACTCTTCAAGCAAGAGGCGCAAACCTTTACTCGGCTCACGGCGCCATTCGTAGCGACTGAACGCACAGAACGCAGATTCGGCAGAAAACGACGCTTAGAAATACCTGTTGTATGCAAACCGATACCGCCTTTAGCCTTTGCTAAACCATGACGAACAATTGTGCACCCGGTTGAAGGACCCTTACCGCAAACCTCACATACTCTTGACATGATACTATTCTCCTTAAGAAAAGGGTATTAAGGTAACATCTTTCGTCTTAACAGGCAAGAAAAACTCAGAGTCATCCCAGTTTTTTTCAATTTTCGAGAAGTCACCATTTGAGTTATCCATCAAAATACGGTATTCTACTGCCTTTTCACCCAGCACAATGGAGTCTTTCTCATGAAGCATGTCTATGCAGTGATTTTGGCAGGGGGCAGTGGAGAACGTTTTTGGCCCCTCAGCACCAAAGCGCGTCCTAAACAATTTATTTCCCTTTTTGGAGGACGTCCCTTGCTCTCCCTCGCGGTAGAGCGTCTAGCAGGCTTTGTTCCCAATGATCGAATTTTCATCATTACCGCCCAGCACCTTGTGGACGATACAGCAACTGCAGCTTGGAATGTTCCACGCGCCAACATTATCGGGGAGCCGTGTAAGCGCGATACCGCGCCTGCCATTGCCGTAGCCTGCGGACTCGTCATGGCCCGAGATCCAGAGGGTGTTGTCTGTATCTTAACCGCAGACCAGCTCATGAGCGATGTGGAGACCTTCCGAGTAACACTCATGGACGCCGCCAAGGTTGCACACCTCGAAAAGTCTATTGTCACCATCGGTATACAACCCACACATCCCGCCACAGGGTTCGGCTATATTGAAGCAGATGCTCCTCTGAACACCACCAAGACGGTCACCCTCTTCAACAAGGCTAAGCGCTTCGTCGAAAAGCCTGATGCGTATACAGCGGCGCGGTATATCGAGAGCGGACGATTCTTCTGGAACGCTGGTATGTTTATCTGGCGTACCGACACCATGCGTGATGCCCTCGCAACCTACGCGCCAGATCTCGCTGACCTCTGCGAACGAGTTGCTCAAGTCGCACTCTCTCCGAGTGATCTCGACGCGGTCCTGCGTCAGACCTACCCGCTCCTCCGTTCGATCTCCATTGACTATGCCATCATGGAGCATCTTGACAATATCATTATGGCTCGGGGCGCCTTCGGCTGGGATGATGTGGGTTCATGGCCCTCACTCACGGGACATTTCACCGCAGACCAAGACGGCAATGTGATCATCGGGGCCTGCGAACAGCGAGAAGCCCATAATAATATCGTTGTCTCAGAGAACCGCCTGACCGCGCTTATCGGAGTCGAAGGACTCATCGTTGTCCATTCGGAGAATGCCACGCTCATCTGTCCGAAGGAACGAGCTGAAGAGGTGAAGAAGTTACTCCAGCGTGTCGCGCAACGACCTGATGGCGCCAAATATGTCTAAACGTTTTAAATTGCTGATTGCTTACGACGGAACGGCTTATTCAGGCTGGCAAACTCAAGCCAATGCCCCCAGTATTCAGCAGAAGATCGAATCCGTACTCGAAAAGATCGTCGGCCAGAAGGTCACAGTGCATGGAAGCGGACGCACAGACCAAGGTGTGCATGCCCGGGGGCAGGTCGCACATGTGGATATTGACACGCCGATGAAGCCAGAGTCGCTCTGCCGCGTCCTCAATGGACGCCTGCCTCTGGATATCCGGATCCTCAAGGCGACACTTGCAAAACCTGATTTTCATGCTCGCATCTCGGCCAAGGGAAAAGAGTACCGCTACATAGTCTGGAACGACCCCATCTGCCTGCCAGACCGCCGGCTCTATACCACGTATGTCTACCGTCCGTTAAATGTTGTGGCCATGCAAGAGGGCGCTCGACACTTTGTAGGCCGTCATGATTTTGCCTCTTTTACAGCCAACCCCCACAGGGCGATCGAATCGACGGTTCGCTCGGTCTTCTCCTTCACCGTCAGCAAGCGTGGCAAGGAGATTCTCTTTCGTGTGAGTGGCGAGGGCTTTCTCTATAAACAGGTGCGCAGTATGGTCGGCTTTTTGATTCGCATCGGCGAGGGAGCAGAGAAGCCCAAGGCTGTCGCCGAGTTACTGAAGTCCTGTGCACCCCGCAAAGCCCGTGTCCCCTCAGCGCCACCCAACGGGCTCTACCTCTGGCGCGTCTGGTATAAATAAATCTTAGGTGCTTCGGATGCGCTTGGTCGTTCGCATTGCGCAGAACGCCTTACCGCACATGGAGCAGTGATCATCCGTATGCGTCGTATCCGAACAGGCGCGCGTCTTCAACCAACGAGCACGCGCGCGTTCAGGATCAATCGCTTCCTTGAACTGCCCCTCCCAGTCAAAATTAACCCGTGCACGCGACATGGCATCATCTCGGTCGCGAGCCCCTGGAAAACCGCGAGCAACATCGCCTGCGTGGGCTGCAATGCGATAAGCAATCATTCCTTGGTGAACCTCTTCAGCATCGGGCAAGCCCAAATGTTCAGCAGGCGTCACATAACATAGGAGCGAAGCCCCATACATGGTTGCAGCTGTTGCGCCAATACAGGAGGTGATATGGTCATACCCAGGTGCAATATCGGTCACGACAGGGCCCAGCACATAAAAGGGCGCACCATCACAGACCTCTTGCTGACGCTCCATGTTCATCTGGATCTGATTAAAGGGCACATGCCCTGGTCCCTCAACCATGACCTGCACACCCCGTTCGCGACAACGATGCACCAATTCGCCCAGCACATCCAACTCGCCAAACTGGGCTGCATCGCTCGCATCCGCCAAGCAGCCAGGCCGTAAGCCATCGCCGAGGGAGACTGTCACATCATGCTCGACCAAAATATCCATCACCTCGTCCCAGCGCGTATAGAGAGGGTTTTCAGCATTGTTATTCTTCATCCACTCCGCCATGATCGCTCCGCCGCGGCTGACAATACCCATGATACGGCCCATCGCGAGATCCACGTGCGCATGCAAGAGACCTGCATGAAGGGTCATAAAATCAACCCCCTGCTCTGCCTGTTCGCGAATCACGCGTAACAGCAAATCAGGATCCATGACTGGCACATCACCCTCCACACGCGAAAGGGTCTCATAGACTGGAACCGTCCCCAACGGCACAGGCGAAGCCTCGAGCATTCCTTGACGAATCGCGCGGACATCTGCACCCACACTGAGATCCATCACGAAATCCGCTCCTGCCTTTAGGGAGACCGCCAGCTTCTCAAGTTCATCACCCTTGCCAGAACGTGTTGGAGAACGCCCTAGATTTGCATTCACCTTGGTTGAAAAGAGGCGACCAACGCCTACAGCGCGCACCCCCTTGTGAGAGGGATTTAAGGGAATCACTGCGCGCCCGGAGGCAATCGCCTCAAGGACAGCCTGAACCTCGACGTGTTCATCTCTTGCCACGCATTGCATGGCATCCGTAATAATACCCTTGCGGGCGGCTTGTAATTGTGTCATAAAAAATTGCCTGTTCTTAGCTGATACTGCTTAAGCTTATATCCGATAATCCGGGGCGTGGAAGCGAGGAGACGCGCAACAGCAGCCACGTTGTTGTCACATTTGGAAAGGGCATCTGCCAAAATCGTCTTTTCGTACGATCCCACCATCTCCTCTAATGAGAGCTTACCTAGCTCCTCCATGCGGCGAGAACTCGACTCCAGTCCGGTCGTCACCGCTGGAGTCTGGACGCTCACGGGAAGAACCTGGGACTCGATCACATTCCCAGAAGTCAGCAGGACCGCCCGTTCAATGCAGTTCTCCAGTTCTCGCACGTTCCCTGGCCAGCGATGCTTTAGGAGCAACTCAATAGCCTCTGGTAGAAAACCGCTGATGGGCTTTGTATTCAGCGTCGCATACTTCTGCATAAAATAGTTTGCGAGCAATAAAATATCGGCTTTCCGTTTCACTAAAGGAGGAACAAAGATTGGAAAGACACTGAGGCGATAATAAAGGTCCTCTCGAAAGAGTCCTCGTTCCACCATGGCAGGAAGATCGCGATGGGTCGCAACAATGATACGCACATTGACCTTGGTCGTCTTGACATCCCCCACGCGCTCAAACTCTCGTTCCTGCAACACTCGCAATAATTTAGATTGGATCGCAATCGGAATTTCGCCAATTTCATCTAAAAAAATGGTTCCGCCGTCCGCCAACTCAAAACGTCCTTTGCGATCAGAGACCGCACCCGTAAAGGCGCCTTTGACATGACCGAAGAGTTCGCTTTCAATAATGGATTCGGGTAGTGCAGCGCAATGGACGCGCACAAAGGGTTTATCCGCACGGTTGCTGGCATAATGGATCGCATGAGCAACCAGCTCCTTGCCTGTACCGGTCTCGCCATGAATCAAGACCGTGGCTTGACTCGTCGCGACCTGAGAGATCTGATCATAGACCTCCTGCATCTCACGGGAATTTCCAACAATGTTATCGGGATGATAGCGACGGGTCAACTCTTCACGGAGGAGACGATTTTCAGTCTCTAAAACCTCCTGTTGGGCCACTAAATCACGGCGTAGCAGAAGCGCACGCGCCATCATGGATGCCACAATCTGAAGAATGGCCATGTCAGCCGTCAGCTGGTCATTATCTGCAAAGTCACGGTAAACGCTCAAGGCGCCGAC
>CAIZQW010000204.1 GCA_903935195.1 uncultured bacterium
GGCTTCGGTCTGCGCACCGACATTGTGGATGCGCGCCAGTAAGGCGCCCAGGCGATTCCAGAGTGCGTTGCCGGGATCCGCAGGTTCGATGGGACGTCCTCCCCGTTTTGGGAAGAGCGCAAAGGAGATGCCTTCAATCTCGCCGAGCGTGGAGCCATCAGCAAAGGTCAGAGGAGCGATGACGGGAATCTCCTCGCGGGCGCAGGCTTGAACAAAGGCGTGTTCCTCGAGGATGGCTTCGCGGTTCCAGCGTCCGGGACGGTAAAATTTTGCGACGAGTGGTTCGCCTGATTCCAGCGCAACCTCGTAAACCCGGTTGATATAACTCGGGAGCGGACGAAGAAGTCCTGAGCAGTGTTGTCGGAGCGCCGCTTCGATGGCCTCTAAGACACGGTCAGGGGTTAATGATGAAAAGTCACTGATCATACAGAGGGTACGATGGCGCCATGTTTGGCGAGGGTCGTCCTAAGTTTGTTGAGGGGGACCTTGAGCGGCGTGGTGGTATTCTCTCCTTGCGCCAGCGTCGAGGTCGCTGCACATGCCGCACCCAGAGCGGAGCAGTGCAAAAAATCGCGTCTTCCTAGGGTGTTCGATTTCATGGTTCACATCATAACACGTCTAAAAAATGGCTTCAAGGTGCGAATAGTGGGCAGTTATTAAAGTAGCGGGAGCATCCTGCTCCCGAGGAATATCTTCCACTATTCCCGCATTCGTGTGTCTCATGCTTTAAACTGATAACAGGTGGTGCGTTTTGTTCCGGTACTGGAGAGAATGCTGGCATCCAGAGCCGCTTTGAGGTCGCGGCTGGCGGTGACGGGGGTGATGGTTTTGTGAAGGAGAAGGTAATGTTGCCGGGTGAAAGACTTCCTTTTCAAGGCCGCGCGGGCATCTTCGATACGCTGCTGCCAGCCGGAAACAACCGGGCCGCTGTTCTTCCAGAGTTTCTGGAGTGAAGCATCAATCTGATCCAGCATCAGGGAAACAAACGCTTTGGCGTCGCCTTGTTCTTGCGCCGTTCGAATGCAGGTATAATACTCGAGACGCTTTTCAAAGATCATGGATTCGACATCCAGATATTCGAAGATGGGATGGCATTCCATGAGCAGTCGGGTTTGCCACAGACGCGCCGTGCGTCCATTCCCATCTGTAAATGGATGGATGAGAACACATTCAAGATGGAAGCGGACGGATTTGAGCAACGGCGGATCATCGCTGGTGCGCAGGTACTCGAATAAGGCCTGCATGGAGGGTTCGACCGTTTTCCAAGGGGGCATCGCCCGTGTCGTCTCTTCAGTGATGTAGACCTCAACAGCCTCTCTTCGGAAATGCCCTGCATCCAGAATTAAACCTCCGCCCATCAACTTAGCATGGGCACGGAGAAAAGATTTTACCGAATAGGGATCATAATCAGGAAGCGCCGTATAAGCATCCAGTGTGTTTTTAACTTCGAGGATGTCCTTCTTAGACGCTGCCACGGGTGTTCCGTTTGCGATGGCCTCGACCTCTGCCAATGAGCATTTGTTCCCTTCAATGCCGGTGGATCCCCGGACTGTGGCTGCTCTGTTTTTCTCCCGGAGCTTGGGTTGCGGACGTAACAGCCTGACACCTTCCATCTGGCCGAGCTGTTTCGTAATGGCCAGCATCTTGGTGAGGATGGAGGCGTCGCTCTGCAGTGCTAATGGTTTAAAAATCATGACATGATAATATCAAATGATACTATAATGTCAAGGGCGAAGAAAAGGGGTTTATACGGATGTCTCTAACATGATTTGATTTAACCTCAAAGAACACAAAGATCTCAAAGATCAATTTCTAAATACTTTGTTTATTCCCAAGAACCTGGGCGGTGGGGGCTTATTTCTGCGCAGGGGATGGGGCGAGTTTCTGGAGGCGTTGACGGGCATATGCGCTCTCGGAGGTGGCGCTCTTGCTCCGCATCAAATAGGTGTCGTAGCTTTTTACTGCTTCGGCTTTACGGTTCAGCCCTTCATACGCGACACCCTTGTAGAAGAAGAGGCGCGAATCAGCGCTCTTTTTGCTCTCTAAGGTGTTGAGGTGGATCAGCGCGGTGGCATAATCTTTCTGCTGCAGGGCGCATTGCGCCAGCAGGCTCTCCGCACGAAGCGAGGCGGAGGTGTTGACTGCCGCAGTCGCCGCCTGCTTGGCAGCGGCGATCTGGCCGGCTGCTGCAAGGGCATCCGCGAGGATCAAGGTGCCTGCCGGGTCGCCCGGCAGGAGGGCGAGGCCCGTTTGCGCAGACTGAATCGCCGAGGACGACTGTTTGCTGGCGACCTGCGTTTCAGCCTTTGCAAAGGCTGCGAGCGCGGCTTTTTTTGAACGTACCCCTGCTGTTGCTACTGCATATTCCTGGACGCCGTCTCGTCCTTTGACTGCGCCATATGTTGATTGCAGGCGTTTTGTGGCGGTCTCCAACCGCTCGGTGCTCATGGGGTGAGAGGCGAACATTTGTTCGATCATCGAGGGGTTCGAGTTGCTGATACGCACCAGCAATTTCATGAGGTCCACCATGCCTTTGGGATTATATCCGGCCCGGACCATGTAGTCCATACCCCCTTGATCGGCCTGGCGCTCCTGGTCTCGGCTGTAATTGGCGAGGAGCGCTGTTGTGCCGATCTGTCCTGCCAGGGTGGCGACTTCAGTCCATGAACTCTCCTTTTGGGTCAGATAGGCGCTGGTGCCGCCCACGACCAGATCCATCACAGTGCCCTTGCTCATGGCTGAGGCGGTGTGGCCGCAATTGACATGGGCGATCTCGTGTCCGAGCACGGCAGCGAGCTGCGCCTCATTCTCCAGTTCCAGCATCATACCGCGCGTAATGGCGATGGTGCCATCCGGGAAGGCGTAGGCATTCACATACGTGGCATTGACGACCTGAAAGGAGAAGGGCATGTTTTGGTAAATCATGTCGGTGGACTTCAGCACAGCGAGCAAGCGCTTGCCCACACTTTGGACATAGCCATTCAAGGCTTTATCCGAAGAGATGCCGTAGTCCTTTCCAAATTGCTCAGGAGCGGCCTGACGTGAGAGGTTCAGCAGTTCAGTCTGGCTGACCATGTTGAACTGCTGTTCGCCGGTGATGGGGTTGGTGACGCACCCTGTGAGAAAGAGCAGGGCCGCGCCGAAAAAAGAGAGCATTATTTTTGTATTCATCATGTTTTTATTATTGCTGTTTAGGTGGGTAGAAGCAAGGGAAAATGTTTTGCGCAAGAGTAGAAATGGAGGGCACGGTTACCCCCCGTGCTATGGCAGGGGTTTACTCATAGGTGTTAAGAATGAATACTTTTCCGCAAAAGCCGCGAAGAAGAGCGCAAATGTAGGGGCCCGGCGGACCCGCACGGGTTCCGTTGGCCCGCCTCACCCATGAATACATGGACGGCGGAGCGGACATTTGCGCGGAGTCATTCTAATTTTCATCAGCAAAAAACGAGTTTTTTGCTGATGAAAATGAAATTCGATTTGTCTGGGTGGTTATCCGTTCTGCCGTGCTGTATTGCCGCTTTATCGCTAACGCTCATCGCTCTTGCAAGCAAGCCTTAAGCGAGCGTTCGGACATCGTGAATACACTCGTCCTCGGCGCGTGCTTATTCAGCGCGAGGCAGACGAGATAACCACCCTTCTTATAGCGGTTTTTGCGTTAAAATCTTAAAACATGTTCAGACACTCAGAGTTGATTTTTGAAGGGGTGATGTGGTACAGTATCCCCCACTATAAGGGAGGATATGAATATGAATAAGCATCTATTTTCGGTTCTTTTGTTGAGTGGCATTCTGATGACATGTTGTTTCGGGGAACGCGTGGATCCGCGGATGCGGACGTACGTGATGCCGACGCGGGTAGTCTGGACCTCCGGGGAGCAGCAACAGGCGACGGTCGGGGATCCAAGCATTCTGTTGACGCCTAAGATGGGACAGGTGCCGGAAGGAAGCTTTTTAGCGGGCAGCGGATGTCGCATGGAGAACAAGGGCGCCCCGGCTTCCATCCTCGTGGACTTCGGCCGTGAATTGCACGGCGGTTTGAAACTGTCGGCTGGCGGACCTAGCGGTAGAAAGGTGAAAGTGCGCATCCGTTTCGGCGAGTCAGTTGCAGAAGCCATGTCTGAGCTGGGCGAGCGAGGCGCTTGTAACGACCATGCCATTCGCGATAGCGTGATTGATCTTCCGTGGCTGGGTAGTCGTGAAATCGGCGAGACAGGATTTCGTTTTGTGCGCATTGATCTGGTCTCCACGGGCGTCTTGAGCCTTGAGGCCATCGAGGCGATCTCGGTCATGCGTCCGATGCCGCAACTCGGTTCCTTTAAGTCCAATGACGAACGGCTGAACAAGGTCTGGGAGACGGCAGCGCGGACGCTGCATCTTTGCACACAGGATTTCATCTGGGATGGTATCAAACGTGACAGGCTCGTCTGGATGGGGGACATGCATCCGGAGCTCATGACCTTGATGGCGGTCTTTGGTCCGCAGGAAGTCCTGCCGAAGTCACTGGACTATATGAAGGCCACAACCCCTGCAAACGCCTGGATGAACGGCATGCCCTCCTATACCCTCTGGTGGATCCGCTGCCAGTACGACTGGTATCTTTATACAGGCGATGTCGCCTATCTTAAAGCGCAGCAGGGCTATCTCAAAGAGGTCTTCGCTAATCTGGTCAAGCATATTGATAAGGACGGCAAGTGCGCGACCCCAAGCGGCTTTCTGGATTGGCCGACACAGCACAACAGGCCGGCTGTCGCGGCCGGGATGCAGGCGCTGATGGTGAATGCCTTTGTCTGCGGCGAGAAGATGGCGGAGGTATTCGGGGACGCCGCCATGAAGCAGACCTGCACAGAGGCACTGGTGCGCGTGCGCGCCATCAAGCCCGATCCCGCAGGCAGTAAGCAGGCTGCGGCTCTGCTGGCGCTCTCGGGCTTGCGCGAGAGCAAGGAGATGATGGAGCGTGTCCTCGCCAAGAACGGCGTACAGGGTGTGTCGACCTTTTATGGCTACTACATGCTTGAAGCCATGGCCCAAGCAGGGGAGTATCAGATGGCCATTAATACCGTACGCGACTACTGGGGAGCCATGTTGGACATGGGGGCGACGAGTTTCTGGGAAGATTTCAATGTGAGTTGGACCAACAACGCCTTCCGCATCGACGAGATGCCCGTGGCCGGCAAGAAGGACATCCATGGCGACTACGGCGAGTTCTGCTACAAGGGGTTCCGTCACAGCCTCTGCCACGGTTGGTCCTCAGGACCCGCACCCTGGCTGATCCATCATGTTTTAGGCATCCAGCCTGTTGAAGCAGGGTGCAAGGTTGTACGCGTGAAACCCAATCTGGGCGACTTGACCTTTGCCGAGGGTTCCTATCCCACGCCGTTGGGCGTGATACGCGTCCGTCATGAACGCAAGCCGAATGGCACCATCGCTTCGGATATCACAGCTCCTGATGGCGTGAAGATTCTGAGATAGTGAAAACAGCATAATATTGTTGGAAGGTAAAGAAGAATGAAAATTGCACTGTTTGCGACAGGCGGGACATTTGATAAGGAGTACAACGAGCTTAACGGCAACCTGTACTTCAAGAAGACGCATCTCGCCGAGATGTTGGAGCTGGGGAGATCCCGCGTCTCCGTGCGGATTCAAGTCCTCATGATGAAGGACAGCTTGGACATGACGACGGCAGATCGTCAAGCGATTGCGACTGCATGCCAACAGGCCAAGGAGAAGAGAATCGTTATCACGCACGGTACCGATACCATGGAGAAGACGGCGTGTTTTCTCGGAAAAACAGTCACTGACAAGACGGTGGTGCTGACCGGAGCGATGGTTCCCTACAAGTTCGGCAGTTCGGATGGATTGTTCAATCTCGGTAGCGCACTGGCACTTGTCCAGGTGCTTCCTCCCGGCGTCTACGTTGCGATGAATGGGCGTTACTTCATGTGGAATTCGGTTACCAAGAATCGTGACATTGGCGCCTTTGAAGAGAAACCTTCCACAGCTAAGTCCTCCAAGCGACGTCGCATTTAGGATGCCAAGAAGAGCGGTGCCGCGCTCGCCTATCGGCTCTGCTTGCCTATAACTTCACTGGAATGTTGGAATACTGGAACGGTGGAATGTTGGGGAAAGACTGTTCGACATGCTGGCGTGCAGGCGTCCTCGCCTGCACACGTACGGGCGAGGACGCCCGTACGCCGATATTGAAACACCC
>CAIZQW010000205.1 GCA_903935195.1 uncultured bacterium
CGGGAGATAGGAATAGGCGCCACCACTCGCACATCCCTGCAGGGGCATAAATTGTTCGCTTTCCGTAAACACATAATTGGGCGTTGCTATTTTGAGTCGCGCATCAGCTTCTCCGTCAAAATAAAAAAGCAACTCAGTGAAACGAATATTGGTCTCCCAAATACGGGTGAGGCAACCAGGGCCAGGCAAGGTGATCACCTCATAAAGCTCTTTCCCGTCAATCGGAGGGGCAAAGAAAAACCAGTCCATATTCCCGCCACGGCGATCATAACTCGAAAACATGTCGCTTTCGCTTCTAGCAGGCTGACAAAAAGTCATCACGGTTGACAACTTTTCAAGCTGCCTCTCCAGCGAGACCGCTGGCTTCTTTCCTCCGCAGCCGGATAGGAGAGAAACAACCGTTACGATCATTAACTCAAAAACTCTTTTTCGCATTTCTTACTTCCCTTCCTATGCATGCCTAAAACTTCATTAATTAACCACAAAGAACACAGAGATCTCAAAGATCAACTTCTAAATTCTTTGTTTCGCAATCAGATGCACAACTCTTTTCTCTGTGTTCTATGCGTTCCCTGTGGTTAAATATCTTGGAGCAACGGCTGCTTCTTATCCTTCTCCGAAAGAATGAACGGGATATCGAGTTTCGGCCACGGAATCGCAATCGTTGGATCATCCCAGCGGAGGCCACGTTCGCATGCGGGATTATAATAGGCATCACATTTATAGGAGAAGACTGTATAGTCCTCCAAGACTAAGAACCCATGGGCAAAGCCACGGGGAATATAAATCTGCTGTTTGTTCTTTTCCGACAACTCCACCAACACATATTTCCCGAAGGTTGGTGAACCTTTCCGAATATCCACGGCAACATCAAGGACCGCACCACGCACCACACGGATCAGCTTGGTCTGCGCATGAGGCGCGGTCTGGTAATGGAGGCCACGCAAGACCCCGCGCATCGACATGGACTCATTATCCTGCAGAAAATGACAATCAATGCCAGCCTCCCGATAGCGCTGTTCGGTGTAAGTCTCAAAAAAATACCCTCGTGCGTCCTCAAAGACCTTCGGCTTCAGCACCTTGACATCCACGATCTCTGTTTTAAGTATTTCCATACCTTCATCCTTCACTAAGATTCAACGCTTTCCAAACATTTTCAGCCCGTTTATTCCAATCCCATACATTCAACACCAGTTCATGGGCCAAGCGTGCATGCTCCTCATAGAAGGCAGGATCATCCAGAAGACGAAGAATGGTGTCGGCAAAGCATTGCTGATCGTAACAGGGAACCTTGACCATGCCCTGCGGATAGTAAGTCTTGAGGGCCTCAAGGTCAAAGGAGACCCCTGGCAATCTCCACGCCATACCCTCCGCAGCAGCCATACCCCCACTGTCGTAAGTCGCCGGATGAACCATGACTTTAGATTGCTTGAAGACCTCAAACTTCTTTTCGCCATCCATAAAACCTAAAAACTCAATGTTCCTCTCTAATCCCAGTGCCTTAATCTTGACTCGCGCCTCTTCTTCCAATGGCCCATTCCCAATCATCGCCAACTTGGCATCCGCCTTTTTCTCGCAGACCTTCTTCCAAATATCGATGAGCAGCAAAACCCCCTTCTGATAATGGAACCTTCCAATAAAACACGCATCATACTTCTTCTCCACTGCCAACTGCCGATTGCCAACTGCCAACTGCCCGAGGTATTCCTCGGACTCCGTCACATCCACCCCACCCTGCACCACGATCACCTGGTCACGGGAACGCTTCGCATTCACAAAATAATGCACGTCGGGTTCGCTGGTGACAAAGACCTTATCCGCATATCTATTCACAAGATAATATGAGAACCGTTGCATCAGCCAGTAGACGAGCCCGCGCAGACGCTGCCGGCCTGTATAGGGGGTCACCTTAGCCCACGGAG
>CAIZQW010000206.1 GCA_903935195.1 uncultured bacterium
CTCAATCAACCAAGACACCACCTATCGTCTACTATCTGGAGCTTGGTGCCATGCCCCCGATCTCACCTATTGAACTCTTACAGACGACACAAGTCTCGTTTGATCGTTCCGTCATCTGCTATTTCACAGCACTCGAGTATCATGAGCTGACCACTCAAGAGACGCCTCATCACCACATTGCATCCTTGAAAAAAACTACAGGGCAGAAAGGACCAACGCAACTCCAGCCTGTACCTGCGCAAACAGTACTGCCCAACCGTACCCCCTATCTGGGCACCCTCCTGTTTAATTACGAGGGGGTCCCCTACTATGTTACCTATCGTGATCCGCGGTTGATCCCCGGCATACAGACTGTCCACCTTTCTCCCACATGTCAGGTGCGCATGACGACTCTGGAGCAGACGTTGCTGGACACCCTTCACAAACCTCAGAGCTGCGGAGGTTCATCTGTGGTCTTCGAGGCGTGGGAGCGGGGATTACCCCTGCTCGACGAAAAACGAGTAGCAGAGTATTTGAAAAAAATTAGACGGCTTGACCTTACGCGAAGAGCCGGATATATGCTTGAGAACAACAACTACTCAGCTGTCGACCCACAGTTAAGCAAGCTCCTGGCTGCTGCTAAGGCTAAAGTAAAAAAGGGGTTGCTGCCCACAATCCCCTTACTTCCAGATGTCCCCTCCAAGACACTGAATGCCACATGGGGTGTTTACACATGAACAAGACCGAACAAAACCAGTGGAAGAATAAAGTTCTGGAGTTTGCGCTAGAAGCTTTCGCCAGACATGAGCCCCTTAGGTCCGTTCTTGTGTTCAAAGGCGCCCGCATTCTGAACATGAGGCTGGGTGATGTGTCATTACGGCAATCTTTTGATCTCGACTCTAATCTGGACTTGGAATATGAGAAAAATCACCCGCAGAAAGAGGATCGTCTTACGTTCCTTAAAAACCAAAGTGAAGTTGCACTCAGAAAGCACATCTCCCGGCAAGATCCTGCTCATTTCAAATTAAACTCTGTCACTGTTGAAATAAACCCACCCAAAGACACCCATCCCTTTAACTGGGCTGGGTATAAAGTGAAGATCAACATGGCTGACACTGACCGGACAACAATAAAGTCACCGCCCAATGCCGAGATCGACATTGCATCTCCAGAGACATTAGGGCTAGACGCAGTAACAGACCTAGAACTTCCAAACGGATTGACCGTCCAGGCTTATACTCTGGAACGGATTGCGGGCGAGAAGATGCGCGCTTTTCTCAGCTCGCTGCCTGCTTACATCACAAAAATTGGCCGTAGAATTGATGCCATCCGCGTGAAGGACTTATACGACTTGGCCCGTATCCGACGTGCCTGCGAAGTGAAGGACACCGCATTTTGGAAGATGGCCGGCCATGAGTTTAGATTGGCCTGCGAATCTCGCTTTATAGATTGCGCTGGCATCCAAACATTTGCCGAGAACATAGATACGACTCGGCAACGCTACGAGTCTGACCCAACCCTGCCAAAGGACATCACCTTTGCCGAGGCTTGGACCGCCATTGAGGACATCATGAAGCTATATGAAAAGCTCGACATCGTACCGTTTGAATTCGCAATCCAAAAGAAGTAGCCCATTGAAGAAGTTCTAAAGTTCTAAAATTCTAAAGTTCTAAAGTCGGGAATAGCGGATAGCAGGTATGGC
>CAIZQW010000207.1 GCA_903935195.1 uncultured bacterium
AACGCCATCGAAGCGCCAGGTAAAGACCATGACCTTCCATTGGCCTTGGGGAACCTCCCACGACAATGTCCCGTCCTTGACAGACGATGCCAGGTTCACCAGCGTACTGGCATCAATAGCATCGCCCTCAACCACGCGACCAGCTACGACGGCAACCAAGTTAGAGGGTCCGTATCCAGCTTCGCGCAAGGTCTTGGGGCCTTCGACCGTGACAGCCGAAGCTACCAGGCGCTTGCTGCCATAGTGTGGCGGTACGCGTCCGCCCATCATCTGACTGGGCCACCACCAGTCATCATAAATGATCATGGTTAGATTATTTTTTTTAGCAAACTGCAGGCAGATGTCCACATCGCGATACCACCCCTCGCCCAGCCAATCCTTATGCGGACGGGGTTCGGCCGTAAAGGTGCCATTGCCCCCTTCAACAACATTTTTTAATTCCCGTTCCAGCTGCTCCTTGGTCTCATCGCCATGCATCCAGAAGAGCGGGCCTGTCAACCGACGCGCCTCCATCGGCAACGCACGGAACCGCTGCTCCACCTGCGTCATGGTAGATTCCGCTTGGACCCACAAGCCCAGACTTGCGCACGCCATCACCATCAATAGATTCAGACTCTTCATCTTTTTCTCCCCTTGCCTATGCCTTAACGTTTTTTCAACTAATTAAACGAATTAAGCTAATTGGAATTCGTTCCATTCGTTTAATTCGTTGATAAAGTTACTTGTTTATTCCCGTGGTCTTACTGCCAACTGCTACTGCCAACTGCCACTGCCCCGCTCGGCGGGCTTACTTCTTTGCTTTCTTCTTCTCGCCACCTTTTTTCGCAATGTTTACAGGTACATCGTTCGTCTGCGCCACACCCGGTGTACTGCGGCCCTCCGCCACATATTTTTCCAGCAAGGCTGTAAGCTTGGCGACTATCTCAGGATGCTGATTGTATTCGTTCTTCTGCTCACCCACATCTTTGCTCATGTCATAAAGCTGACCAGGCGCGTCATTGACAGATCCCTTACTCCATCCGCCGGAATCCGTACACAGATCCAATTTCCATTGCCCCTGGCGAATAGCGAAGACGCCCCTGATCGAGTGGTGAACCACAGCCTCGCGAACAGGCGCGGCCGCTATTCCAAGGAAAACAGGCAGGAGGCTGACACTGTCTTCGCCCGCGCTCTCAGGGAGTTTAGCGCCAACGATCTCCGCACTGGTCGCCATCAAGTCGGTCAGGCAAACGATCTGTTCTGTACGCGTGCCGGCCTTGATCTTGGCTGGCCAGCGCGCAATAAAGGGCACGCGATGTCCGCCGTCCCAGATATCCGCCTTATGACCACGCCGCCATTCACTTGGGAAATGTCCCTTCTCCTGCAATTCAGCGATTTTAGCCGCTGGGGAGCAACCATTATCACTGGTGAACATGACCAAAGTGTTTTCCGCGATACCTGCCTTGTCGAGCGCCTCCATGACTTGTCCGACGCTCCAGTCGGTCTGCATCACAAAATCACCATACGGACTCAGGCCGCTCTTGCCCTGCCATTCCTGCGTCGGGACGATCGGGGTGTGGGGCGAAGGGAATGGGAGATAGAGGAAAAACGGGGCTTCCTCTTTTGCACGCTGGCCGATAAAATCAACCGCCTTTCGCGTGAGGGTGGGCAGCACATCAACAGCCTCAAAGCCGGGTGCTGCGGGACCTTTGCGGACCCATGACTTTTGAGCTGTGGGGGCTTCTGTAAACCGGGTATTCTCAATGAAGGCGAAGGGGGGCATATCGAGCGAGGCACTGATCCCGAAGAAGGAGTCGAAGCCACGCGTGGTGGGGCCCTCTCCAACAGCCGCCTCTGGATTTTTCTGATCAATCGCCATGCCGAGGTGCCACTTGCCGATACATGCCGTCACATAATCATGCTGCTTCAGTAGCGCTGGAACCGTCAGACGATCCTTGGCAATCAGCGGCGGATGATACCCCATCAATACACCCGACTGAAGTTTCGTACGCCAGTTGTAGCGTCCGGTCATGACACCATAACGGGTCGGGGTACAAACCGAGGAGCTTGAATGCGCTTCTGTAAATATCATGCCGCCTGCGGCCAGACGATCAATATTCGGCGTCGCAATCTTACAGCGGTCACCGCCCAGACACTTCACATCGCCATACCCCAAGTCATCGCAAAGAATATAGATGATGTTAGGCTTCTTCGCCGAAGTTTCAGAAGCCACTACGTCGCCACCAAAAAAGCCCCCTGCACTTGCGAGTAGCAGAAAGATGGTGAAATGACTCCCCCAACACACGTCCCTATTTTTCATAGCCAGTCTTTTTAACTTTTTCACAAAGTAGATATTACAGACAGCCCTTGCTATCACTTTTTGAGAGTGTACACAAGGACTCTATAGGGTTCAAGCGGAAAGTACGGAAAGCGTCGTGTCATCAATTATGACGCAACGCATGGTTATATTTATTTTATTTTTATGATTGCCTCCCTAGTACTCATAAGCGGTATACTACAACCTGATGAATCTTTTGAGTACCATTGAAACTATTGCCAGGAAGGGCGCAGAGGGTCTCGCACCAGAGGCTCGTGCTGAGATTGCACAGGCCATCCTCCAACGAAATTGCGCGGATGGCGGACAGGCAGACTTGTCGGGAACGCGGTCAGACCCCTATTACTCCCTCTTTGCGTGGCTCTGTCTACGTGCCCTTCAAGGACGAGCACCTGAATCCCTGGAACGCTACTTCAAGACCTGCGCCTCCAAAAGCTCGATCGACCTTTACAGCGCGTCCTTTGTCAACCTTCAGGCCCTCCCTGTTTTCAGGCGCAAGCTTGCGTGCCTCGGATTCCTCATCCGCCATCCTCCCCGCACCCCCTACACCCTCCTCCTCTCCGGACTTCTCGCGGAGACCGCCTTCCCACTTTTAACACCCCTGCTCCTCCGTTGTGTCCGTCTTCAAAGTAAGAAGGCCATTTCCACCTCACGTCTGGCGGCGTTGGTTCTCGCGAAACCCAAGGCGTGCGGCAACCCAGAACTCCGTGATGCCCTTTTGCGACGTCATGCCTCCACAGGCGGATTTTCCTCCGTGGAGGGGGCTGCCCCTGATCTTCTCGCCACCGCAGCCGCGCGACTGGCACTCGCACCCTGTAGTCTGAACAACAGGAGCGACTTGCTCTTCACCGAAGCCTGCTGGGCGCCCAACGGACTCTTCGCCCCCCAGCCCGGATCACCAGAGGGAGATGTTGAACACACCTTCTATGCCCTCCTGGTACTCGGGAGCTGCCGAGTGTGCCAGAAGAAAGGTGCCTCAAAGTAGCTCGGGGCGCTTCCCCAATTCACTAACATCTGGCCGCCCACCGACCTTGCGTCGGTGGAGGCAAACGTTGGGAGTGGGCTGTGACGCCCCTCCCAACTTCCTTCACCCCCGGCACAAGGCCGGGGGGATCGAGGTTATGACTGATAGCAATCGTTCGCCCCTACAGAAATCACGATTGACTTTTTTGACGTCTGCACATATCCTATTGGACGAAATATTTTTAGGGATTAAACTGGGATTTTAGTTAACTGTTAAAAGGGGAAGAGATGACCAAGCATTACTGGGGCATCCTGACGTTAGGCTGTTTTACAGCAACCGCCGCACTGTCTGGCGTGGATTGGCAGGGCGCCAAGTGGATCTGGGCAGCTCCGACTGCAAAACAAAAGAGTGCTGAACCTCCGGCAGGCTCGGTTTTCTTTCGTTCGAACATTGCCGTTTCAGAGCGCTCCCCAGTCGCAGAAGCCAATCTGATCATCACGGCTGACAACTTGTATGAGATCTCCGTCAATGGCCGGTTCGTCGGCAGTAGTACAGCAGATCCGGAGGATTGGAATAAGCCTGAACGCTTTGATGTTGCCTCGCTCCTGGTCCTCGGCGAAAATGTCATCGCCGTTCAAGCAGTCAACACTGCGCCGGGTTCTGCAGGGCTGATCCTAAAACTCGTTGTCAAACACGCAGACGGCGTGACTAAAGAACTGGTCAGCTCAGCCTCCTGGCGTTTTACAGTGAGAGCCGAACCAAACTGGATTCAACGGGATTTCAACGACCAGCATTGGAAACCCGCCAAGGAGGTCGGAGACTACGGCTGCGCTCCCTGGGGGGAGTTGCCCGTGCCCACAAAACTCCAGCCGTTAGGACGCATGGACGAAACCAAGGAAGATCCGCCCCCTGCCAATTTCAAATTTCCCGGAGGCCTCCTCTATATTGAAAATGACTGCACGCCGGTCTTGTCGATGAGCCAAGGAAAAACTCCCAGCGAAAACCTCAACATCCTCATTTTCAATCCAGGCCATACACGCGCATTCCCTGAATACGACCTGCCTGCCCCTGTGAAAGTGGGACGAACCCTCTGTTTGCTAAGCCCTGCGCGTCCTGATGCCACGCCACAGATCCTCGTTGACGCAGGAACCGGCGCCCTCAGCACCCCAACCGTCTCCTTCGATGGCAAGACTATCTATTTTTCAATGGCCGCACAAGGTGATGCTTTCTACCACATCTATACTGTGCCAGTAAAAGGCGGAACACCCCGGCAATTAACCTTTGGGAACTATCATGACATCGACCCTGAAGCCCTGCCGGACGGCCGTATCGTCTTCAGCTCCACCCGTTGCGGATTCTATGAGGAGTATCACAATCCTCCGTCACGCGCCTTATTCACCATGAAGAACGATGGCAGTGACATCAAGGTATTGACCAGTACCTTCGTCTTTGACAATGAACCACGCGTCATGCCAGACGGACGTATCATGATTTTGCGTTCTGACAACTTTTTTGATCGCGGCAAGGTAGAGACCATGCTCCATGCGATCCATCCCAGCGGAGCACATGGGTACACCGAGTTTGGACTCGATCTCGGCCCTGCTGCGGGAAACCGCCTGCGCGCCATCAATTTTGGCAGTCCCGCCCCCATGCCTGATGGACGACTGGCCTATGTCACAGGTGCCGGTGTCGCGGTCGGACGTCCAGGAACCCCGCAAAGCAACATCAAAAACTTCCCCTTCCTAGCCTGCGATGTCTCGGCTTTGCCGGACAACCGGCTCCTCATCACGCAACATAACCGAAAAACGCGCTTTCGTTTATCCATGAGCGCGACTGTGCCAGATGGCCGGTTCAACCAAATCAGGCTTTTTGACCCTGACCAGGAAAATGCGAAACCCATTCTGATTTATGAAGCCAAGAACGGCAAAACACTACACTCCCCTGTTTATGTGGGGGCTAAGAAAGAACCTGTTCAGATCGCGAACCATGTTAATCAATCAGCTACAACGGGAAAATTCTATTGCCAAAATACCTTCTTTACCCGTAACACCGGCGCTGGCTGGCCACATGTCCGCGCCATACGCGTCCTGGCGGGCAGGGGACTGACCACACGTTCCTCACACGCTTATATCGTTCACGCCGGCAACGAAACCGTCGAGCTCGGCACCGTTCCCATCATGCCAGACGGCTCCTTCTCAGTCGAAGTCCCCGCGGATACGGCCATTGCCTTTCAAGCTGTTGACGGGGAAGGCCGTTCTGAATTAAATGAGATGTCGTGGATTTTTTTGCGCCCAGGTGAAACACGGGGTTGCGTGGGGTGTCACGCGGTGAGACAGAGCGCAGCCCTTGTCCAGACAAACAAATTCATCGAAGCCGCCACATTCCAGCCGCTCAAGCTCGCCGACACCTTCAACGCCACACGCTTCCGTGGAAACAATCCCGCGGTCACGGGACTGACTGAACTTCAGTTTGATCGTTTCAGGGAGATCGCCAGCATCAATCGTGTCGATCTGCCGCGTGAAACGATTGAGAAGGGCCTCGCGTCACAGAACTGGGCTGAACGCGTGGCGGCAGCCAACCGTCTCGGACTCCTCCGCGATCTTCAGGCGGCGCCGGCACTTGTCGCGCAGATGAAAATGGATCATGTCCCGGAGGTCAGATCTGCATGCGCCTTGGCGCTGAGTACCTGTGGCACACGTTCCTCGATCCCCTCTTTACTCACACACACAGCCGACCCCAATATCCATGTCCGTCTTTCCTCAGCGATCGCACTCCGCAACCTGCTGGATAGAGAGGTCGCATCCCCTGCGCAGTTGATTGAGGGCAAGGGCGCTTCGACTGATATAGACCTGGCCTCCGTTGAAACAGAGCTGATCGGTAAACTCAACAGCTCAAACCGTGACATCCTCCGGCGCGCGGCAGCTGCCGCACGGCATATCGGCTCCAGCGAAGCACTCAAAGAAGCGCTCCGAAAGGCCTGCGTGGCACTCCGGGATGATCAAGGCTATCTTCAGTATCGAAACAAGGGCGATGGCGCAAAATTTCTAGCGGATCATCCAGCCAATCCGCGGTGCATCCAAGAGGTGATCCGCGCCATCGGGGACCTGAAAGATACCCATGCGGTTCCGATGCTTGTGGAAACATTGAAGAAGCATAGCGATGTTGACACGGGGAATCTCTTTGTCGCAGAAGCGGCCGCGGATGCGCTCGGCGCCATCGGCACGCCTGAGGCGGAAGTAGCACTCATCTCGACGTTTGTTTCATTAAAGCCCTATATCAAGTATACGCATTGGTATGGCGACCACGAAGCGCTCATGGCCTGTCATGCATCTCCTGTGCATCTTCGACTCATTGAGGCTTTCGACAAATTGGGCACGAAGGGGCATCCCGAGCTGACACCTCATCTCATCACCTGCGTTCCCACGGATTTCGACAGGGCACTCTTCCTGCGCAACGATGCCACTGAAAAACTCATTGGCCGCGTCATTCGCAATCAAGGCAGTGAGACGGCTGTTGTCGAGACCTGTTTGAAGATACTCGGAGACCCCACGACCAACGCTTCACCTGCGATTGCCACAGCGATTCGCACGGTTCATTCGGCTTGGGCAGGAACACCGACCCCTGAGATCCGCTCATCGCACATTCTCTCGCTGGTCTGCGCCAACCAAGCGTTTACACCGAGGCTCCAAGACGCCTATCTCCGCTACATGGCTATTACGAATCCGCTCCCGCGTGCAATCGTGGGCGAGCTTCCTGTTATTAAAAATATGCCCGTACGACACTGGAACTGTTTCTATCTGGCTCGCGCCTTGGGCAACCTGAAGGATCCGCAAGCCCTCCCGGCTTTATTGAAGGGGTTAGCCTCCCCGGGCGAGTATACCTTTGGCTATCCCAACCCGATCGATGCAGACGTGCTCTTCATGCATAAGGACATGACCCCATGCTGGCGCGCCTCTGCAGCGCATGCCCTCGGCGAGATTGGCGATGCACGTGCAATCCCAGCGCTGTTGAAGACAGTCAACTCCCCTTCAAACGCCCTCGACACACGGCACGCCGCCGCGACCGCGCTTGGGCTGTTGGGAGACACCTCGCTTGTTTCGACCTTAAACAAACAACTCGACCGCTGCGAAGAGACCTCGATGCGCCAAGCCCTGATCCTTGCGATCCAACGCATCCAGCGCAAATAAGGCCGCCGCCGGGGGCGGCAAAGTGGCAGTCGGCAGTAACAGTTGGCAGTGCAAACCTAGGAATAACTTTTAGCATACGAAAAATATAAATATTTAAATGAATGCGAACATCCAACATTCAACATCGAACGTTGAACGTCCAATTTTTAATAAGGCTCGTTGGAGCGAAGCGGAAACCATTCGGCGAAGGCCGAAAGCGAAGCGGGACAAGCGTATTCGCTTCGCGCAATGAGGCAATAAGGCAATAAGGCAATTTTTTTTGATTCCCAATTCAAGGGGATAACCACTATACTATTGCCATGAATCAAAAAGAGTTAAAGATCTTTATCTGCGCGGGCGAGGTGAGCGGCGACATGCACGGAGCCTGGCTCATGGAGGCTTTGCGCGCGAAGACGAAGAGCCCGATCCTGTTCAGGGGGTTCGGTGGCGACCGTATGCACGAAGCTGGTGCAGAGATTCTCTATCATACCGATCAGACTGCGGCTATTGGCTTTACTCCTGTGCTGATGAAATTACCCTTCTTCATTCGTATGGCCGCGCATATTAAGCGCGAGATACTCGCCTGGAAGCCAGACCTTGTCCTAACCATTGACTATACGAGCATGAACCTGCGGCTGGCGGAATTCGCCCACGACCACGGTTTTCGGACCTGCCACTATGTCTGCCCGCAAGTCTGGGCTTGGCATCAGGGGCGTATACCTAAAATCGGAAAAGTTCTCGATCAATTGTTGTGCTTTTTCCCGTTTGAACCTGCCCTTTTTAAAGACACTCCTTTGCGTCCCGAATTCATTGGACATCCCTTGGTGGATGAGGTCGCGCGGACCTTCTCTGAACCCTCCCCTTCTTTGCCCTGGAAGGGCGTCCATCAGATCGCCTTGCTGCCAGGGAGCCGAACCAGCGAAATTTATTACCTCTTGCCACGCATGCTGGAGGCAGCCGTGCTTCTTGAAGCTAAGCTCGAAGGTGAGTCATCCTTCATCATCCCAACACCCACACGAAAAATACGAGAGTATGCTGAGGAAATCGCTAAAAAATCAGCACATCGTCCGAAGAATCTCATCTTTGTTGATGGACTGGCTCGTCATGTCCTCCGGCAGGCTCATGCTGCCGTTGTCGCCACGGGCACCGCTTCCCTTGAAGCTTGCATGATGAAGTGTCCCACGGTCACGGTGTACGCCTCGAACTGGCTCTCGGCGTTTATTGTCAGACGGATCGCCACTGGCATCCGTTTCTTAGGACTTGCCAATATCCTCGCCGACCGAGAGGTTATGCCCGAACTTCTGCAAGAGGCGTTTACACCTGAACGGACAGCAGAGATCTTACACCGCTTGCTCACCGATGCACCTTATCGCGCAGCCAATATTCAGGACCTCACGGAAACTGCGAATAGTCTCGGAGAGGGTCATGCGGTCGAACATGCGGCGGAGGCTATCCTCTCTGCCTTCTAGTCTTGAAAATCAGCCCCTTTTTTGCTTTAATCAAATCTCTGCAAAAGAATAGGAGTTCTCTATGATGATGTTTGATCCCCTTTATCTCCTCATGATCGCCCCAGCACTGCTCTTGGCTCTCATTGCCCAGCTCGTGGTGAAGTTCACCTTCAGCAAGTATTCAAAGATTGCCAGCTACTCCGGCATGACTGGTGCCCAAGCTGCCCAGCGCATGCTCCAGAGCAACGGCATTCTTAATGTCACTGTTGAGCAAACCGAGGGGTTCCTCTCCGACCATTACGATCCCTCAAAGAAGGTCTTGCGTCTCTCGCCGGATGTGTACAGCTCGAACTCGCTTGCGGCTATCGGCGTTGCCTGCCATGAAGCTGGCCATGCCCTGCAAGATGCGCAAGGGTACTTCCCGCTGGTGATTCGCTCGACACTTGTGCCGGTCACCCAATTCAGCAGCCAGTTTGCCTATCTGGTCTTCTTCCTGGGCTTTATCATGCGCTTCCAACCTCTGATCCTGATTGGCGTGGGCATGTTTGCCTGTGCCTTTGTCTTTGCAGTCATCACCCTCCCAGTGGAGTGGGATGCCAGTGCGCGCGCCAAGGCGCATATCGTCAATTCAGGGATTGTTTCGCCAATGCAGACCCGCGCGGCGGGAAGCGTCTTGAACGCAGCCTTCCTGACCTATCTGGCGGGTGCTGTGGCCGCTCTCATGACGTTGATCTACTACCTCATGAAAGCAGGGCTTCTGGGCGATAACCGGAGGCGGTAATTTAGAGCACGCCCATGTAGCCCATCTGCTGAAGGAGTTGGGGATTCTTCATCCAGTCCTTCTCGACCCTGACCCAGAGTTCGAGCGCGACTTTGACGCCAAAAATATCCGAGAGTTCTGGCTCGGAACACAGGCGGGCATATTTTAAATTCTCACCTTTAGGTCCGATAACGATCCCCTTTTGTGATTCACGATTAACCATGAGCGTCACCGTGACATTCCAGCGCCCCTTACCTTCGTCAATCTGATCCACGCGAACGCCCAGTTCATGGGGAATTTCCTGATGCAGGCGGGACAATAACTTTTCACGGATCACATCCGCAATCGCCATCTTGCGCGGATAGTCTGTTACAATATCCTCGGGGAAGAGATACTCAGCGCTGGGCTGAGCCAGGGCGAAAAGCCGATCAATCACGTCCACCCCCCCGGCCACATGAATCGCGGAGGCTGAAATCCAACTGACCTCACGTGTCGCCTCTTTCTCCTTGCAGATTGCGTCCCAAAGATCCTTGAAGGCCTGATCATAAAAAGGGCGCATGTCGTTCTTGTTCAGAACAAAGACAACCGGCTGATCCATAGTCAGCACGCGGTGCATCCAACCATCATCCTCCAACTGCGGACGGTTCGCTCCGTCAAAGACAACCATCAAAATATCCACACCTGCGGAGGCATGGCGCGCCATGCGATTCAAGAGCGTGCCGAGGGTTCCTTCGGCCTTGTGCAAGCCCGGCGTGTCCAGAAAGACGAGTTGTCCACGATCCTCAGTCAAGATGCCCCGAATGGTGTTACGCGTGGTCTGTTCAACCGGACTGACAATACTAATCTTCTCGCCGACCATACGGTTGAGCAAGGTTGACTTTCCTGAATTGGTACGACCGACAATGCCGACAACCGCGCATCGTTTCATCCCGTGTGTCTTTTGGACGAGGGGTTCACTCATTAAAATTTTTCTCCATTATGCGGACGGCCCAAGCCGAAATAATAATTCTGTCCTGTAGCATCCAAGACAGCATGCCACAAATCGCTATTCAGTGCAACTCGCTGCCGTTCGATGGTCGCCAGTTTGATGGGGACAAGCGTATACCAGTCCTCTTGATTACCGACGACGCAATTCGTGCGACCTGCCATGGCTGCATGGACTGCGCTGCGCGCCAGCATATAACACTTAATGGCATCTGTGCCACGCGCAGGGACACTGCGGATCGTATAACTGGGATCAAAGTACTTCACAGAACCCTCGCGCCCTGTCTTTTTAAAGTGTTGCGAGATCCGGCGCTTGAGATATTCCCCGATATCCTTCTTCAGAACATTTCCGGAGGCATCCTTCTCCTCGCCATCACCTGTGACATGACGTTGCCCAGCGCCCTCGGCCACCACGATCACAGCGTGGTCCTTGCCCATGTCAAAACGACGATCCAGTGCGGCGAGCAGTCCGTTAGGTCCGTCGATCTCAAAATCCATCTCTGGGATGAGACAGATATTCACAACGGGGTTTGCCAGTGACGCATAGGCTGCAATAAAGCCAGAATCGCGCCCCATCAGTTTCACTAGGCCCACACCGTTGAATGTGCCTTTGGCCTCAGTATGGGCGGCTTGGATGATGCTTGTCGCCTCAGCGACCGCGGTTTCAAAACCGAAACTGCGTCCAACAAAATAGAGGTCATTGTCAATGGTCTTCGGGATACCCACCACACTGATAAAGAGATGGCGGCGTTTGCACTCCTCGGCAACATCCCGCGCGCACCGCAACGATCCATCACCCCCAATACAGAAGAGGAGGTTGATATTCATCCGGGAGAGCGAGTCCACGATCAGCCCGGTATCCTGCTGTCCACGCGAAGAGCCCAGCATGGTTCCGCCACTCTCATGAATCGTATCCACAGAGTCATTATCCAGCATCACCGGCTCATACTTGTAGGCTGGGTTCAGGCCTGCATAGCCATAACGGATGCCATAGATATTCTTGATGCCGTAGTCGCAGGTCAAAATTTCAACAAGCCCCTTGATGACATTATTCAGGCCTGGACACAAACCGCCAGCCGTGACAATCGCCACGCGACTCCACGCTGGGGAGTGAAAGATCTTGCCGTGCGGGCCTGCTCGTTCAAAAGAGGGGGTGACTCCTAGGCGCTCGCTAATAAATTTTAAAACGCGGGTGTTCTCCGAGACCAAGATACGGTCATCATTTTTGATAAAATCGCGATTTCGCACGGGGGACTCTATTTTGCAATCCCCTAGCCGCTCAACATCCAAGGAGTACTCAGACGGATTTGACAGTATTTTTTCCAGCACGGGCATGGCGAAACTCCTTTTTTCAATGAAGCTTGTTAGTATACTCATAATTTTAGAGATCGTCAATTGACAGTCACCACAAATTATGGTTAAATGTGCGGACTTTTTGATCTTGGACCATAGCTCAGTTGGTAGAGCATAACACTTTTAATGTTGGGGTCGCGGGTTCGAGTCCCGCTGGTCCAACCAGTTCAAAAAAAGAAAAAACCGTGCAACACATTATGCTGCACGGTCTTTTGATTTTTAAGAAGACGCCTTACTTGGTTGCTTCTACCTTAGGTGCTTCTACCTTGGGTTGTTCTGCACCCTCGGCGCCTTTACCCTTACCCTTGCCTTTGCCTTCTGCCTTGCCTTTGCCTTCTGCCTTGCCTTTGGCGTTCTGCTTGCAAAGTTCCTGCATTTTAGCTTCGAAAGCGGCATTATCCGAGGCCTTCAGGGTGACCAATTCCTTATAGAGAGCTTCATCCTTAGCCTTGATCTTTTCCAGAGCCTTGTCGTAGTTCTTAGCCTTTTGCTCAGTCTTTACTTCCTTCTTAGCCGGATCCGCCGCCGCGCCAGCGTCCTTTTTGCCCTTAGCCATTGCGCCAGATGCCAAAGTTGCAACCATGGCAAGAATAATCAATGAATACTTCATAACAATAACTCCCTGTGTTTTAAGAGCCTAAAATGGCTCATTTTTTATATTAAACGACCAGCTTCGCCTTTTATTGTCTCTTTTTTTGATTTTTTCCAGTCGAAAGCGTTCGCCCCCCTGATCATTCCTGTCTTGCGAAGTCAGCCATTCTTCGGTAATATAATACGTACTTAAATGCATCTTCAACTTTTTTAAGAGAAACAACCGTCCGATGCGGTTGGAGGGTTTTTATGGTACGTGCCACTTATGGGGTTATCTGTCTACTTGTTTTAGGATTGTGCGGCTGTGGTTCCCACTCAGGCCCCAGCGCAGCGCAGCGAGGAAATGAAGCTTTTAAAGAGGGGCGCTTTGACAAGGCGGTTGAGGAGCTGACATACGCCACCAGTCGGATTGTCAACTCTGCTGAACTCTACTACAATCTCGGCGCCTCCCACATGGAACTCGGAAACTGTATCCAAGCCCAGGACGCTTTCACAGCGGCATTGAAAGTGAACCCCGACTACAGTGATGCACTCGCCTACCTTGGCCAGATCTATTTTCAGCAGGATAAACTGCCACAAGCAGTCGAGTCGCTTGATAAAGCTCTCTCCTTGACCACGTCAACCGAGTTGCGCGTGCGTATTTTAAACACGCTCGGACTTCTGGAGGCGCGACGTAAAAACCCAAGCCTTGCACGCCTCCACTTTTTGCGCGCGTTGAAAGAAAACCGAAAGAGTGAGTTTGCCTACTACAATCTAGCCTCCCTCTATCGTGATGACTACAGACTCTATGAGGAGTCGTTGGATAACTTTGAGATTTTTGTACGTCTCGTTGATCCTAAAAGTAGCTATTACTTGAAAGCAAAGGACAATATTAAGCGCCTGAGAAACAATTTGGAGCGTACCCGTGCTAACGAACCTGATGTTGCCCGTCGAGATTCACCGAAGGCTTCAAAGCTCCTCCAAGAGGGGGTGACCGCCTTCTCCTTGAAACAACACGCCAAGGCGATCAAAGCGTATAAAGAAGCCTTGGAAGCCGACCCCCTCACCTTCAGCGCGGCGTATGGCCTCGGCATAATCTATCAGCAACAGGGCAACAAGAATGAAGCGCGCAACGCCTTCAAACGAGCCTCCCTGATTAATCCTGGCAACCAAGACTGCTATTACCGAGCGGCTGTATTATCCATCCAGTTGAACCAGTCTGCTGAAGGCATAAAAATATTAGACAAAGCGATTGCTCGTAGCCCCTTTAATCCAACCTCTGCAAAACTCATGTCCACCATTAAGTATGCGGAGGGCCATTATCCCGAAGCTCGCCTGTATGGGGAGTTTTACTTGACACTTACCCCGGTAACAGAGGCAGGGCGAAAAGAGTATCAAAAGTGGGTTTACATGCTTCCCAAAAAATAACTTTTTCAAAAACAAAGGAGGCCCCTCATGATAAGTAGCATCTTTAGTACCGTTCGAGATTTTGGCATCATTGACAGCGTTGCTATACTTGTGGTTCTCTTCTTCCTTGTACAAGGATTTAGAAAGGGTGCCTCGGGTGAAGTAGGCTGCTTTCTAGCGTGGGTGCTCACAGGACTCACCTTCTATTTTGGCTCTTCTTACATTATGGAGGAGATTCTGTCATTCTCCTTCCTTCGGAGCAATCCAGATGCTGCCCAATTCATGTCTTTCATTATCACCCTCTTTGTGTCAATCGTCATCTTCTTTGTCTTGCGAAAGGTGCTGACTGATTCGATCAGTACGACCGTCCCAACCCCGTTTAACGAAATTCTCGGGACGTTCTTTGGCGTGGTAAAGGCCATTCTCTTGATCGCCTTCCTCTGCATCGTCGGTCTGTTTGATCCTAAAAAAGGAAATCCCCACCCTTACGTCAAGGACTCCATAACGATTAAACTTCTCCAACCCGTCATCACAAAGATTCTCCATCGTTAGGCTAACGCTTCTGCCTCTCCACTATGCAAACCCACTCCACAGAGGCCTTCAACCAGCGCAATCCCTCGTTTGATAATCGCCTCCGCCCCACGCGCTTTGATGACTTTGTCGGACAGCAGAAAATCCGGGACCGCTTGTTGCTTGCTGTCGAGGCCGCTCGCCAACGCAAGGAGTCCCTTGACCATGTCCTGCTCTCGGGGCCTCCCGGACTGGGTAAGACGACCCTCGCGTTTATCATCGGCGAAGCCATGGGCGTCCAGGTCAAGACGACCTCCGGACCTGTCATTGACAAACCCGGCGACCTCGCGGGCCTTTTGACAAGCCTCTCGCCGGGAGACATTATATTTATTGATGAAATCCATCGCATGCAACGTTCTGTGGAGGAGTATCTCTACTCCGCCATGGAGGATTTCGTGATTGATATTATGATTGATCAAGGACCCAATGCCCGTTCGGTCCGGCTCGAACTGCCCCACTTCACCTTGATCGGCGCGACAACGCGCAGTGGACTCATCTCCTCCCCTTTACGCTCACGCTTTGGCATTACGAATCGCCTAGATTATTATCAGGCCCATGAACTCAGCCAGATTGTGGAGCGTTCCGCCGGCAAACTGGAGGTCAGCATTGATGCTCAAGGCGCCCATGAGATCGCCTCGCGTGCACGGGGCACTCCGCGTATCGCCAACAATCTGCTACGGCGAGTCCGCGATTTTGCTCAAGTTCGCGCCAACAACCATATCACACGTGAGGTGGCCTCCGAGGCGCTCTCGCTTCTTGAGATTGATCCGCGTGGACTCGACGAGATGGACATCCGTATCCTCGAAACCCTTGTGCACAAATTCAACGGGGGACCTGTCGGACTCAACACGATCGCCGTCTCTGTCGGGGAAGAACCCGACACCATTGAAGAGGTCTACGAGCCCTTCCTTATCCAGGAGGGCTATCTGGAGCGCACGCCCAAGGGACGCATGGCGACCCAGATCTGCTATACACGCCTCGGCTTGGCTTCACCGCTTCGCTCTGGCGAACTCCCTCTTTAACACACAGAAGAGAGGTCACATGAAAAAAATACTGATACTCGCACTCCTTGCCACATCCCCACTTTTTGCCTTTGAAACGGAAAAGTATATTGAGAAGAATTTTCCCGCGTATATGGAGGAGGCCGTCAAGACCAACAAGCTGCTCTTTGTCTCCATTGGACGCGACAGCTGCAGCAATTGTGTCAAATTTTATGACGCCATCAAAGATGGCTCACTCAAACTGGATGAAAAGAAATTCATCTACCTCAAGCTCGACATTGATAACCAGGAGCACGTCGACTACTTCTCCTCCTATTTCACGGTGATGGGAAACGTGCTTCCCTTTGTGGGCGTCATGAATGGCAGTGGCGCCACCTTCGGTGCCTCGCGTACCGGTTATGGTACTGCGGAAGATTATCAGGAATTCCTGAAGAAGGCCCTGGAAGACGAGAAGGACTGGAATAAAAAGCAAGCCAAACGCGCAGAAGAGGAAGCCCAGTTAAAAGCCGCCCAGGAAGCCAGGAAAGCAGCGAGTAAGAAGTAGCAGTT
>CAIZQW010000208.1 GCA_903935195.1 uncultured bacterium
ATCAGGCACTGGGAGAACAGGCATCTTGCCTGTTCAGCCAATGCACAGGCAGGATGCCTGTGCCCCCAGTTTATGTCACAGGCAAGCGCGCCGCCCGGGGCGGGTCAGTTATCAGTGATCAGTTATCACTGCCAACTGCTAACTGCTACCCTGGCGCGGCGTAGCTGAAAGCGAAGCCTGCTGCCCCCCCCTGCCCGCATTAGAAGAACGAGATGAGCGTGCCATTCGGCGGAGTCAGGGCGGCGCTGAGTCGCACGTTGTCGAACGCGGTGCTGGTATGGCTCGCGTCAATTCCCTGTGACCAGAAATGAACCCGCAAGTTCTGTCCCAGGTTGGGATGGTCTGCCGGGGCCGTGAACGTGACGACCTTGTCCACGAACTGGCCGGTGGTGAGGTCGGCGTAGGTGCCGGTGAGCCGTGCCAGATACTGGGAACCCGGGGTCTGGCTCGTGGTCATGAGATCGATTCCCCAACTCGCCGCGTCGCCGCTCAAGCGCCTGCCGACAGCAACCGTAAGCGTGTAGGTCATGCCCGCAGCCAGCGGGCTCGTCGTGTCCTGATAGAGCCGCGCTCCGGAACTTGAGTCCCCGCCGAAGATCGTGAAAACCTGGCTTTGATCGGCCCCCAGCGGGGTGCCGTCGCCGTCGTCGCCGGTGAAGAAACCGCTGGGATTCCAGGTGACCCGCCCCGTTAAGGCCCCAAATTCGGCAACTGTCCAATTGCTGGCGGAGGTAATATACGCACCGTCCGCCAAGACATTGCTCTGGAAACTCGGGTCGAGAACCGTGATAGACGATGTCGTTGTGAAGTTCCACGTCGTGCTGTCGGCGATGCCCGCGAACGAATTGCCGGAGAGGTCCTGAATGGCGGCCGGGGCGATCTGCACGTAGTAACCGGTGATCACAGCGAGATTGGCGGTGGGGTCGATGGTGAGCGTCGCGCCGCTGACCGTGATGCGTGGGGAGGTGGCCACGTCGAAGGTCTCGACCTCCGAGTTGTCGGCAGTCTTCTTGAGCGTGATGAAGCCGGTGCCCTTCTGGATGTTCTCGTCAAAGGTCGCCACCAGGTTGGCCACCAGGTCCGCACCCGTGGCGTCGTCCGCCGGGCTCAGGGTGGCAATCGTCGGCGCGGTGGTGTCCGCCACGCCGGTGGTGAAGTTCCAGGTGGCGGCGTCGGCGATGCCGGCGAAGGAGTTGTTAGCCGTGTCCTTCACCGCGGTGGCGTCGATTTCCACGTAGTAGCCGGTGTTGCCTTCCAGATTGCTCGTGGGGTCGATGGTGAGCGTCGCGCCGCTGACCGTGATGCGTGGGGAGGTGGCCACGTCGAAGGTCTCGACCGTCGAGTTGTCGGCGCTCTTCTTGAGCGTGATGTTGCCGGTGCCCTTCTGGATGCTTTCGCTGAAGGTGGCCGACAGGTTGGCGTAGGTCAACACACCCGTGGCTTCGTCCGTCGGATTCAGGGTGGCGATGGTCGGCGGGGTGGTGTCGCTGCTCTCAGGCGCCGCGCTCTCATACGGGTGACCCACCGGCAGGCTCGCCTGCGTTCCCCATTTCCACGCGAGATAGCCTTCGATCTTCTGGCGATCTGCCGGTGATAATGTGCCGGTTGTCAAGATGATCTCATACACATAACCCTGAAATCCATAACCCGTAACAAATTCGTTTCGGATGTTACCAATACAGATTCCGGGTTGACCGGTTGATCCCGGGTCCCCAGGGCCGGAAAGTGTCGTCGCACCATCAATTGAGTAATAGGTGGACGCGCCATTCAGGTTGTGAAAATGGATGTGATTGTTAAAATCACTTGTGCCATACGATATGGATTTCGCGTAAGCAGGAGCGTCACAAGCCATTCTCCAGGACCCTGCAGATTCACCGTTGTAAAACACCTGTTGACCGCCTGCGCCGGAGCCATTGTTGCCGTCAACGATCACACTTTGGCTACTTTTGGTTAGAAACTTTCCAACGATGAACCTATTGAAGGGTTGGGAGAGATTGATGGTTGCTGTTCCGGCAGATAAACTCCTGCCGGTTCCATCGAAGGATATGGCGTTGTTGCCGTTGAGGTAACCGGTGGAATAGGTTGGTTGCTTTGCAGCGTTTGACTGAGCAACATTCCTCCCATTGCCGCTCTTGTCGTTCCACTGGCTGACCGTGGAGCCGTTGAGCGTGATGGTGCCGGCATCAGCGGCATCGAGCCAAAGGGCTTTGTTCGACAACTCCGCCGGTGTCCACGTTGCACCGCGGACCGTTGCGGTTAAAAGAAAGACCAGCGTTAGGCAGGTACGTCCTAAGAGGTTTTTTATACTCATTTCTCTTCTCCTCACGTTGATCTGAAAATACACGACACGTCAGATTTGCTTATTACTTTATCAGAAGATCCCAAACGCAACCACTCACGATTGCGCAAAAAAACATTCTGTTTTGCGCAAAGCGCGCTTGACGTTTTCGGCGTGTTTTGCGACAGTACCCGCAGTCAATGACAAACAAAGGAGTAACTAGAAGAGGAATAATGGAATGATGGAATTTTGGAATAATGGGGTGTTTCAATATCGGCGTACGGGCGTCCTCGCCCGTACGTGTGCAGGCGAGGACGCCTGCACGCCACCATATTCGAAAAATCTTTCCCCAACATTCCACCGTTCTAACATTCCAGTGAAGTTATAGGCAAGCCCGCCGCCCAGGGAGGGGCAGTAGCAGTC
>CAIZQW010000209.1 GCA_903935195.1 uncultured bacterium
CATGGGTTAACAACTTGCTCTGGCGGACAGGAGTGTCCGCGTTCCCAGGCAATGTCAACATGTAGAGGGTCCTAACAAAAAGTTACTCCTCTTGTTTGTTCCCGGCACTCCGGGCGGCGAGCTTTTTTCTATTTTTTCTTCCCTTTTGAAGCATGAAGTGCTTAAATTAAAATTATTAGTCGACTACTACTGCAACACGTTATATCACGCGTCAGACATTGGAAAAGCCGATATGCAAAATCAAAATGATAAACCCATAGACACGGAAAAGGCTTTGCGAAAAAGCGAGATGCGCTTCAAAAGCATCGTGAACGCCTCTCCGATGGGTATCCATATGTACGAATTGACGGATGCCGGAGAGCTTATCTTTATTGGATCGAACCCTGCCGCCCAACGGATCCTCGGAGTCGACCACGCCCCGTTCGTGGGAAAGAGGATCGAAGAAGCCTTCCCGTTTCTCGCCTCGACCGACGTACCCTCCCACTACAAGGCGGTCGCTCGCGATGGTCAACCGTGGAAAACCGAGCAGATCGAATACGAGGGGGGAGAGATCCGGGGCGTATTTGAAGTCTTAGCCTTCCAGACCGAACCAGGAAAGATGGCCGCCCTCTTCAATGACGTTTCCGACCGCAAGCGCATGATGGAAGCATTACGTGAAAGTGAGTACTTCTTTAAGGAATCCCAACGCGCTGCGAATATTGGCTCCTACAAACTTAATTTTTTGACCGGCGTCTGGGAAGCCTCTGAAGTCCTTGATTCGCTTTTTGGCATTGATGGACATTATCCTAAAACCATCGAAAGTTGGCTTGCTTTAGTCTACCCCAATGATCGCAAGATGATGGATCAATACCTAAAGGAAGAGGTTATTGCTAAACGGAATTCCTTCAACAAAGAATATCGGATTGTACGTAAGTCAGATGGCGCTGTCAGGTGGATACACGGTCTGGGGAAAATTGTTTTCGATCATAACAACACGCTCGAGACCATGACAGGAACCATTCTAGATATTACGGATCGCAAACACGCCGAAATAGAGCGGGAGAAACTCCAGAATCAACTCACCCAAGCCCAGAAAATGGAGTCCGTGGGAAGGTTGGCTGGCGGGGTGGCGCATGATTTCAACAATATGCTCGGGGTGATTCTCGGCTATACAGAGCTTGCCATGGAGAAGGCTCCCCCTCTCGACCCGCTACATGCTGACCTGGAGGAGATCCAAAAGGCTGCCCAACGCTCGGCTGATCTCACACGTCAACTGTTGGCCTTTGCCAGCAAACAAACCGTGGCACCCAAAGTGCTTGATCTTAACGAAACCGTCGAAGGAATGCTCAAAATTCTGAGACGGCTCATCGGCGAAAATATCGCCCTTGCCTGGAAGCCAGGGCATGGTCTCTGGCCTATCAGAATGGACCCCACACAGATCGATCAGATATTGGCCAATCTATGCGTCAATGCCCGAGATGCCATCAGTGGCGCGGGGAAAGTGACCATCGAGACGACGAATGCTTCCTTCGATGCGGAGGACTGCGACAACCACGCGGCCTTTCTCCCGGGCGACTACGTCTTGCTGGCGGTCAGTGACAACGGGTGCGGCATGAGTCCGGAGATCACCTCTCACCTGTTCGAACCTTTTTTTACCACCAAAGAGGTTGGAAAGGGTACAGGTTTGGGACTAGCCTCCCTGTATGGTGCGATCAAACAGAATAACGGTTTTGTCAATGTCTACAGCGAGCTGGGCAAGGGGACGACTTTCAAAATCTACCTGCCTCGCGATACGGCGAAGAAACAGGCAGAGACAAAGGAGCCACAGCCACGGATTGAGCGCGGAAGCGAGACCATCCTATTGGTAGAGGATGAACCTGCCATACTGCGAATGACAGGGATAATCCTCGAAAAGCTGGGGTACAACGTGCTTGCCGCATCCAGCCCAAGCGAAGCCCTTCGCCTTGCACGTGAACACAACGGACGGATCCATTTACTGTTAACCGATGTGATCATGCCTGATATGCAAGGCTATGAGTTAGCCAAAAATCTGCAATCCCTCTATCCCAAGATGAAATGTCTTTTTATGTCCGGCTACACGGCCCATTCCATCGCCCGCGCTGACCTGTTAACGAAAGACATGCACTTCATCCAAAAGCCATTCTCCAAGACGGATTTAGGGGCGAAATTGCGTGAGGTTCTGAAAAAATGAAAATTGTCGTGCTCGATGGATATACGCTGAATCCCTGTGATCTTTCATGGGCAGACCTTCAGGCGCTGGGGGCGTGCGAGATTTATGACCGGACCCCCATGGACGAGACGCTTCAACGCTCCCATGATGTAGAGATCCTGCTGACCAACAAGACCGTCCTGAACGAAGAGATCATCAGCCAACTTCCCACATTGAAATACATCGGGGTATTGGCGACAGGCTATAATGTCGTAGATGTCGATGCAGCGTCACGGCGCGGCATTACGGTCACCAATGTCCCGGCGTACAGCACAGCTTCCGTCGCCCAGATGGTCTTCGCACATCTCTTTAATTTCTGCAATCATGTCGCGGACCACAGCGCGAGCGTCCGCGCAGGGAACTGGAGCCGGTCGAAAGATTTCTGTTTCTGGGAATCTCCGCTTATCGAGCTGAACGGAAAAACAATGGGTATTGTCGGGCTAGGAAGAATTGGCTTTGCCGTCGCGACTGCTGCCAAGGCCTTTGGTATGGAGGTGCTCGCCTACAACCCCTCCATTCCTCGGCGTGTGCCTGAAGGCGTGACGCTGACGGATCTCCAAACGGTCTTTCAAAAGAGTGATGTTGTGAGCCTGCACTGTCCGCTCACAAAGACGAATAACCAGTTTGTCAACGCCGACCTGCTCGCGCAGATGAAAGCGAGCGCGTTTCTGATCAACACCAGTCGCGGACCGCTGATTGATGAAGACGCATTAGCCAAGGCCCTCAATGAAGGACAACTCGCCGGAGCAGGACTCGATGTTCTGACGAAGGAACCGCCAGATCCGAGCTGTCCGTTACTGAGTGCCAAGAATTGTTACATCACCCCGCATATTGCCTGGGCGACACGCGATGCTCGCGCACGGCTTATGAAAACCGCTGTTGACAACCTGAAGGCTTTTCTGAAAGGCGACTCGATCAATGTCGTGAATGCCGCAGCCATCAGCAAATAAGCTATGATAGAAAATTCGATTCGGAGGTGTATAGACTTATGATGAGTACAAAAATAATCATAGAGGCGGTGTCTGCCATCATGATGGTTGCCGGTGTGGCGGTTGGTGTGGCTGCTTATCATGTCTTCGCTCAAAAGAGGAAGCAGCTTGCGGAGTCTTATCGAACAACGGGCGAGGTCATCGATGTCAAGGAACACCCCGGAGGCGAATATGGCCCGAAACGACATCCTGTAGTAAAGTTCATGGCGCAGAATGGCGAAGTGGTTATTTTTGAGAGTACGTTTGGATCGGAGAACTGGAAGGTCAAGAGAGGTGATCAACTCATGATCGCGGTAAACCGGCACAATTCAAAGGATGCACAGGTGAACACTTTCACTGCGCAATGGGGCAAACCGCTGCTTCTGATGCTTATTGCTTCAAGTATCATACAGGGTGCCTTGCTCTTATTCTTCATCTTTGCGAAATAATCACCTCTAATTTATTCTCGCACTTGACGGTGAGGCATAAATGATTCATAATGAGTCATAAATGAGTCACTAGGAGGAATCGTTATGACAACACTGACCGTCCATGCCTTGGACACGACACTTTCACACAAGTTGAAGGCTTATGCAGCGGAGCAACAGAAAAGCTTAAACCAATCGGTTAAGGAGCTTCTTGCCGCTGCCCTAGGAATCACATCACCCCGAAAAAAAGATCATCGTGATGAGTTTATAGACCTCTGCGGGGTATGGTCCGACAAAGAGGTTCGTGAGTTTCAAAAGAACACGGCGTGCTTTTCGGAAATTGAGGAAGGAATGTGGAAATGAAAACGATTCTCCTCGATACAAATGCCGTCTCAGCGCTGTTTAATGGAGATACACAGATCTTGGAGTACGTGGGAAAGGCTGAACAAGTATTTCTGTCTACCGTTGTCATCGGCGAACTGCAGGCCGGATTCTATATAGGCAGTAAAGTACGCGAAAATCAGGTGCTTCTTGAGAAATTACTTTCTCGGTCTACGGTTGAAACATTACCTGTTACACTCGAAACGGCGGATTATTATGGACGCTTGGTGGCTGCCTTGCGGAAAGCGGGTCACCCTATACCTGTGAACGACCTCTGGATTGCGGCTCAAACGCTTGAGCAAGGCGCCATTCTCATCACTTACGATAAGCATTTCGCCCACGTCCCAGGTCTTCGCGTCAAGCCTTAGGATTACATCCCAAGTCCCAAGTCTTGTGACTCCTCCTAAATCGTAAACAGCTTCTGCCAATCGGCTTCGCTCTGTTTCTGTTCGTTCGGGACGACGAGGGAGAGTGTCAGTCGGCTGGGCGTAAAGACCGTTTCGGCCACATGCTGGACATCTTCCACGGTGACCTTGCGGATCCCCTCCAATGTCTCTTCTGGCTTAATCAACTTGCCGTAGTTCAGAATGGAACTGCCGAGGAGCAGCATCTGATGTTCGACGCCTTCGAGTCCGAGACGGAA
>CAIZQW010000210.1 GCA_903935195.1 uncultured bacterium
AGGGCGGCAGCCGCGTCGCATTTTCGATCCCGCTATGAACAAGGAGCAAAAAATGGAAGTGATCACCGTTGCGATTGTTGAAGACGACCAAGGGATCCGTGAGACCTTGGGTCGGCTGTTAGAGGGAACGCCTGGCTTCCGTTGTGTCGGCTCCTTCGCCACCGCTGAAGAGGCGCTGCAACGACTGCCCCTGCAGAAGCCTGCTGTGGTGCTGGTCGACATCAACCTGCCCAAGATGTCCGGCATCGAACTGGTGGCGGCCCTGAAGGCGGAGGAGACGAAGATGCATTTCCTGGTCCTGACCGTGTACGAGGACAGTGTGAAGATCTTTCAGGCGCTGGCAGCAGGAGCCAGCGGCTACCTGCTGAAACGGGTGCCGCCCGCCAAACTGCTGGAGGCGATCAAGGAGGTGCGGGAGGGCGGCTCACCCATGTCCAGTTCCATTGCCCGTCAAGTGGTGCAGTCCTTCTACCGGATGGGACAGGGCAAACAGGAGTCGGAGAATCTCTCGCCCCGGGAACTGGAGATCCTGCAGCTGCTGACCGACGGGTATCTCTACAAGGAGATCGCCGAGAAGCTCAGTATCGGGCGCGAGACCGTGCGCACCTACATTGGCCGTATTTACGAGAAGCTGCACGTCCGCACCCGCACCGAAGCGGTCGTGAAGCACCTGCGGCAGTGAGCGGGCGCGATTCAACTTTGTTGAATCAGCACCCGCTTGCCCGCTTGACATCGATCGTAAATGTGTCTATTCTCATTATTCAAAAAAGGTGCTAACGGACAAGGATAGACGGCCTTCAGTAAACGCTGCTATGAAATGTTTCCGGCTTGGCACTTCGGGAGTAGTTATGTTTCCCTACGAGCGACATGAAAAAATTTTAAGTATTTTGTCTCAGAATGATTTTGTCTCGGTGCTCGATTTACGCAAAGAGCTTGCTTGTTCCATGGCCACGCTGCAGCGTGATTTGACGCATCTGGAGACTGAGAAACGGATTTTCCGTACACACGGCGGCGTGACGGCGGTGGATAATCCGCTGGTGAACAATCGAAGGGCGCTCTACAAAATGCGTCAAAAAATGCGTCTCGCCGAGAAAAAAGCGATTGGACGGGCAGCGCAGCGTCTGATTGAGGCTGGAGACATTGTGTTTATCACGCATGGGACGACTACCAGTGAAATCGCAGCGCAACTCGCGAAGAATATTCCGCTCACGGTGGTGACGGATGGTTTGGATATTGTGGCGCGACTGCAAGACCATCCGAAAGCCCGTGTCATTCTGACCGGTGGCCAGGTGAACTACGATATGCATTATGTGGCGTCCGTGGCGGATGAGCAGTTCTTGAGGAGTCTCAATTATACCAAGGTGTTCATGGGCGCCGGGGGGCTCAGCGTGGAAAACGGGGTTTCCTTTTACGAAATGCCGTATGCAGAGTATTTCAAGATGATTGTTCGTCCTGAACATCACCTGATTGTTGCAGTCGACCACACGAAGGTGGGACGCAACGCGTTGGCGCGCTTCGTGGACATGAGCCGCGTCAATACGGTGGTGACCGATAAAAAAACAGACAGATCCTTTATCACGACGTGTCGAAAACAGGGCGTGAACGTTGTCGTCGCTGAAACGTAAAAGCAGTAATCAGTGAACCAGAAGCCATAAAAAATATTTTTATAAAGTTCTATTTGACGCTGAATGAGAAAATGTGAAAAAGTCTGATTACAGATGAGAATACTGGAGGGCGGATATGCGGTTTTTGATCGGGATTGATATTGGAACCACGGGCGCGAAGACGGTTATTTTTGATTTAACCGGAACGGTCGTTTGGTCCGCTTATCGCGAATATGCGTGCAGTTATCCCCAGCCCAACTGGGTGGAGCAGGACAGCGACCTGCTGGTGGCACGTTCCATGGAGGCGACGCAGGAGGCTGTCGCGGCTTCCGGTATTGACCCCGCTGAGGTTGCTGCCGTGTCCTTCTCGACGCAGCGCACCTGCACCCATTTTCTGGATGCGCGCGGACAACTGGTCCGTCCGATGATTTCTTGGCAGGACAACCGTGCTGTAGAGGAACTGGCCTTTATTCAGAAGGCGCTGGGGCAGGGGCGCTTCTACGCGCAGAATAAGCTTTCGCCAGGGGCGATCTGGATCGTCAATAAAATACTCTGGCTTCGGAACCACGAACCTGAACAGTGGAAGCGCGTTCGGCGCATTGCCCAGTTGCAGGACTACTTTTTGCGGGCGTATGGTGCCGATGGTTATTGGACGGACACGTCTGACGCGGGTTTGTTCGGCTGCCGTGACCTCTACGGGAATTGCTGGAGTGACGAAATTTGCGGTGCGCTGGGTATCGATAAAGAGATGTTGCCCACGGTGGTGCCTTCAGGAACGGTGGTTGGCGAAATCACGGCGGCAGTGGCCGAGAAAACAGGCTTGGCCGCCGGAACGCCGATCGTGGTCGGTGCCGGAGATCAGAATGCGGCCGCAGTGGGTGCGGGGGTGATTGAAACGGGGATGATGTCGGTCTCTCTTGGCACGGGCGGATTGGCGGCGGCGTTTGTCAACAGGCCGTTGGAAGCCACCGCAAAGGACGCGATGCTCACGGCACATCCGATTCCCGGCCACTACCTGCTGGAAGGCTATCAGCCCGCCGGGGCAAGTTCACTGCGTTGGTTTCGGGACGAAATTTCGCGGTGTTGGTTCCGGGAGGAGCAGACCTCACCTGTGCTCTGCACGAACGCTGCGCGTGAAGGGGAGATTTACGGGATTCTCGACGCCCTTGCGGCAGGCGCGCCTGCCGGCTCGAAAGGGCTTGTGGTCAATCCATATTTTGCCAGCGCGGGTACCCCTCGCTGGAATGCCGATGCACGTGCAGTCATTACGGGCCTGACGTTTGCGCATGACCGTGCCTGCCTGGTAAGGGCTTTTATGGAGGGCATCACGTTGGACGTGAAAGACATGATTCGTTCCATGAGCCAGTGCGGCGTACCCATCGAAACTGTCCGCATCCTGGGCGGACCGACCAAGTCGGCGCTTTGGAATCAGATTCAAGCC
>CAIZQW010000211.1 GCA_903935195.1 uncultured bacterium
CAAAGCCCCGGATGTCGTGATTGTCAATGGCACCCTGGAGTATGGCTGAGGAGGCACCTGCGGATACTCGGTGAGTATCCCCAAACAACTGAAAGACGGCGACAAGTGCATTATCCGTGTCATCAACCCCGAAGACCCCCTGTTCGGCGTCATCAAGGCTGAACAGGAGTTTACCGTAAAACGATAAACCGTAGATGAACGATGAGTATTGACACCCGACAGGATTTTATGACCACGCGCTGGTCGGTGGTTCTGCGCGCGCAGAGCAAGGACCCCGGAGCTGCTGATGCGTCGCTCGCGGCGCTCTGCCGACAGTACTGGTCGCCGCTTTATGCCTTTATCCGGAGCCGCGGCCATGCGACGCAGGATGCCCAGGATCTGACGCAGGAGTTCTTCGCGCGTTTTCTGGAAAAGCGCTGGCTGGATGCTGCTGATCGCAGCCAGGGAAAGCTCAGGTCGTTCCTGCTCACCGCCGTGAAACGTTTCCTCTCCAATGAGTGGGATCGCTCGCGGGCGGCTAAGCGTGGCGGACTGCACGAGATCACGAGCATTGACACCGAGGAGGGCGAGAAGTTGCTGGCCTCCGCTGCGACGCTTCCGGAAGAGCCTGCCTTCGACCGCGCGTGGGCACTCACGCTGCTGCAGGCAACGCTCCGCCGCCTCCGGGCCGAATATGAGCAGGCGGGCAAGCTCCGGGAATACGAGCTGATCAAGCCTTCACTTACCGCACTGCACGGCGAGATCGCCTACGAAGCGATTGCCGCCGACCTGCAGGTTCTGCCCGCCTCTGCCCGGAGCCTAGTACACCGTCTGCGCAAGCGGTTCCGCGAGCTCTTCCGGGAAGAGGTGGCCGACACCGTGGGTTCGCCGGAAGAAATCGACGAGGAGATGCGAGCGCTGGTCGTCTCGCTGGGACACTTATGAACAATCCTCCCGCAACAACCTTCTGTCCCCGCTGCTCTGCGCCACTCTCGACGGGCGCGGTGGATGGCTTGTGCGCCCGCTGTCTCGGCGCGCTCAGCTTTGAGGCCCTCACACCTGTTGACAGCACGGTTGTCCTTTCCTCCACCCATCCGGCCCCCGCCCATCCGCCAACAACCGCCGAGCTTGCCCCGTTCTTCCCGCAGTTCGAGATCCAGTCGTGCCTGGGCCGCGGCGGGATGGGCGTGGTGTACAGGGCCCGCCAGAAATCCCTTGATCGCTGGGTGGCGCTTAAGCTGCTGGCTCCGGAACAGGCGGCTGATCCTGCCTTCGAACAACGGTTCATCAGGGAAGCCAAGGTGCTGGCAGCCCTGAACCATCCGCACATCGTCGCTGTCCATGACTTCGGCGAAGCCGGTGGCTACTTCTACCTCCTCATGGAGTATGTGGAGGGCGAAAACCTGCGCCAGTTTCTCAGGAAGAAGAGCCGTCTCACACCGGCGGAGGCCTTTGCCGTCATCCTGCCCGTCTGCGACGCGCTCCAAGCCGCCCACGACCACGGTATCGTCCACCGCGACATTAAGCCGGAGAACATTCTCATGAATGGCTCCGGTACGGTTAAGATCGCCGACTTCGGTATCGCCTGCATGATGCAGGAACAGGGTGTCGCCGGGGGCGCGGACCGCCCGCCGGGAGACCGGCAGGCCAACCCGACGCTGGTGGCCGGCACGCCGGACTATGCGGCGCCGGAGCAACTGGCGTATGCCGCCATTGATCACCGCGCCGATATCTACTCGCTGGGCGTGGTTCTCTACGAGATGCTCACGGGCGAACGGCCTGGAGGCGCCACGGTGACTCCGCCCTCCCGGTATGCGCCGGTGGACGCCCGGGTGGACGCGCTGGTGCTGAAGGCGCTTGCGCAGGAGCCGGCGAGGCGTTTCGCATCTGTGGGCGAATTCCGCGCCTGCATCCGGCAGGCGCAGGAGGCGTTGGTTCGCCCCCGTGGTACATGGCGCCGCGTCATTTTCGGCCTCCTCGCCGCGGCTGCAATTTTCCCGCTGGCGGTTTTCCTCATGCGCTACATCGTCCCGGCCTGGCTGCCGTCGAGGGAACGCGCCATGGTAAGTTCCTTAAGGATCGCCGAGACGGTCTCCAGGGCCGCCGCGGTCCTGCCATCGCGGCCCGAGGAAGGAGCGACGCATCCTCCCGATCAGGCTGCAGCGCTCAGGCAATTCGAGGAAACCCTGACCGCCCTGGTGGCGGTGCGGCAGAAGGCGATTCGCGAGACGCCCGAAGGGGGCTCGCCACCCGCAGCCCTGGCCGCCGAGATCGCAAGGCTCGAGGCGCTCGATCCTGTAGCTGCCCGTGCCGCGGACGTCTGGCTGCGCCAGATGCTGCCGCCTGCGAGCAATACCTCCAGTACCACGCAGCATGCCGCCCTGCGGCAGCTCGAGGAGAATCTTACCGCCCTTTACGAGGCGCGCAAGCAGGCTTTCCTGCAGACACCGGAAGGCGGGACACCGCCTGCCGCCCTGACCAAGGAAATCGCGCGCTTGGAAGCCCGCGACCGCGAACTTCGGGAACTCGTCAGTAACAGCAAGAACCCGCCCGACGGGAATCCCGCGCCGACGGGGGTCGGTATCAAAGGCCAGTGATACCCGTACCCGCCGGCCACAGAAAAAAGTTTCAGAATTTTTTCAGAATCTTGCCACAAAGGTCCGCGGAATCTTAAGTACCCATTGTGGACGATGCTGCCGGATGGTCCGGCGGACACGTTCGAAAAATAGCAACAAAAGGAAGACACTATGAAAACCATGTTATTACGGAGGACATTGATCACACTTTTCTCAGCCGGATGGCTCCTGCCACTCTGGGTATCGGTGGATTTGCTGTTCGTTTACAGCAGGGCGGATTTGGTGCCACGCCTCCTCGGCCAGCATCCCGTCAACAGTTTCCCATTCCTTCAAGCCAGTCAGACCTTGTTCGCGGGCGCCTGCGTTTGGCTGGCCGCCGCCCTCTTGTTTTGGGCGTGGCGCGTAACGAAGGCTATGGAAGCGTGCACAGAGGTGAAAAATCAATTGAAGGGTAGCGCCATGAAAGCAAGCACTCCTCTCATCCTGGCCACCGCCCTGCTGGCTGCGGTCGCACTCCCGGCCACGCTTCGCGCCCAGGAGGCGCCCGCCGCCCCGGCCGTTGCCAAGTCCGACCCGGACATCCGTGCAGTCGATCGTAAGGTTCTTCAAAAACAATACGAAGCGGCACTCAAAGAACTTGCCGAGGCCGAGACGGCGGAAGCCGCTGCCGCCACGCCTGAACAAAAGGCCACTGCCTCAAAGAACCTTCAGAAGCAGCGGAAGTGGATCGCAGATCTCAAGGCCAAACTGGATCAAGGCGAGCCGGGCGCCAATCCAAAGGTCGCCGCAAGGGCCCCCTCAAAACCCGTGGAAGAGGACCTGGCGTTCTTTGAAAAGAAGTATGGACGGAAGATCACCGGAGTGAAGCCGAAGAGCGAATACGACGATCCCGACAAGTTCTATTCCTTGATCGGCGAACAGTTGGGAATCCCCGAGATCGCCTGGAAGGCGGCGGCCGAGAAGTATGGCTGGAAACAAGATGACGGCAAGAACACGTTTACCATGCTGAAAGGCGGGCCTGTGTTTGGGGCTTTGCAGGGCTCATGGGAAGTCCTGATCATGCGGTCCAAACCCAACCCAGAGACGAAGAAACCGGATTTGAACACCATGGAACAGGTGATGGTGCAGATTGACTATGATGGAAACGTCAAGTTCCCCGAGCATGGCATAGAACATAAACGCCTCCGCATTCCTACTGAAACTGGCCACTCCATGGAGGAGACAGCGAAGATCCTGGTTCACGACATCCAGTTTGGCGCCCGTGCCAAGGACAAGGCCATTCAGCACGGTGACGACATCATTCCGCTGATCCGGAAGGAGACGAAGGATTTCACTGTTCTGGTTAGAGCAGACTGGATTG
>CAIZQW010000212.1 GCA_903935195.1 uncultured bacterium
AAGAGCTTCATAGAGGGCCTTGAACGTCTCACAGGCATCCTCGGGCAACTGGTAATTTTGCGTGAGAGTCCGCATCGTGGCAAGGATTTTGCCTGCCCCGTCATGTTCGTGTTCCATCTGGTGAATGGGGTGGGCGACACTTCCGCAATGCATGACCGGCTTTGCGCTCCTGCCGGCGAGGAACCCGTCTATCCCGATGATGGCCGGGAAGAGGATCTGTTCCTCTTTGAGCAGGTGGGCCTCCAATTCAGTCCTCAGGGGATCGAAGGTATCCCGTAAGGCCTCTAGCATGGGGCCGTGGCTGACGCCGTGGGCCTTCTGGACTCTGGCGAGCAACGTGTCAATACGCGTCAGCTGAGCCTTTGTGAAGACATGGTGTGTATCGAGGATATGGGTCGCAAGGGTGGTCAGTGAGACCGTTGACCAGTCAGTCGTAGGGGATGCGGACTGACTGTGTGCAAGGGCGTTTGACAGGACAGTCATCACGGTTTCGAGGTCGAGTCCCGCGTGAACGACCGCCTCTGCCAGAGGCTTCTTGCCACCACAGCAATAGTCAATACCCAGTTGCTCAAGCCGCGTACGCAGTTGCGGGTGGCGTAATACCACCTCGGCGACTGTCTGTTCAGGATTGAATTCGCTGTCTGTTCTAGTTGTATTCATAAGCACCTCTTTATCGCTCGTTGGCTTAATTTGGTATTAAAATACCAAATATAAGGTGAGATGTCAATCAGGCGGCTGGAGACTGGTAGTAAATGCTAGTTGAGGACTGATTGACTGATTGAAAACTTAGGACTTGGTTGACTGGGTTGACAAATGCTGGACAAGAGGCTTCCGCGCAAATAGTCACAAAGCCAATTCAGTCCTGAACCCTCAATCAGTCAATCCGTCAATATGTCCTCACCAATCCAGCCACCGACTGGAAACTCCTTGCCACTGTGAAGTCTTTGCTTCACGTTTCACCTAAGATTTGCCGTCATTTCCGCTTGCGCTGAATTCCCGATCGTCTTATACTTGCCGCACATAGCATAAAACGCTAAACGTTATGGGACTATCCCATAAGCATATATTCGGTGAGGGAAAATAGGATGGATTCGGAAACATACGCCGCGATACTCGACAGCATCGACAGCCCGATCGTGTTCGTTGATAACGATCATATTATTAGGCATCTGAACAAAGCGGCCAAGATCCGCTACTATGAGAAACGCGGCTACTCAGACCTGATAGGCAAGTCGCTGTTCGATTGCCACAACTCGGCATCCAAGGATTCCATCAAGCGGATTCACGACCGACTTCTGGCGGGAGAAACCGCTATCTTTCTGAAAGTAAACAAGGATCAGGAGAGAATCACGGTCGTCGGAGTCCGTAGCGCGACCGGGCAGTTGCTCGGGTACTATGAACGGTTCGAGAAAGGCACCGAGCCAACGGTTGGTGGCGACGGGAAACCCGCGCCACAGCCTTAACGTTAGCCAATGGATATGAAATGACAAGATACTTTGCAATAGGACTCATTGTTATAGCACTGCATGTGCCGCATGTGGATGCCGAGGACATCGGAACTCTATCGCCTGACCTGACAACCCCCATCGTTACAGACAACACTCCCGCTCCCGGGGCACGCGTACGCCAGTTCAACAAGGAATATACGGGGAGTAAAGTGTACCATGCCCTCTATCTTCCGACTGACTGGGTGAAGGGGAAGAAGTATCCCGTGATTGTTGAATATGCGGGCAACAAGTGGAAGCCCAGTCTCGGAACCGTTGAGGGTAGTAACCTGGGTTATGGCATATCGGGGGGCAAGGGTGTCATCTGGATCTGCATGCCTTTTGTCGACAAGACGAATCAAATGAATGCCACAACCTGGTGGGGTGACATTGAAGCGACGGTTCAGTACTGCAAGAAGACCGTCAATCGGATATGTACAGAGTATGGCGGCGATTCATCGAATGTATTCCTTGCCGGTTTTTCCCGTGGAGCGATAGCCTGCAATTACATTGGCCTCCATGATGATGAGATTGCCTTGCTGTGGCGAGGCTTCATATGCCACAGTCATTACGATGGCGTAAAGCAATGGGGATATACAGGAAGCGATCGCTCTTCTGCGGCTACACGCCTGAAACGTTTAGGTAACAGACCACAGTTCATCAGCCATGAGGAGAGTGTCGAGCCAACAAAGACGTATCTCAAGATGGGGTTCCCATCAGGTCACTTCACCTTTCTTGCTCTGCCGTTCGCGGATCATACGGACCAATGGGTACTGCGTGACATACCGGAAAGGAAGATTCTTCGAGAGTGGTTCGAGAACGCTTTGAAAGATAAGAGCCAACAAGCTCCTGCAAGAGACGACCTAAAGGCCGCGCCTAAGGAGTCGCGATGAGTGGATCATGACAAAGTGAAAATCCCTGGGAACGCGGACACTCCTGTCCGCCGGAGCAAGTTATTAACCCATGGGTGTAGGGAGCTGTAGTAGAGGTTGGTGAGAGGTTTGGGGTTAGACAATGATTGTGAAGATAAGATAGCTTGGCGGACAAGAGTGTCCGCGGTCCCAGGGCTGAACTCCTAGGCAAGTCATGCCACAAATCTAAAATCAACGAAGCTACAGCATCGCTTAGGCCCAGAAGATATGGGGCTTGCCTGTCAGATGGGGTTTGGCTTTCTTGATCTGTTCGAAGCGGGGGGTGATTTCGGAGATACTGTCACCTCCGAGCTTTTCAAGAAGTGCCTTGGCAATCACAAATGCGGCTGAGGCTTCCGCAACAATCACGGCACGTGGCACGGGGCAGACATCCGAGCGTTCATATTTTGTCTCAGCGGACTCCCCAGTGACCAAATTCATGGAACGCTGGGACTTCAAGGTTGTCGGAATCGGTTTCATGGCGAGGTAGATCACAATGGGCTGGCCGTTGGACATGCCCCCTTCGATACCGCCGCAGTTGTTGGTGTCGCGTGAGAGGTCGGGATTGATAGCGTCATGAACTTGGGTGCCGGGGAGTGCGGCGTTTGCAAAGGCATCGCCAATCTCCACGCCCTTCATGGCGGGGATACCCATCATGGCGTAGGCGAGTTGCGCATCGAGTCTGCGGTCCCATTGCACATACGAGCCAAGGCCCACGGGTACTTGGTCAACAGTCACCTCAATGATACCACCGAGGGTGTTGCCCTCGGCGCGGGCAGCTTCGATCACATGTTCAAATTTAGCAGGATCAGGTTCAGGTCCGATCTGAATGACCTGGCCGCTGATGGTGATGCCAAAGTTGGAGAGGAGGGCGCGGCAAACGGCTCCCACGGCGACACGGGCTGCTGTCTCGCGTGCTGAGGCGCGTTCCAGGGCCGGGCGAATATCTTCGTGGTTATATTTGATCGCGGCGGAGAGGTCGCAGTGCCCGGGACGGGGAATGGTGTAAGGAGGGATCTCCTTGCCCTTCCAGTTGGCGTGATCCGCGTTGATAATTTGAAGGGCGATTGGGGCGCCGGTGGTGTGGCCATTCATAACACCAGAGGTGATCTGAACCTTGTCGGTTTCGATCTTCATGCGCCCACCCGCACCGAGGAGGAGCTGGCGACGCCCAAGGTCACGGTTAATGAGCTCTTCCGTCAGCGACAAGCCAGCAGGCATACCTTCCAAGATGGCGGTTAATTGAGGTCCGTGGGATTCTCCTGCTGTAAAATAACGTATCATCGGTGGCTCCTGTGCTGTTCGTTTACTTGATGTCGGAGGGATAAAGGGAGGGGATGTTGTAGTTCTTGCTCAACTCTTGAATGGTGTTCAGGAGTCGCGCGCGATCCTCGGTGTTACGCGAGTAGAGGCTGGCTAATAAAAACATTTTTTGAGAAGCCCAATGCGTCTTTAGCTCTGAGTTTCCAGGGATTGCGGTTGCCAGTGGTAACCGGAAGATGGAGTCATAGCCCTTGTCGCCGGCGAGTCCGCGAATCTGGAAAACAACTTCTTTTTCAGTGGCGCTACACTTGCCGAAAACTTCGAGCGGATGATCGAGGTAGAGGTTCGCTGTACGTCTGGGATAGACCTCGCTGTTAGAGGCTGCATCAAAGACAATCGAGGCATCACTCAAGATGGGGTTGCGGAAGCCGAGGTAGACAGCAGACATATTCTCGGGGATGTCCCAGCGATTACCTTTGACGATGGTTGAATCGCCTCGGTTACAATAGGTGAGCATATCGAGCAGATAGGCGTTTGCGCTCCGATGTGTTCCAAATGAGTAGACCGAAACCATTCCCTTATTCAATTGGGAGAAGGCAGCGATGATGCCTGAGCTTTGCGTCATGCCGGTGGTAGGCTTTCCGTCAGAGATGATCATGGCGATCATGGGACGTCCGGGGTCACGCGGCAACGCCATGAGTGAACGCAGCGAAGCCAACACATCCGTTGTGCCAAAGGAACGAAGACCTTCAATGAAGGAGGTCGCCTTTTTAATCGTCTCAGGGTTGAGCGCCCGCCATTCGGGAAAGGCATGGAAGACAGAGTCGCGGAAAGCCAGGACCGTGAAACGGTCATTGGGGTTCATGGTCTCCAGCGCCTGAATCAATGCACGGCGACAGAAGGTCAGCCGTTCCTCGGTCATCGACCCTGAGACATCGAGAACCCAGATGATGTCTTTCGGGATGACAGCCAAGGTCTTCTCTTTTCTGGGTTGAAGGATGAGCTTGAAGAAGAGCGCATCGCCCTCTTTGTAGGAGACCAGCGAGGCAGAAAGCATCTCATCAAGGGAGGCATACTTGACTGTTTCGCGAATCTTTTCGATGGCGTTCTGGCTGTCAATGATCTTTCGCTCTTCGGGCTTCAGGTGGTCGGTAGGTTGCAGTGTGACTGGGGGT
>CAIZQW010000213.1 GCA_903935195.1 uncultured bacterium
TCGGAGGCGAGGGCGAGCAGGCTATTCATGTCGAGGAGTGGGCGCGACTCAAGGGGACCCATCCGTATGAGATCATCTGTTCGTTTGGAAACCGCGTGGAACGCCGCTATCAAAACGCATGAACCTGACACCCTATACGACTACCCTGACGGATGCAGCCAAGCGTCGCGGCATCAAGGTTACGATCATCAATCCTGATCCGGACCTGCCCATCTTTGATCTCACGCAGAAGGGCAAGACCATTCGCTGCTTCAATGCCCTGACCGACCTTGTCGGTGCGGCGACCTATCATCTGGTCAACAACAAGCGCGCCTGCCATGCCTGGCTTGCGTCCCAACGCATTCCAGCGCCAGCCCAGATTTCCTACGAGGACTCTTGCCCGGAGTCAGCCACCGCCTTTTTGAAACAGTATGCGCCCATCGTTGTGAAGCCTTGCATGCAATGGGGTGGACGCGGGGTCTCCATGGCAGTGCGGACAGCGGATGAACTGAAACGCGCGGTGCAGTTTGCTCGCCGCTACGAGGCGGATGTGGTTTTGGAGGAGACGGTGCCTGGGGAGGATCTTCGTGTGATCCTGACCGGAGGCGAACTGGCTGCCGCAATCCAGCGTTCACCAGCTTCTGTGACGGGTGATGGACGCCACTCCATACGCCAGTTGATCACTCGGCGCAATGCGGAACGTCGGAAGAGCGATCCCAGTAATCAGATCCCTTGGAATGTGGAGACTCGGCGTAATCTATCCGAGCTGAAACGTAAACCAGATGATGTTCCTCGGCTCGGTGAATGTGTACAAGTCCGGCTGACGAACAACTATCACACCGGAGGTACGGTGGAGGTGGTCACTGACCGTGTTCCGCGTCGAGCGCTTCAACTGTCGCAGCGCATTGCAAAAGCGCTCAAGCTGCCTTTGGTCGGAATTGATTTCCTGATTGATCCGGTGAGCAAGCGCTTCACCGTGATTGAGGTCAGTCCTGACCTCGCGATCTCCCCGCCCGAAGGCGATGTCGTCGCCGAGCGTTTTTTGGATGTGTTGTTTTAGGCACGTTAAGAAGCAGAGCAGGCTTGATCTTGCGCACTTAAAGCATTTATAATAAATAAATTAAAAGAGGGTCGAATGAAAAAAAGTGTAAAAGAATCAATTATGACAAACTCGCACGACTATCGGCAGTTCATCGTAGACCTGAAGGTTCGGGTTCTCTCTGCCCGAACCTCTGCGGCCCGAGCAGTGAATAGAGATTTGATCCTGCTCTATTGGGATATTGGCCGGGGAATAGTTGAGAAGCAGAAGGCGCTCGGTTGGGGAGAGTCTGTTGTCGAAACGGTCGCGACTGATCTTCGGACTGAATTTCCCGACATGCGTGGTTTTTCTGTCGTAAACCTCTGGCGGATGAAACAACTTTATCTCGACTATACCTCGCCTGAATTTCTTTCACAAACTGTGAGAGTTGTTAAAGACGGGGAAAGAGACTCGGTAATTCTCTCACAGGCTGTGAGAGAATTAGTTGCCTTGGTTCCCTGGGGGCACCATGTCAATCTTATTGCCAAGCTTACCGATCCCGCAGCCCGACTCTATTACCTCCGGGCCACGGCACAGTTCGGCTGGTCGCGCAATGTCCTGCTCCATCAGATCAAGGCGCAGGCCTACGAGCGAGCCGTCAAAGAGAAGAAGATAAACAACTTCCCTCTCGCTCTGCCGGAGCA
>CAIZQW010000214.1 GCA_903935195.1 uncultured bacterium
CACGCCGATGCCTTCGAAGAGCACCGTGGACATATAACGTTCGCCGGCATCGGGGAGGATGACCACGATGGTCTTGCCTTCGAAAGCTTTCTCTTTGGCCAGCCGTACAGCAGCAGCCGTGGCGGCACCGCAGGAGATACCGACCAGGATACCCTCTTCCAACGCAAGTCTCCGAGCGAACGCCACAGCCTCGGCACTATCAACCTGCTCGACGCGATCCACAATCGAGAGATCCAGTGTGTCGGGAATAAAGCCTGCACCAATGCCTTGGATCTTATGCGGACCCGGCTTCAATTCCAGTCCGGCCAGCTTCTGGCTGATGACAGGGCTTTCCTTGGGTTCCACCGCTACAGAGATGATCGCCTTGCCCTTGGTGTGCTTAATGAAACGTGAGATGCCGCTGATGGTGCCACCCGTTCCAACGCCTGCAACCAAGACATCGATCTCGCCCTCGGTGTCCTCCCAGATTTCCGGACCGGTCGTCTGCTCATGAATGGCCGGATTCGCCGGATTCTTAAATTGCTGGGGCAGGAAATAACGTGCAGGATCAGATGCGGCAATCTCTTCTGCCCGGCGAATTGCGCCCTTCATGCCTTCAGCGCCAGGCGTCAACACCAGGTTCGCACCAAAGGCTGCCAGTACCCGGCGGCGTTCGATGCTCATAGTCTCAGGCATGGTCAGCGTCAGCTTGTAACCGCGTGCGGCAGCCACAAACGCCAAAGCGATACCGGTGTTACCACTCGTCGGCTCGATGATCTCAACGCCAGGCTTCAGCACACCGCGCTTTTCAGCGTCCCAGACCATGGCAGCGCCGATACGGCACTTGACGGAGTAAGCAGGGTTGCGTCCTTCAATCTTTGCAAGGACCGTGGCCTTCGCGCCATCTGTGACACGATTCAGTCGCACCAGCGGCGTATGTCCAATGGAGAGTGCATTGTCCGTATAGATTTTCATAGCTTTATCCTCCTATCCCTCGTTAGTCTTGTTTGTCTATTAAGATTGTTGACAATATAACAAAGAGGCCAAAAAAGCGCAATACTATTTTTTGCTGAGTCAACACCTTGCAATCTGCCTGTTTAGGTCTTACAATAAAAGAATGAATACAAAAAAGGTCTTCCGGCTCGTTCCGGTCTCCGAAGAGCAGAAGAAGTGGGGCATTTACCTGACTAACTGCGGCTACGAAGAGGTTGGCGCAGGGTTTCAAGAATATCCTCTCAAGAATACCCCCAGCAAATACCAATTCAACTGGAAAACGGGTCGACTCATTAATGAATTCAGCATGGTTTATGTTGAAAAAGGGCGAGGCATCTACAGTAGCGAACGAGAGGCGGAACGGTTTGTAGAAGCCGGAGATGTCTGGTGGACCTTTCCAGGCTTGCGTGACCGCTATTGCCCAGACAAAATGATAGGCTGGAAAGTCTATTGGGTCGCCTTTCAGGGAGATGCGATCACGCGTGTCTTTAAAAAGTTTTTCTCTGATGAAGACACCGTACTCCATCTCCGTCGCCCCCTTGAATTCGAACTGGCCATTAAAACCCTTGTGGAGGAAGTCCTTGAATCCCCTATGGACTATCCCTTTTCAACAGGGGCAAAAATTCTGAATCTCGTGGGTCGGTTGCTCGAATTGAAAGAAAGCAGAGAGGGCAATCAGCATGACCACTCAATCCGCAAAGTACAATCCCATATCGTGAATCATGCTTTCAGTGATATTGACTATAAAAAGCTCTGCAAGCCCTTCGGCTTCAGCGAAAGCACACTGCGTCGCTCCTTTCTCAGCCTCACCCAGATGACGCCGCTCCAATTTCAGATTTCTATACGTATGAAGTATGCTTGCGAAATGCTAATCGGAACCGATCTATCAATAGGCGAAATCGGACAGAAAGTGGGCTTCACAGATTGTAATTACTTTACTAGGGTCTTTACAAAGCATGCCGTGTGCTCTCCAAAAGCGTACCGAAACAAAAACAGGGCGCGCCCAAAAAATCCAGAAAATTGAAAATAACGTCCATTTACTTCCCTGCATCATTCTGAAATAATACAGACGTGATGAATGCCAAAGAAAACATTTTGCGGGCCATACGCTTTGAGAAGCCGATCGCCATCCCGATGACGTTCCATATCAATGCGGCTTGCTGGAATCACTACGGACATGATGCGCTGATGGATCTTGTGAAGAGCCATCAGCTCCTCTTCCCTTCCCCCTGCGTACCAGCCACGACTTTTTCCTTGAACGCGCGAGCTGACGCGCCTTATACGGATCCTTGGAACTGCGTCTGGACAACGACGGAAGACGGAATCACCGGCTCTGTCCATGGACATCCGCTTGCCACGTGGGATGCGTTTGCGGATTACCCTAATCCTGATCCTGACAAGACAGACGGCACATTCCCCATCGACTGGCATGCGATTCAGCGTGATGTCCAGTCCTCACGCGCCAAGGATGAAATCGTCTGGGGTTCGTTGCCACATGGCCACACTTTCCTACGCCTACAGGACATCCGAGGTTACGAGAACCTCCTCTTTGACCTGATGGATGAAGATCCCCGCATGCTTCAACTCATCGAGAGACTCGAACGATTTAACGCAAGTTATGTCGACCGCTGGATGGCGCTCAAGCCCGATGTCTTCAGCTTTCCAGAGGATCTTGGCATGCAGATCGGTCCGATGATCACTCCAGACCTCTTCCGGAGATATATTAAGCCCTCTTATCGGCGGCTAATGAAAAAGGCGCAGGATGCGGGCGCGCTCATTGAGATGCACTCCGACGGCGATATCCGGACACTCGCGGATGATCTGGTCGATGCAGGCGTTCAAGCCATCAACCTCCAAGATCTGGTCAACGGGATTGACTGGATCGAGGCGCGCTTTAAGGGAAAGACCTGTGTCCATCTGGACATTGACCGCCAGCAGATTACACCGTTTGGTTCGCCCGAGTCGATCGATAGGCTCGTCCGCGAGGAGGTTTCCAAAATCGGAACACCTCAAGGCGGCCTCATGATGATTTATGGCCTCTACCCAGGGATTCCCCTCAAGAATATCAGAGCCCTCATGGATGCCATGGAACGCTACGCCGGGTATTATTCCTAAAGTCAGTCTGGTCAACAACGTCAATAAGGTCAGGAGTTATTTATGCGAAACTTAGTTCATGTTTGTGCAGTGGCACTCGCGCTATCCGCTTCTGCGGAATTCAAAATCCAAGTGGACGAGAAGACTCAAAAATACACCATCATAGACTCAGGACAACCTGTCTTGACCTACAACTACGGGATTGTTCCTGTGCCGGAAGGCATCACTGGAAAATATGCCGTGCAACGCAGCAACTATATCCACCCACTCTATGGTCCTAACGGAGAAGTGCTAACAGCCGACTACCAGAAAGATCATGCGCACCACCGGGGCATCTACTGGGCCTGGCCAGAGGTGAGTTACAAGGGCGAGAAACGCGACCTGCATGCCTTGCAGGGTGTCTTTGCCCGCCCGGTTCGCATGATTCGGCAGGAAGCATCCAAGGATAGCGCCATCATCGAGACCGAGCATGTCTGGAAATGGGGTGACACAGAAGAGATCGTGAGGGAACTGGCCACGATTTCTGTCATGCCAGCCAAGGATGGCTTGCGTATCATCGATTTCCAGTTCCGTCTGGAAGGACTCAAACCAATGGTCACGATTGCACGTCGGCAACAAAGCGTATATGGTGGCTTCAATGTGCGGATGTCCTCCCGCAAGGATCAGCAGATCACCAAGCATATCGGTACTGCAGCCCAGTTCCCTCTGGAGTCCTGGGCTGAACTTGTCGGTATTCCGCCGGAAGGCAAGGAACCTATTGGCGTCTTCCTGCTTCAGAAGCCAAGCAATCCTCTCTATCCCGGCGACTGGGTGGACTTTCCGAATCTGAACTGGCTCCAGCCAACCTTTCCCTCAAAAGGTATGGCCTTTACTCTCACGCCAGGCAAGCCGCTTGACTTAGCTTACCGCGTCATCATCCGAAGCGGAGCAGGCCTCAAGAAAGACCCCGCCACGCTCTTCTCCACGTATGTCCAAGACTCCACAGACCCGCTTGCGTCCCTCGTCCAATACAAGCTGGGGGAGAGCCGCCTTACATTGACAGCCTTTGAAGAGAGCA
>CAIZQW010000215.1 GCA_903935195.1 uncultured bacterium
GCGATCGTTCCCCCGTCAGCGTTGGCAAACGCAACCAATGGAACGGCCAAGGCCTTGGGCTCCATCATAATGCTTTTTCGCTCAAAGCATGGACCTTCCTTTTGTTCCTGTAGTTCCTTGAGATTCATGGGTGATTTACCTGTATGATATGACCCGTCACTTCAGGTCAAAAGCTTATCACCACAGGGTTATGCTGTAAAGAGAGAAACGCACGCTTACATGCAGAGTGCAGTGAAGGTGGTGGTATAGAGATCCCCGCCTGCGACACGCCAAGTATCGGGGACATTGAGAAGGGTCTTCATCTCGTTACGGATGCGCAGGGCCTGGTCGCGCTTGCCCGCCAGTTCGAGGGCCACGATCTTGGCATAGTCGCGATAACAGTCCCGTTGTCCCTCTCGCGTGCTTGGGGAGCTGAGCTGTTCCGTCATCTGCTTTGCACAGAATTGGATGTCAGGGAAGGCTTGGCCGGCAGTAATAAAGGAGATGGCTGTCAGTGCGGTGACGGTCTCCGAAGGAGCCATGGCGGGTTTATAGCTGACCTGTCCGTCGTTCTGAGCGGTCATGCGCATCAACCAGCGAAGTCCCTTTCGCTGGGCGACCCCTGTCGTCTCCACGCCAGAGGCCTCTGCGCTCTTTAAGGCGCGGACCATCCACGAGGTGAGCGCCACATTCCCTTCGGGGGTCGAGGCATAGTCCCAGCTTCCATTGGCCAGTTGCGAAGCGGTGATCGCCTCGACGGAACGCTGGATGATGGGCTTGGCTTGGGATTGCACGGCAGGGCAGGTCGCGAGCGCATACGTTGTCATGGCCAAATTGTAGGCCCGGGCTTGAGAATCGCCCCCCGCAAAACCACCATCCGCTGTTTGCAGACGTCCCAGGGCGGTCATGGCCTTCTGAATTGATTGGGAAGCGCGAGGCGAGGAACGGTCCAAGGCCAGGACAGAGAGGGCCGTCAGTGCTGGACGGAACTGCTCATTGCCGCCATGCCGGGAGGGATTCCAAGTGCCGTCCTTCTCCTGCTGCGTGAGTAGCCATTGAATGTCCGGCGAGGGTGTGGAACGTGTGGAGAGGACAAGGGCTCCAGCCGAGAGCAGGAGTGCGAGGCTGGCAGCGATGCCGACCCAGGAACTGCGCCAAAACGCGACGCGCTGTCCCGCCTTCATGCGTGCGAGGGTTTCGCTGTGAAAAGCCGGCGAGGGCGCCTGTTCCGGGAGCGCACGCAAGCTCTTCACTAGATCCTGGTAGGCTTCCGCATCAGGGAGCTCTTCGATATGTTGTTGAATATTCATAGTCACTCTCGTTTCAAAATCGTTCGCAACTGGGACAGCGCGTTAAACATGCGCGACTTCACCGTGCCCTCCGGAATCTCCAAGATCTCCGCGATCTCCGAATAGGGCAACTCCTGATAGACCCCTAACTCCACCACCAGTCGCATCGCCTCAGGCAGTCGCGCTAGGGCCTGTTGCACATCCGCGACATCGCGTGCGGCCACCTCGTCAGCGGCAGAGGGGGCAACATTTCCAGCAGTCTCCAAGGCCACAGCGTCGGTCAGCTTTTTCCGGCGCGTCCGCTTGCGAAGCTCATCAATCCAGACCTGCCGTGCGAGCAGGAAGAGAAAGGTGGATACTTTAGCCCTCGGCTGATAGCGATAACGGTACCGATAGAGCCGAAGGAAAGTTTGCTGCGCTAAATCCTCGACATCATATTGAACGCCCATGCGGAGGAAAAAGTTCAGAACTTTCTTTTGATAGGCAGTCACGAGTTCTGAAAAGGCAGCCTCGTCCCCGTTGCGGACACGGAGCATCAACGCCGCATCAGGGTCGGCAGATACCGGAATCTCTATGTCGTCAAGGGCCATGTGTTGTCAGGGGTTAGGTGCCTGTATGAGTTAAGTAAATGAAGGTAAAAACATCTCATATCCGCCCATAGCAGTCAAGTCCAGCGGATGAATCTGCTAAAATTATGGGTAACTTTAGCATAGTTTATGACATTATTATGGGTAACTTTGTCAAAGCTTCAGGCAAATCTGTATTTCATCGACTTCTGGCCGCCCACCGACCTTGCGTCGGTGGAGGCAAACGTTGGAAGTTGGACGCACGGCCCCACGATCAACTTCCTTCACCCCTGGCGCAAGGCCAGGGGGATCGATGATACGCACCAACCATAACGTAATACCATCTTTTTTTGAACCTCTATAAGGTAAGGGGCGTTTAAAACAATACTATGAGAAAATACCTCTTTTTCTTTTTTATTTCCTGCAGTGGCGCCGCTGTCTTCGCTGAAGAGACCAATGTCGCGAACCAAACGGTGGCATCAACCAACATTCCTGTAATCGTGGTGACGGCTTCACGCGTAGGGCGTCCTGAGCACGAGACCCCGGCAATGATCTCCCGCGTGGATGAAAAGCAGATGGCCGAGACAGGAACGCGTTCGGTAGCCGAGGCGTTCAAGGAAGATCCCTCGGTCCGCACCCAAAAGACCTCGCCGGGCCAAGGGTCCCCTTATTTGCGTGGCTTCACGGGCTTTCGTACCCTCTTGCTGATTGACGGCATCCGTTTAAATAATTCTGTCTTTCGAAGTGGTCCGAACCAATACTGGAGCACGGTGGACTGCTATAGCCTAGCCGCGATTGAAATGCTGAAGGGTCCAGCCTCGGTCCTGTACGGGAGCGATGCGGTGGGCGGAACCGTCCAGGCGTTCAGTTACGAACCCGAGTATGCTGAAGACGGTGCCCTGCATTATGGTAGTCGCCTCTTCACGCGCCTCTCGAGCGCGGAGCGCTCGGTGATCAGCCGTGCCCAAGGCGAAGTGGCTACTGACTCGACCGCGATTCATGCAGGGGTCACCTATAAATATTTTGGCGATCTGGAAGGCGGCCGTTACGTGGGACGCCAAGAGAAGACGGGCTATACCGAGTATGATTATGATATCAAGGCGCGCATCAAGCTCGCAGGCGAGCGCGAACTGGTCATGGCGTGGCAGAGTGCGGAGCTCGATGACGTCTGGCGCACACACAAGACCATCTATGGCATCTCGTGGCAGGGAACAACCGTGGGCGACGAGCTTCAACGTACATTTGAGCAAGACCGCCGCTTAGGCTATCTCCAGCTTCGTGATGAAGAGCCGACCTGGTTCTACGACACGTTACGCTTCACCCTCTTCTGCCAACTCCAGAGCGAGGATCAATTGGCCATCAGCAAACCCTCTGATAACAAGACAACGTTGGACGGTTTTGACGTGGTGACCCCTGGCTTCACGGCTGAACTCATGAAAGAGACCTCTCTGGGAACCTTTGTCTATGGCGTAGACTATTATCGGGACATCGTGGACTCATACAATCGAGAAGTGAAAAATGGGACTCCGACAGAGCGTATCCAAGGGCCTGTTGCGGACAACTCCTCTTACGACCTTGCAGGCCTTTTTGTGGAAGACCGTATTCCTTTGGGAGATCACTTTGAAGTCACCCCAGGTATCCGCGGAACTTACGCCCATGCCAGCATAGATGACTACTACTCGGTTGCGCCTGGCGGAGTAAACCCCGCACAGCAGGGAAAATCCTTTGAACGCACGTGGTGGGATGTCTCGGGCAACATTCGTTTGGCCTATTATGTCACCGAGGATCGTGCACTGATGCTCTATAATGGCTTGGGTCAAGCCTTCCGTGCCCCGAACCTTTCAGACATGACCTCTTACCGCGCCTCAAAATCAACCACCTACGAGACACCCTCTCCCTCGGTGGATCCCGAACACTATGTCACCTATGAGTGTGGTGCCAAGTGGATGAAAGACGGCTTAACCCTTCAAGCCGCGTGGTATTACACCTGGATGCGTGATCAGATCACCTCCGTCTATGAGCAGCAGGGCGGGGACATTATTTCGACTTCGGAAAATAGCGGAGAGGGATATGTCCAGGGGGCAGAGATTGATAGTGCCTACGACATCACAAAGAATTGGGTTGTCCGCGGAGGTATTGCCTGGTCAGAAGGTTTTAGCGACACGTCCTACAAGAGCGGGGCAACCATCACCACGGTAAACGACGATAACTTCAGGACAGCGCCACTGGCTGGGTTTGCCGCAGTACGTTGGCAGACGAGCGACAAGCGACTCTTTGTTGAGTGTTACGAGCAGGCCGTTGATCGCGAAGATCGCCTCACCACCAGCGAAAGTCAGGGCGGTGACACACAACGCGTTCCTCTTAATGGCACCCCTGGCTATGCCACCACGGGCATCCGCGCAGGCTGGCAAGTCTGCGACTACGCCAACATCGGCTTCACCGTGGATAATATCTTCGATAAAGATTATCGGGTCCATGGCTCTGGCAGCAATGAAGCCGGACGCAACTTCATTCTCAGCCTCGACCTCCGCTTCTAAGAGGGATGAAGTTCTGAGTTGCTTGCAGAAATCTAGCATTCTCTTATTAACTCACTCTTCTCTGTTTTACTTCTCTTGGGTGATCCGGCCGGTACGCATCTATCGCCTTCCTGAAACGGATCGGATCCGCGTCTGAATCGCGGCTGGGCAAGCATGAGACTCTACCGCAAAAACCGCAAGAAGAAGGGCGGCTAACTCATCCGCCTCGCCCATGGATACATGGACGGCGGAATGGTTAGCCGC
>CAIZQW010000216.1 GCA_903935195.1 uncultured bacterium
GGGCTGAAATGTTTCGCCAAGAGACGCTCATGAAGACAAAAACTAAGAGCATCTTCGGTGAAGCTGTCATCAAAAAACTATTCGAAGCTAATCAAAAGAAGCAGATCCCACGACCACAAATCCAGCAAGGCCAGGGAGAACGTCAAGGTCAGCAACGCCAAGGAACTGCACCCCGTGGGCAAGCTCCTTCTACTCCAGATTCAAAATAAATGGTTAATTTTAAAAACGCGCTTGCATTGCCCCACGCGTTTTGATAAATTTTCTCTTCCAAAGCGAGCTTAGCTCAGTTGGTAGAGCGCCACCTTGCCAAGGTGGTTGTCGAGGGTTCGACTCCCTTAGCTCGCTCCATTTTATTTTCAATGGGGGTGTAGCTCAGTTGGTAGAGCAAGTGACTCTTAATCACTGGGTCCACGGTTCGAGTCCGTGCACCCCTACCATTGTGGGGCCTGTAAACGGCGGCGAAAGCCAATGTTTACAGGCCTTTTTTATTTTCTCTGAGCGTTTCGACTCATTTCTGTTGAGCCGATGACCGCGTGGTGTGGTACGTATAACTTACCACTACACCCACCAATTCCGAGGGATCTCAATTCGGCATTAGACAAATCAGCCCCCCTACGCGCCCGTCATGGCGAGCTTAGTTTCTTGACGGGTGTCATTTCTTCCGATAACCTAATCAGCATTCGCTTGGTAGTTTAATCTCCGCGAGTCAGGTACAATAACACTGTTAGGAGAAACGATAATGAAGAACCTTTTTCTGTTATTAATCCTTTTAGTTTTTTCTGGGTGTACGACAACTCTCGTAAAAGTGAAAGACCCAAACAATCTGACAACAAGAGAAATTTATGAGGTTTTGAAATATGAATCAATAAAAGATGTTTTAACATACCACTCAAATCACGTTTACATTACACTCGCTGATGGGAAAACTTACAAGGGGATCTACAACCCACATGACATTCCAAGATTTGGAAAAGACACATCACTTCACCCCGCATCAAATTTTGTAGTTTACATGCGCAAACAGCGGACGGGAACTACGTGGGATATTGAATGTGAATAAAAAGATCTTAACCATCGGCTGCACTTAATGCGCCAATGCACATCAGTGAGCCATGGTCGTTAGGAAAAATTAAACGTTTGAACTCTGAACGGTGAACTCTTAACGTTGAAATTATAGAGAAACGCCAAAGAGCTTGCCCACAGCCGCGGTCAGGGCCATGGCTAGGGTTCCCCAGAAACAGACGCGTATGGCGCCGCGTATTGGTGAGGCGCCTCCTGTGAAGGCCGCAATGCCACCCAGCGTGCCGAGCAATGCAATCGCCAGCCCTGGGACGAGCCAGAGCAAAGAGGAGATTGGGGCCAGCGCAGCGGCGAGAACAGGGATGACGGCGCCGACGGTAAAACAGGCGGCAGACCAGAAGGCCGCTTGAAACGGGCGGGCGCTGAGCACCTCTGTAATGCCCAGTTCGTCGCGAGCATGCGCGCCAAGCGCATCCTTCTTCATCAGTTGGCGTGAGACCTCCAGCGCCAATTTCTCGTCTAAGCCGCGATCCTGATAAATGACCGCCAACTCCATCTCCTCTTCGTCCCAATGCTTCGCCAGTGCCTCGGTCTCCAACTTCAGATCCGCCTGTTCGGTGTCTGACTGGGACTGGACGGAGACATACTCCCCGGCAGCCATGGACATGGCGCCTGCGACCAAGCCTGCTGTACCCGCGAGAATAATGCCGCCTTGCGTTGCACCCGCTGCGGCAACGCCGACAATCAAGCTGGCTGTTGAGACAATGCCGTCATTGGCACCTAAGACAGCTGCGCGGAGCCAGCCGGAGCGGTGGATACGATGATGTTCAGTATGTAAAAAATTCATAGAAGAATTGCCTTATTAACACTTCGTTTTCGACGTTCGTCGAATGGTTTTCGCTTCGCTCCAACTAGCCTTAGTGCGTTATTAACACTTCGTTTTCGACGTTCGTCGAATGGTTTTCGCTTCGCTCCAACGAGCCTTATTGGAAGAATTGGCGCTTCGCTCCAACGAGCCTTATTGCGTTATTAGTACTTAGCACCGTCTCAGATCCCAATTACGGTACTAGATTGTGGTGACACGACTGAATGACATTGCCACTGCCCACTGCTACTGCCAACTGCCACTGCATTCATCCACGGCCAGGACACTTGCATCCACTTCATCGCCTAATTAACCATTCGGCTCAGGAATAATTTCAGGCGCTCGGTTTTGGGATTGGTGAAGATCTCGTCGGGCGAGCCGGATTCAATAATAGCACCTTTGTCAAACACGACGACGCGGTCAGCCACTTCGCGGGCAAAATGCATGAGGTGGGTGACGATCAAGGTTGTCATTCCGCCGTTGACCAAATCTTTTATAACTGAAAGCACCTCGCCGACCATTTCCGGATCCAGGGAGGAGGTCGGTTCATCAAAGAGCATCGCCTCTGGCTTCATCGCAAGAGCCCGTACAATCGCAATACGCTGTTGTTCCCCGCCGGACAGATCTTCCGGATGGCAGTTGACTTTGTGTTCAAGATTGATCCGGCGCAACAGCGCTAAAGCATCTTGTGTGGCCGTTTCCTTATCAACTCCCAAAACCCTGACAGGAGCCTCAATGATATTTTCCAACACCGTCATGTGCGGGAACAAATTAAACTGCTGAAAAACCATGCCCACTTTCAGCCTGATTTTACGGATCGTTTCCAGATCTTCTTTTGTGGGATTGACACGGTTGATCGAATGAAGTTCAATTCCGTCAACAATGACTTCGCCATCCTGGAAATATTCGAGCCCATTGATGCACCGGATAAACGTGCTCTTTCCGCTGCCGGACGGACCAATAAAAGCAACGACTTCGCCTTTTTTCACATCCAAGCTGACGCCTTTAAAAAGATGATGATCGCCATATGATTTGTGCAGATTCTTTACGGTTATCATGTTATTTTTTTCTCTTTAATCTGTCTTCCAGGCGGCGCGCCATAATTGACAGGGGATAGCTCATTCCAAAATAAAGAACCGCTGTGATCAAGCCCAGTTCAAAGAACCGCAGGGTTGACGCTGCATGAATACTGTACGTCTTGGTCAATTCAACCATCGCAATAACTGAGACAAGCGACGAATCCTTAAATAATGCGATAAAGTCGTTGGTAATACCTGGCAGGGCGATCCGCAACGCTTGGGGGAAAATGATGCGTCTGAGCGCCAGGTTACGGGACATCCCCAGAGAGACTGCGGCCTCCATCTGCCCCTTTGATATCGCAGAGATACCAGCCCTGTAAAGTTCCGCTTCATACGCGGCATAATTCATCCCTAATCCGATAACCGCCGCCACACACGGACTAAGTGAAATGCCAATATTGGGCAACCCGTAATAAATGATATA
>CAIZQW010000217.1 GCA_903935195.1 uncultured bacterium
CTTGACGCATGCAGCAAAGTTCTTGTGCTCACTTGCAGCAACCTGCCGATACTTGGAAGTTTCTGGCGTATATTTGGTCTTCAGGATCGCCTCGTCGCTGGCCTTCAACTGTCCCAACCACTTGTCATTACCAACCCATCCCTTCGAACCATAAATCTTGATACTCTCTCCTCCGTGCTTGATGTTGACGACCACACCATTGGAGTAGGTCAAATCCACATCAAATTCAACCGGGACATCCGTCAAGGAATTCGTCGGAATCATCCCCTTACCATTAATCTCTACGGGCAGAACATCCGGTGCATTCGCACACAACTGCGCGGTATCAAACAGGTGCGCGCCCCAGTCGAGGATGGTACCGTTACCAAAATTGCGGACGACGCGCCATCCCCAGGGATCGATGAACTGCTTCTGGAATGGGATCAGTGGCGATGGCCCTGTATAGAGATTGTAATTCAGTTTTTCCGGTATCGGAACGTCCTTGGCCGGAGGCGGCAGCGTCTGATAGCGTGGCAGTGTCACTTCGATACGCTGCACATCGCCAATCGCACCATTCCGGCACCATTCAACCATCTTGTGATAGTGAGGCAAAGAACGGTCTTCGAGTCCAGTTTGAAAAACCGCCTGGTGCTTTTTCATGCAGGCCTGAAGCGCAAAACCTTCAGAGATGAATTTCGTGGGCTTTTCGCAGAACACATCTTTTCCTGCCTCCAACGCCATCATAGCCATCGTGATATGCCAGTGCTCTGGCGTACTGATGACCACGGCATCGATTGATTTGTCTGAAATAATCTGCCGGAAATCCTGATAGGCTTTGCAGTCCGTATTCTGATATGTGGCATCAACCTTCTTCTTTGCCTTCTCCATATTATGCCGCTGGACATCGCAGACCGCCACGACACGCACGTCATCGATGGAGAGGAAGTTGGCGAGGTTGACATCGATCCCGTGCCAGCCGGTCCCGATGCACCCCAGCGTAATTTTCTTAGAGGGTGCCCCTTGTCCCAGAACATGTGACGGAATGATCGCTGGCATCGCAAAGGCCGCACTTGCAACTTGAACAAAAACTCTCCGCGATACACTCATTGTTCATTTTCCTTTTAAAAGTATGATTAGTAAACCAAATAATCATTATTTTAGCTTGTATGTTTAGGTCAAATATTTGTAAAATTGAGACTATTACGTTTACAAAGGAGTGAAGCATGCGCAAAAACACGGTTCAACAAGATTTTTTAAAGCTGACCGGAAACAATATTCATCATTTTAAAGCCTTGTTCGACCTGATCCCTGATGTAGCCTTTTTCATGAAGGACACGGAGGGACGCTTTGTCATGAACAACCGGCGAGCCTGTGCGTTTTGCAGGGTTAAACAGGAGAGTGAAACGTATGGTAAGACGGACCATGACTTTTTCCCGAAGGAGCAGGCTGATGAATATGTGCGGGGTGACCAGGAAGTCATACGCACCAGCAAACCGATCATCAATGAAATATGTGCAGCGCCGGGTGTGACCGATCAACTGATTGTGTACAGCAAAGTCCCTGTCTATAACAGCAAGAAAAAAATCATCGGTGTCGCAGGGATCCATCGTATTATTGACGGTTTACGCGATATCCCGCAATGGCAGGGACGCTTTGCGCAGAGCGTTGACTATATCCACAAGAACTTTGGCAAACCGATCCGCACCGAGCACCTGGCCAAGCTGGCTGGGGTCTCCAAGCGGCAGCTTGACCGGCGGTTCATCCGACTCTTCAATGCAAACCCCAATGAATATTTGCAACGCGTGCGCATTCAAGCCGCGCGGGAACTCTTGGAAAAGTCAGACCGCACCATTACAGACATTGCTCAGGCCTGCGGCTTCTATGACCACAGCCATTTCACGAAGACCTTCAAACTCATCATGTCCTGCACCCCCTTCAGCTACCGTAAAAGCCATCGGGTTAAAGACTAAAAGGACCATTGCCTTTTGGGCCACATTCGTCTATGATGATGCGCAATGAATTCAAGACGTGAAGCTATTTTCGTTCTCACCCGCTGGTTGGCGACCCGCGACTTCCCCGAACGCATGATCAGTGACAACCCTGACCATGCCTTTATCATGGACATGGTCTATACCACGATCCGCCGTTACCGCTCCCTCACCTGGGTGCTTGAGCAGGTCGTCAAAAAGATGCCCAAGGGTGAAACCGAGGCAGCCCTCCTCCTAGGCGCAGCGCAAGTCCTTTACATGCCGGATGTCGCGGATTACGCGGCCGTCAATGAAACCGTCGAAGCCGCTAAGCTCACGTCCAAGCACGCCGCAGGACTTGTCAATGGCGTACTCCGCAACATCTTACGTAATCTTGAAGCGACACGCAAAGCCCTCTCCGAGCAATCCATCGGCATCCGCATGTCGCACCCCGATGCCTTGATCACCCGCTGGCAGGAGCGTTTTGAAGAGCCTGAAGTCATCGCCTTGTGCGAGTGGAACAATACCCCGCCGGCAACCTATCTCGCGTGGGCTCCAGGAGCGGAAAAACCCTTTACCCCCTTACCCCATGGTACACGTATCGAAGCTGTGCCGGGTTATGCAGAGGGCCGTTTCATCGTACAAGACCCTGCAACAGACGCGGCGATCAGCCTCATGAACATCCAGCCCAACCTGCGCATTCTAGATGCCTGCGCCGCACCGGGTGGCAAGAGCATCCAGATTGCGTGGCGCATGCAGGGAGGCACCCTAGTTGCCATGGATATGTATGAGGATCGCCTCCAAACCTTACGGGCGAATCTTGCGCGGACCAAACTGCCGAATGTCATCGTGGCTCAAGGTGACTTGGTCCAAGATGCTGCGCGGATACAAGCTGAACATGGCCTCTTTGATCGTATCCTGTTGGATGTCCCCTGCTCGAATACAGGCGTCTTGCGTCGCCGTCCGGATGCCCGTTGGCGCTGGACCACGAAGCGCATGAAAAAACTCTGCGAGACCCAGGCGAAGCTTCTAGAGGCTGCCTTGTCCCTGCTCGCCCCAGGCGGACGCATTGTCTATTCCACCTGTAGCTTGGAGCCCGAGGAGAACCGGAAGCAGATCGCCCTCTTGCGAAAAGCACATCCGGAGGTCGAATGTGTCGGCGTCGAAGAACGCATCCCCATGCGAAGCCAGACCGATGGCGCCTTCGCCTGCGCCCTCGAGCGGGTCGCACAGTAAACCCCTCCGCTATGCGGCTGAACACCGCTGCCTCTGGAGTATCGGCAGTGATGGGCGAAGCAATGGGGGCGAGTCAAAGACCGACGTCATCTTCCTCTTGCCTTAAAGCTGGAACAGGTGCAACCCCTGCGAAGCGCGCTCGTGCTTTGATGAAAAGGGGAACGGGTTTTCCAACCCGTTCAGCCACGGACTGGAAAGTCCGTGCCCCTCTGTTCAATCAACTCTATGAAGCTTTGCTTCATCTCGCCAGAAACGTCTTGCGCCATTCAGAACCCACTAAACGATTATCTCTCCGCTTTCTCTGGCAGCACCGCACGCACGACATCAGAAAGCTGTTTTGCGGTCGGGAGCTTGCCTTTGAGAGTCGCTGGCAATTTTGATTGAAGCTGGTAGGCGGCGACGCCGATAGGGTTGGCTTTTGTACGGAGGGCATATTCCACCTCGATGTCATCCTTTTCCGCGCAAAGGATGATACCGATGGAGGGCTGGTCGCCCTCACCGCGCTCCTGGTCGTTCAGCAGGTTAAGGTAAAAATCCATCTTACCCGCATGTTCAGGCTCGAACGGCCCGACCTTGAGCTCAAAAGCGACCAGTGCTTTGAGGAAACGATGGTAGAAAAGCAGATCGACAAAATACTCCTTTTTGCCGAGGGTCAGCCGATGCTGGCGGCCCACGAAGCAGAAGCCATAGCCGAGTTCAAGTAGAAAGGCTTGCAGACGAGAAATGAGGCGATCCTCAAGTTCGCGTTCCTTGACCGCCTGACGGATGCCGAGAAAATCCAGACTGTAGGAACTCTTCATCATCTCCTCGGCTTGCTCGGCCAGATGCTCCGGCAGAGCGAGAGGGAAGTTGTTTATCTTCTTCTCTTTGACGGCTCGCTCGTAGGCCTGCGCCTTGATCTGATGGAGCAGGACATTGCGCGACCAGCCGAACTGTGCCGTGGCCCGAAGGTAGAAGATGCGGGCGACAGGCTCGGCGAGTTTGTCGAGGATCAATCGATGATGGCCCCAAGGTATTTCTGCCACAAGCTGTGGCAGAAATTGGTTCGAGGCCTCGACGGTTTCTTTTTTGGCGGCAAGCTGTCGCCGTTTTGAACCTGCGTCTAATTCTGCAACAGGTTGTGGCAGAATTGCGTGCGCCCCGCGCTGGTCAGTTTCTCGCCCAGACTGTGAAAGAAAAGTAGGCTCCGAATAAGTTTCGTAAAGACGTCGCATGTACCAGACATTGCGCGGCGAGAAGCCCGTCATTCCTGGAACAGCTCTTTGTAAATCAGAGGCCACACTTTCTACGACGGCATCGCCCCATCCAAGACGTTTTTGTTTTTCCACGATGCCACACCCGATATCCCAATAGAGCAGGATCAAATCTCTATTCACTGCTCGGGCCGCAGAGGTGCGGGCGGAGAGAACGCGAGTCTTCAGATCTTCGATGAACTGCCGATAGTCTTGCGAGTTTGTCATAATTGATTCTTTTACACTTTTTTTCATTCGACCCTCTTTTAATTTATTTATTATAAATGCTTTAAGTGCGCAAGATCAAGCCTGCTCTGCTTCTTAACGTGCCTAAAACAGAACATCCAAAAAGCGTTCGGCGACAACTGCTCCCTCGGGCGGGGAGATCGCGAGATCGGGGCTGACCTCGATCACGGTGAAGCGCTTTGAAACCGGATCAATCAGGAAATCAATGCCGACCAAAGGCAGCTTGAGCGTTTTTGCAATACGTTGCGACAGTTGGAGCGCGCGGCGCGGAACACGGTCAGTGACCACCTCCACCGTCCCCCCGGTATGATAGTTGTTCGTCAGGCGTACTTGTACACATTCACCGAACCGAGGAACGTCATCTGGTTTACGTTTCAACTCGGCTAGATTACGCCGAGTCTCCGCATTCCACGGAATCTGATTACTGGGATCGCTCTTCCGACGTTCCGCATTGCGCCAAGAAATCAGTTGGCGTATGGAATGGCGTCCATCTCCCGTCACAGAGGCTGGTGAACGCTGAATCGCGGCTGCCAGTTCGCCTCCGGTCAAAATCACACGAAGATCCTCCCCTGGCACCGTCTCCTCCAAAACCACATCCGCCTCGTAGCGACGCGCAAACTGTACCGCGCGTTTCAGTTCATCCGCTGTCCGCACTGCCATGGAGACTCCGCGTCCACCCCATTGCATGCAAGGCTTCACAACGATGGGCGCATACTGTTTCAAAAAGGCGGTGGCTGACTCCGGGCAAGAGTCCTCGTAGGGAATCTGGGCTGGCGCTGGAATGCGTTGGGACGCAAGCCAGGCATGACAGGCGCGCTTGTTGTTGACCAGATGATAGGTCGCCGCACCGACAAGATCGGTCAAGGCATTGAAACAGCGAATGGTCTTTCCATTCTGCGTGAGATCAAAAATAGGCAGATCCGGATCGGGATTGATGATCTTAACCTTGATGCCACGACGCTTGGCTGCATCCGTCAGGGTTGTCGTATAGGGTGTCAGGTTCATGCGTTTTGATAGCGGCGTTCCACGCGGTTTCCAAACGAACAGATGATCTCATACGGATGGGTCCCCTTGAGTCGCGCCCACTCCTCGACATGAATAGCCTGCTCGCCCTCGCCTCCGA
>CAIZQW010000218.1 GCA_903935195.1 uncultured bacterium
CTCCGCGTTCGGGCGTGTCACGCGCCCGCTCACGCGTCTTGCCTCAGCAGGGCCTCTTGGCGGCTCCTTTCCTTGGAGCCGGGCAATGCTGCGGAAAAGGTTCGCTTGTGACACGTGGGACAACTAACACATCATTGCTCGCCGCCCAAAGAAGGGGCGGCGCTAACGGCGGTGCCGGAGGACGAGGACGTGACGGTGCGCGGAGTCCGGCTCCGGGGACCGGGGCGAAGATGGGGAGGCGCAGGCGAGGCCATGGCAGGAAAGCCGTATTCGGCGACCGCACCAGGGCCGCGCATCCGACTCCTCCGGCGAGCTTCGGTTCCCGGAACGGACGGTAGCGGAGGAACGGACTCGTCCGATGGCGACGACGCCATGTCACCGCGGGCGTTTACGGGGAATCGAGTCCGGTGGGATGCCGGGACCGTGCCATGGCGAAGGACGGGCGAGGGAGGCTATATATTCATCTGCCGACCTCACCCCGGACACAGCCAGGGCGCGGTCCCGGCATCCTGTTCCGGACTCCCCGTAAACGCCCGCAGTACTATAAGACAACAATCAGAACATTGCCCGGCAAAAAGTGCGGGCTTGCCAAAGCGGGGCCGAATGCGGTATAGTGTTGACCATAAACAAGCGTCTTCGGGGCTGGGTGTGATTCCCAACCGGCGGTAAAGCCCGCGACTGCCTTGACTATCAAGGCACTGACACGGTTTCATTCCGTGGCCGACAGTAGAGTCTGGATGAAAGAAGCGCGTTTGGCTTTTTTTACCGTGGTTTGCCCCGATTGCGTCGTGTGATCGGGTTTTTTTATTTATGAATGATGTTTTTGACAGTGTAGAGTCTTGTATTGAAGCGTTCGGCAAGGGCGAGTTCGTCGTTGTGGCGGACGACGAGAACCGCGAGAACGAAGGCGATCTGATTATCGCGTCCGAGAAGGTCTCGGCTGCGTCCATCAATTTCATGGCGCTTCATGCGCGTGGATTGATCTGCGTGCCCATGACCCAAGAGCGCCTTCAGAAACTCGGAATCGAGCGAGCCCCCAGCCGGAATCGCGGCGACAAGTTTTCAACGGCCTTCACCCACTCGGTTGATGCGGCCAACGCTATCACCACTGGGATTAGCGCAGCCGACCGTGCAGAAACCGTGCGGGTGCTGATCGATGACCACGCCACACCTGCTGACATCGTCAGTCCTGGACACCTCTTTCCTTTACAAGCGCGTGAAGGTGGCGTACTCGTGCGGGCCGGACATACAGAGGCCGCAGTAGACTTGGCGCGACTGGCGGGGCTGAAGCCCTCGGGCGTCATCTGTGAGATCATGAAGCAAGACGGCACCATGGCACGCCTGCCCGAGCTGAGGGCTTTTGCAAAGGAGCACCAGTTGAAGATGCTCTCCATCGCAGATCTGATTGCCTACCGCAGATATCGCGAACGGTTGATCGAGCTACTCGAAGAGGTCGAGCTGCCGACGGCCTATGGCCAATTCAAGTTACGCCTCTATCGTTCGTCACCCGACGGACTGGATCATCTGGCCCTCATCAAGGGCAACCTAGCTGCGGAGGAGGCGCCTTTGGTGCGCGTCCATAGCGAATGTCTGACAGGTGACGTCTTTGGCTCGGCTCGCTGTGATTGCGGGAGCCAGCTTCATGCGGCCATGAGCATGATCGAAGAGGAAGGATGCGGCGTGGTGCTCTACATGCGGCAAGAGGGGCGCGGAATCGGCCTGGCCAACAAGTTACATGCCTACAAGTTGCAAGAGAAGGGACTCGACACCGTCGAGGCCAATATCCAACTCGGCTTTGCACCTGACTTGCGTGACTATGGCGTGGGCGCACAAATGTTGACCGACCTTGGACTCAAGCGGATCCGCTTAATGACCAACAACCCTAAGAAGCTCATCGGCTTGCAAGGGTATGGCTTGGAGATCGTCGAGCGCGTGCCCATCATGTTTGAACCGGGCATGCACAACAAACACTATCTGGCGACAAAGAAGGCCAAGATGGGGCATATGATTTGAGAAGTGCGTTAGTGCATTAGTGCATTAGTGCGTTAGTGAAGAGAGAGAATTTTGAAAGGAGAAGAGAGATGAAAGAAGTCACAGGAAACCTAAATGCTGGAGGAATGAAGATGGCGATTGTGGTCAGTCGCTTCAATAGTTTTTTCACCGAACAACTCGTCAAGGGCGCAGAGGACTGCTTTGTACGTCATGGGGGCAAGGATGCCGACCTCCTGCTGGTACGCGTCCCGGGGGCGAATGAGATTCCTCAAGTCGCGCAGAAGCTTGCCACGTCTGGCACTTACAGCGCCATCGTCGCCCTCGGTGCGGTGATCCAAGGGGCAACGCCTCATGCTGACCTGATCAATGGTACGGTCGCCCGGGCACTCTCCAAGATCGGACTGGATACGGGCGTCCCTGTACTGAACGGGATCGTCTGCGCACAGAACTTGGAACAAGTCATTGAACGCGCCGGCACCAAGCAAGGAAACAAGGGCTGGGATGCTGTCCTCGCCGCAATCGAGACGGTCTCCGTACTCAAAGCGCTCTAAGTCCGCCGCCTGGGGGCGGTGAAGTAGCAGTAGGCAGTAGCAGTTGGCAGTGAGACCTCGGGAATAAGCAAAGGAGTAACTTATGAGAATGACAGAATCGACAAAGCTCGCGACAAAGATTAATAAGGCAATAAGGCAATCACGCAATAAGGAATAAGCGTATTCGCTTCGCGAAATTCTTTTGAAGTTATAGGTATTATTATGGCAACAAGACGACACGGACGGGAATGGGCAGTACAGATGCTCTTTCAGGCGGATATGCATCCTGGTCAGGAACTGGAGATGACCATCCCTCAATTCTGGAAGCAACAGTGGACCTGCCAGGTCGAGGCGCTGGATGAAGAAAATCCTACGGCGATTCCAGAAGAGAGCGACAAGCCTGATGAAGATCGCGTTGCACCAGCCAAGATCCGTGCCTTTACGGAAAATCTTGTCCGTGGCGTGCTTGCGCATTTGCCAGAGATTGACGCGAAACTTCAGTCTTACGTGCAGAACTGGCCGATGCACCGCATGGGTTCGATTGAGCGCAATGTGCTGCGTCTCGCCTTCTACGAGATCCTATTCTGTAAAGATGTGCCTCCTGCGGTTGTCTTGAACGAGGCGATTGATCTTGCAAAATATTTCAGCAATGCCGACGCTGGACGTTTTGTCAACGGCATCCTGGATCGTTTTCACAAAGACAATGAAAAAGGATAGAGCATTCATGCGACGGGCACTGCGCCTTGCGCAGAATGCCCTCGGCTGTACACGGCCCAATCCGCCTGTCGGTGCTGTTGTTGTCAAAGACGGGCAGATCATCGGCGAAGGCTTTCACGCCTGCGCCGGCCAGCCTCATGCGGAGGTTGTTGCCCTCAACGCCTGTACCGTGCCTCCCAGAGGCGCCACCCTCTACGTCACCCTGGAACCGTGTTGCACACATGGCCGGACGCCACCGTGCACCGAGCGGATCATTAAGGAGGGGCTCGCACGCGTGGTCGTGGCGTGTCATGACGAGAATGCCTGCCATTGCGGCCGCGGACTTGACCTCTTAAAAAAGCAGGGCATTGAGGTTGTGTTCGGTGTCTGCGAAGCTGAGGCAAAAGAACTCGTCAGACCCTTCTTCAAGCATGTCACGAGCGGACATCCCTTTGTAACACTCAAGCTAGCCCTGACCCTTGACGGCAGGATTGCCGATCGCACCGGCGCCTCGAAGTGGATCACTGGCGAGGCTGCCCGAGGGGTTGTGCAGAAGATGCGAAAAGGGGCGGATGCCATTTTGGTCGGAGCCGGAACCGTCTGCGCGGACAACCCCTCACTCCTCTATCGCGGAAAAGGTGGCGAGAAGCTGATGCGTGTGATTGTGGACAGCTCCGGCCGCACATCGGCGCGCGCCACGGTCCTGACCGATGAAGCCGCCCACCGCACGATCATGGCGACCTCGGCGGAGACGTCACAAAAGACAATCAAGGCCTGGACCCGGAATGGTGCAACGGTCTGGACCTTCACGACGGATCGCGTGGGGCATATCCCCTTGCGGAAACTGCTTCAGCGCTTGGGTAAGGCTGGGTATATGCATATCCTTTGCGAAGGCGGCGGCACACTGGCCGGGGCCTTGCACGACGCACGTCTCGTAGATGAATACTGCCTCTTTTATGCGCCGGCGATTCTGGGTGACGGCACGGCCTTGAGCGGGTTTTCAGGTAAAGGCGTGCGGATGAAGAACCTTGACCGCTTAGAGCTCCGCTCCGTGAAGCGCATCGGCGATGACCTGCTTGTGCGCCTTTACCCGCGCTGCGGCTGTAAATAAAGTATTTTAAGTAATGTGTAGTTTCTCACAGA
>CAIZQW010000219.1 GCA_903935195.1 uncultured bacterium
AGGTGTTGCCCACAAAGCGGATACGTTTGAGGGGAACATGCGGCAGGAGTCCGATCTCCATGGCGTTTTCACAGCGTATATAATTTCCGAAGCCGCCTGCCAGAAGAATCGAATCTAGGCCCGAAGCCGCGATGCCAGCTTTTTTGAGCAAGGTGTCAATACCCGAACGAAGCGCACCGGAGGCGAGTTGCAATTCGCGGACATCCTGCTGGGTGATACTGACCAGTGGCGTGCCATCTGGTTGGCGTGCCAAGGCAAAGCTGGCGCCATTCTCAGTTTCACACAAATGGTCGCGTAACTGAGGTGAAGCCTGAGGCGTCTCTGAATCTGGAACGCCGAGCACGCCCATCTCATCCAGCAACCCGACGCGAAGAAGCAAAGCAATCGCATCAATCAGCGCCGAACCGCAAAGACCACTGGGACGAACGCCCCCGATCACGTGACAGCATAGCTCTCCCTGATGAAGCCAGAGACGATCAATCGCACCGGTCACCGCACGCATGCCCTGACGGATACGCGCCCCTTCAAATGCCGGACCTGCCGCGGTGGACGCTGTTAAGATACGACCATTACTGAAGAGTGCTATCTCACCATTCGTTCCGATATCTACGAGAAGCGTTGGCTTGTCAAAGACATCCGCGTGCATTGCCAAGAGACCTGCGACCGTATCGCCCCCGACAAATCCGCCGATCTGGGGAAAGACAATCACCTCGGCCTCAGGATTCACATTCAAATCAAGGTCTTTGGCTTTTGTTTGTTGCGCTGTTAAAAAAGCAGGCGCGAAGGGCTTCTCGCCAAGCCCAGAGGGGTCAATGCCTAAAAGAATCTGCTGCATCGTGGTATTGCCCGCACACGTCACGCGGCAAATAGTCGTTTCGACGTGGCCAGTGCCTGCGCAGAGGGAATCAATGACTTCGTTGAGCGATTCCACCACGAGGTGTTGCAGCCGCTCCAACTGTGTGGGATCTGTACGAATGGCCCCAATGCGACTAATCACATCGTCGCCCAAAAGGGACTGGCGATTCATCGTGCCCCGCACCGCACACTCGATGCCCGTGTGCAGGTCATAGAGCGAGCCCGCCACAGTGGTCGTACCGAGATCGAAGGCGACACCATACGAACCACAGGGATAAGTATCCCGTTCAATGTCAATGGAATCACCTTCGGTCAGAATCACATGCGCAGCTTTTTCCGGAACGAGTGAAGGCAGTTCAACCTCCAGCGAGTCCGTCACAAGGGTCTTGCAAGCTAAGCGCCAGCCCGTGGCCAGCTCGTCACGCGTCAAACGATGTTCTGACGCGCGAGGATCTGAATGGCCCGCGAGAACATGCATACGACACTTTGCGCACGTCCCAGCGCCATTGCAGGGCGTTTCAAGCAACAGGCCAGCGGACCGCGCCGCCTCTAAAAGCGTCGTTCCCTCTTGGACACGAATAAGGGCCTGTGAAGGAAGAAAGCGAATATTATGGGTTATCATACTCCAAAACGATCCTTCGTCTGCGGGTGAGACTTAAAAACAGAGGGCGGACCGCGAAGTCCGCCCTTTGACAAGCTATTCAGCTTTTTCAGGGGCGCCCCTGTGCTTATTACGGCACTCGGTGCAATAGAAAAAGGGCTTGTCCCACGTGGTCTCTTCGTCCTTACCACACGTGTCGCAGGTGCGAACCTGCTTACGATGTTCGGTACGGCAATTCGAACAGAAAAATTCCGGACCCGCCCATGTTGTCACTTCAGCGCGACCGCAATTCTTACAGGGACGACTCTGCTCTTCACGCACAAGCCTGATCTGCTGGGAGTGTTCATCCAAGAAGATCGGGGGCATGTCTTGAATGCCAGGCGTCGTCAACAAGGAGGCGCTACAGAGGTTCTTGCCATCAATATTGTTCATCGAGACAATCTGAATGCGCTTGCCCATTCCACGAACGCGACGCAAGAGCGGGATATAATCTGCAGAACCCGCCACGACAACCGCCATATCAAATGCCCCTGGAACCGATGCCAAGTACGTCATAGCTGAGGCCAAAGCGACATTCACCCATTTATCATCGGGAGAGGCATCTGGTTCGCGACGGAAATCAATCTCAAGAATCTCGGTGTCATACGCACATTGCATCGCCAGAAATTCATAAAAGGCTTTTTGCTTTGTCGGATTATACCCCTGCTTGTTAATGGGGATGGTCCCAAAATAATTTGTGCGCACCACATCCACTTCAGAGTCCAACACATTCGCAACTTGATGGGCGATAATATCGGGAATACGCTTATAATCAATTTCGAAACCGCTTTCTTCCCCAAGTGATTCGAAGAGCGCCTGCCGACTGTGATAGAGCCAGCTTCCATCAATGAAGATCATTGTTTTTACAGACATTTATTTCTACCTTTCGTATAGTACCCTAGTTCTTGTTTTTCAATGGTTATGTTTTATCATCTCCATTTGAGTTGCGTTAGTATGCCAAATCTATCAGCCAATGTCTATTGTCTTTTATTCTTAAAAAAGCAATTCGCTTTACGGTGAAGGCGGGTCTTTGCTATACTTCACACCTCACTTTCACATAGGAGAATACGTTATGGCACTCACAGTAACAGATTTGAAGGGGCTGACCGTCGGAGCGTGTGTTTCGGGAGGATTAGACAGCCGGACGATTGCAAAGGTTCTTATTGAGGCTGGTGTAAAAGTCATCGGCTTTTCCGCTGATCTTGGCCAACCTGACGAGAAGAACATCAATGATATCAAGAAACGCATGGCACCCTGCGGCGTCAAGACCATCATCGTCGATCTCAAGGAGCCAATGGCTGAAGCCTGTTTTGAAGTTATTGAAGCACAAGCCATGTATGATGGCGGGTACTGGAACTCGACAGGTATTGCACGCGCCGTCACCGTGCGCGGGCTCCTCCCGGAGATGAAAAAGCAGGGTTGCACAGTGCTCGTCCACGGCGCAACCGGCCGTGGCAACGACCAGATGCGTTTTGAACGTTATACCAATGTCCTGCAGCCCTCCATGAAGGTCTATTCACCCTGGCGCGATGAAGCGCTCCTGAAGAAGTTCCCCGGGCGCACGCAAATGGTCGAGTTCCTGGCACAGCATGGCATCCAGGCTTTTGTCGGTACGAAGAAGAAATATTCGACTGATGCGAACCTTGCCGGCTTGTCGCATGAGGCGGAGGACCTTGAAAGTCTCGAGACCTCGATGCTCATCGTCGCGCCCACCATGGGCGTATGGCCGAAAGAGGCACCTGACAAGATTGAGAAGTTCAAAGTCCGCTTCGTAAAGGGTCGCGCCGTTGCCATCAACAACAAAGATGTTTCGCCGATCAAGGCCATGCAACTCGCGAACAAGATTGCCGGCCGCAATGGCATAGGCATGAAACACGCCCTTGAGAATCGCATCATCGGAACCAAGAGCCGCGGCGTCTACGAAGCCCCGGGCATGGAACTTCTGGGCACCTGTTTGCGCTATGTCTATCAGGCAACCCTGGATCGCCGGGCCGGACTCCTCTTCGGCCAACTTTCAAAGCTCGTGGCAGACCAGATTTATGATGGCCGTTACTTTGATCCGGTGACGCAAGCCGCACGCGCAGCGATCGGGACCTTCTCCAAGCACGCCTCGGGCACAGTCGAAGTCGGCTTGTACAAGGGCAACATCTTCTTCAATGCGTTGACCGACTGCAAGGCCTCGATCTACAACGAGGCGGACTCCTCCATGGAAGCCAGCAACGGACTCAACCCCGTCAGCTCACAAGGCTTCGCGGAGATCCAAAGCGTTGAAGCATTGATGCTGGCCAAGGCTGGCCAAATTCGCGCCTAACGTCTGGCGACGGAAGAAGGAGCGCTATGTTTGATGCTCATGCACATCTCCAAGACCCCAGGTTTCGCGAGGTGTATGAGTCGTGGCTTGAGGCTGCAACTCACGCCAACATCACTGGCATCTGTTCGTGCGGGACCTCTCCTGGCGATTGGGAAGCGACGCGCACCCTTGCACATCACCCTTTCCCCTTCCGGCTTGTTACTGGCTTTGGGGTCCATCCATGGTACGTTCGTGACTTGCCAGCAGACTGGCAGGAACGACTCGAAGCGATCATTGTCCAAGAGCCCACCGCTGTCATCGGCGAGATCGGACTCGATGGACTCCGAGACACCACCTCGTGGGAGCTGCAGGAGTCTATTCTTCGCTGGCAACTCGATCTTGCCATAAAACACAATCGACCTGTTGTCCTACATGGCGCGCGTGCCTGGGGCAGACTCGTGGACGTGCTCAAATCCTACGCAAATCAGTTGCCGGGATTTATGGCGCATAGTTTTGGAGGCTCGTTGGAGACGTTGAAAGAGCTTTCGCGACTGGGTGGTTATCTCTCCTTCTCCGGTACGCTGTGCAACGTGAATGCGACAAAAGTCAGACTCGCAGCACAAGCAGTACCGGAAGACCGCTTACTGGTTGAAACTGATTCGCCTGACCTTTTTCCGTTGGGAGGCAAGACGCTGCCGACCGATAAGGCAGACAAACCTGTGAACCATCCTGGCAATCTGTCGCTTGTCTGTAACACCCTCGCCGCGTTACGCAATCTCGCGCCCGAAATCGTCGCGGAGATTACAACCGATAACGCCAAGCGGCTTTTTAAATAACATGAGAACAGGGGCACGGACTTTCTAGTCCGTGATTCAACGGGTTAGAAAACACGTTCCCCTTTTCCAACATGCTCCGAGGAGTCATAGGACTTTTGATTGGAGATGGGAAATCACTATAGGAAAACCACAGGCCAATAGTATTGATCCGACAAAGTTCGCTACAAAGTTTATTTGTAAACAAAATACTCGTAAAATCGCGCGAATATTTTTTGAGATTCATATTGACCCAGCAGGTTTCATTCATTACCCTAATGCCTGTTTTTTCTTCCCCCCATTAGAATTTTTTTAGGACTAATTTAATTATGAGCACACCCTTTACTCTTTTAGCGATCTCTGATCTACACTATACAGGATTGGCACGACAAACACTTCAACCCGCGATGACACGTGGGGAACTTGCGCGCATCCTCCTGAAAAAAGTTTTCCTTCGTCTTGAACATTTAAACGTCCAACCGGATCTTATTGTAATCCTTGGCGATCTCATCGCAGACGGAAAAGATCGCGAAGCAGCCCATGATCTGTTGGCACTCTATAGCGAACTCACGCGTATCAGCATTCCCTTTCTGGTCATTCCCGGAAATCATGATCAAGGCTGTGATCAGTTTAACGACCTCTTTGATGTCACCCCGGGCCTTCACACCTTTGGGGAGTACGGTTTCATTGTCTATGATGATACCTTTGAAGAGTCGCACACAACACTGCGTTCAGAACGCGCACTCAAGTTAACCGAGACTATTGCCAAGGAAAATCCTGGCCTCTCTTTGATTGCGCTTCAACATGCGCCAATCTATCCTGCAATCAAATCGAACTATCCCTATCGCCCTACCAATGCCACGGAGATCATGGACTCCTTTCAAAAGAGTGGTGTCGTCCTTTCCTTAAGCGGCCATTATCACAAAGGGCAGAGCCTGCGCATTAACGAGGGCGTCTACTATCATACGGTGCCCTCTCTTGTTGAAGAACCCTATACCTTCTCTCTCATCACGTTAGACGGACGGAAGGTGGAAGTTCAGGAACATAGCCTCAAGCTCTCTTTCCCAAACATCATTGACCTGCACTGCCACACCGAACACGCCTATTGTGCAACAACGGTAGACACTGCCACCGCACTCTCACTCGCGAAGACACTCGGCGTCACCATGCAGTGCGTCTCGGAGCACGCCTTCCAACTCTACTTTGAAAAAAAATATGCCATGAGCGGCAAGTGGCAGAAAGATCCCAAGGAGGTCCAGCGTATCTGGGAGACTCCTTCTCGTAACCGCATGGCGAACTACCAGCGTTTTGCTGAGAAGCTCCGTTCACCCTATACCAAAATCGGTCTGGAGGTTGATCTCTACGACAATGGCAAACTACTCCTCGCCCCGGAGGATGCGGAGGAAGACCTCTGGGACTTCCTCATTGGCGCCATCCACTTCATCCATGATTTCATCCCGGGCAAGACGACCCAGGCCGAGGCAGAGAAGCTCTTCCTAAGGGATGTTGAACAGCTCCTTCATCTGCCCATCAAGGTCCTGGCGCACCCCTTCCGTTTCTTTGCGTGGAGTCACTTGGAGACCCCTAAACATCTCTATCCTGTTGTCGCGGACATGCTTGCAGATGCTGGTGTGGCGGCGGAGATCAATTTCCACGCCTATCAATCCGATGCAGATTTTATTCGCACTTGTATCGAGAAAAATGTTAAGATTGCCCTTGCTTCAGATGCTCATGCCATCCAGGAAGTCGGCGAATTCATCCCGCATATTAACCTCTTGAAGCAAGCGGGTGTGACGCCGAAGATGTTCCCGGATGTACTATTTAGTTTCACATGAACTCGAAAACACTATCTGGTGACGCGATTCGCCGTTTTGAAAATGCAGCGGATTACCGTAAGCGTTTTGTCATCAAAGAACAGATTGATAAGTACTTTCCGAACGGCAAACACTTCGTCAATGAAGCAGAGATATTCTCCACACTGGACACGGCTAAGAAGAAAACTGCCAATGACCCTGTGCGCATCCGTGAGATCCTTGCCAAGTCGCGCAGAATTGAGACCCTGCAATTGGACGAGACTGCTGACCTGCTTCAAGTGACAGACCCCGACTTGCTGGCGGAAATGGGAGAGACAGCGCTCGCCATCAAAAAATCTGTCTACGACAATCGGATCGTCATGTTTGCTCCGCTGTACATGAGCAACCTCTGTGTGAACCGTTGTACCTACTGCGGCTTCCGTTGTGAAAACGATCAACAAAAGCGCAGAATGTTATCCATGGACGAGGTTAAGCAGGAGATCGAGGTCCTCGCGGGCAAAATCGGCCACAAACGCCTGATCGCCGTCTATGGCGAACATCCAGAGACCTCGACCGATTATATTGCCGAGACTATTCAGACCGCGTACAGGCACATCGTAGAGTCCCCCAAGGGGACACCCGTCGGGATCCGTCGTGTCAATGTCAATGCAGCGCCCTTGCCGATTGAAGACTTGCGGGTACTCAAGAAGGTTGGCATCGGGACGTTCCAAGTCTTTCAAGAGACCTATCACCGGGAAACCTACGAAAAGCTTCACCCTGCGGGGACAGTCAAGGGTGACTATAACTGGCGGACGACCTGTTTCCATCGTGCGCTTGAAGCAGGTGTAGACGATGTCGGACTCGGGGTTCTCTATGGCCTCTACGACTGGCAGTTTGAAATGCTCGCGCTCCTGAGCCACACCCATGATCTGGAAAAACAGTTCGGTATCGGGCCCCACACGATCTCGATGCCTCGTCTGGAACCGGCGAGCGGAACCGATCTGCCAGAGACCTCCCCCTATCTGATCAACGACGAAATCTTTAAACGCATCGTGCTGATTACGCGTCTGTCCGTGCCCTATACTGGAATTATTGTCACGTGCCGTGAACGCCCAGAGTCACGGAACGCTTGTATCCAGTACGGCATCACGCAAATGGATGCGAGCAGCAATATCGCCATCAAGGGATACAGTGACTTTGAGAGCGAAGGACATCAGGAGAAGGACCGCCAGCAATTCGTCCTCTCCGACACGCGCACGCTCGAGCAGATGATCGCTTACCTCGGCAAGAAGGACATTATCACCTCGTTTTGCACAGCCGGTTATCGTTGCGGACGTACAGGCGGGTGCATCATGGATGCGTTGAAAACAGGCAAGGAAGGCAAATTCTGCAAAATCAACGCCGTGCTGACCTTCCGTGAATGGTTGGATGATTTCGCTTCCGCGGATACAAAAGCAATCTGCGAGCCGGTCATCAATCGTGAGTTGGCGGAGATTGAAAAAAATCTTCCTCTCTTCTCTAAAACAGTGAAGGAACATTACGATCGTATTTGCAACGGCGAGCGCGATCTCTTCTTCTAAATGACCATCCTGTTTCTAAAAATGCTGCCTCTGGTTCTGATGTCCTTTGCCGGATATCTGCTCTTCCGGATGAAATGGGTGGATGCGACCTTTAATCGCCAGCTCTCACAGGTGATGCTGAATCTCTTCTATCCCTGTCTCATCATCAGTTCAATCCTGCGGAGTTTTACCCTGAAAACCTTGGCGCAGAACTGGATGATGCCTGTGGGAACCATCTTCATCTTGACGACTGGGTGGCTCGTGGGTTGGGCGACCCTTACTTTTGTCAAGAAACACCCCCTCTCGACGCAACGCTGTTTCCACTTCATCTGCATGATGAACAACTACTCATTCCTGCCGATCCTCTTGGCGACCTCGCTGTGGAATGAGAAAGCTGTCGCCTTGATCGCCTTTTCAGCGTTAGGCTCCGAACTCTGCGTCTGGACGCTCGGCATCAAAGCAATGACGGGACAACCCTTGGAGCGCAAATTTTTGCGTAATCTGGTGAGCATGCCGATGCTGGCCATCGGGGCATCATTCATCTTGCTAGTGCTTCGCAGTACCTGCGTGCATTATCAGTGGATGCCTGCCGCTGGCTCCACGACAGACGAACTCTTCACAACCCTCCTGGACACCTGTCGCATGACCGGAAGCGCAACAGTTCCAGCCTCGGCTTTGATCTGCGGGATTCGAATCGCCATGTTGCACCCACATAAGCTTGTGAGCCCCCTCCTCATCGGAACCTCGTTCCTCAGGCTTCTGGTCATCCCTGCGATCACCATTGGCGTATTGATGCTCGTGCCGATGGATCATGAGATGAGACGTGTGTTAGTCTTAATTGCAACCATGCCAGTCGCCATGGCCAGCGTCTCCCTTGCGGAGGCCTATAAGAGTGATGCGGACCTTTCAGCAGCCGCAATCCTGGTTACCCATCTGATTTGTCTAATCAGCGTCCCGTTCTGGCTTTTAGTCACACAGATATAAGCGCCTTATTCTTTCTGCGCTTCCAAGAGAATATTTTGGAAGGGTTGACACCGGAACGCATACTGAGAAATCTCGCTCTTTCGTGAAGATTTCATCAGGAGCAGACAATAACTCAGTGCCTCTGCATCATTATGCGGTTTCCTGCTTAAGCTGACCATTTCATCAGGCGTCAGATCTGTAAAGTTGATCTCTTGGCGACGTCCGTTTGCTTCGAGCGTAACGCTTGTCTCCGTGACAGCGCGCGGCACAACGATGCGGGATTTTCCACGCCAGAGGAAGGAGATGGGCTGATCTTTTTTCGACTCCATGGCTTGTGCAATCAAGGTCGAATATGCGGGAGCCCTTTGCAAAATGATCTTCATCTTTTCGCGTTTTATAAACTTTGATTCATCATTTTCAAAAGTTTTTTTCAAGACCGAAAGATCGCCTGCCTTTGCTGCAGTACGAAGAGCCTGCCGAAGTGAGTCAGGCATCTCCACTGGCTCTTGTACAGGAGGCTCGACTGGCGCCACCACCGGCGTGACCTCAGGCTTGGGCTCTGGTTTAACTTCAGGCTTAGGCTCCGGCGTTGGCGGCCGGGGGACAGGAGGTGTTACCGTAGCTGGCTTCGTCACCCCCTCGGCTCCTTCCGTCTTTGCTCCGTCGCCATTAGCGGAAGATTGCCCCTTCGTGACACCGACCTTTGCTGGAGGGAGTAAGACAACATCCTGTTTCAACGTCATTGCTTTTGAAATGCGATTCAGCTCTGGTTGCCAGACACCGCGATACCAGAAAAAACCAACAAACCAGGCCAGTAACAGAACGATCATGAATGCGGCAAACTGGTTTGCACTTCGACGAATCTCTCGATTGTGTTCCTCTTCAAACTGTGCGACATGGTGACCCTTCGATTTCACCCTCACCTTCTGTCCCTTGGGTGATGGCGTTGCGACCTCTTCTTTCTCTTCAATACCTTCCATGGCATCCAGCAACGGCTTCGAGCTTATCGTGCTAAAGTACTGCTCTTCCGTCTTGATACCTGCAGGCGCTTCTCCCTGTGAGACCAAATGAATGTCCAGGAGAACTTCACGCCAGTTTGCGTAGCGGTTATTGGGGTTTTTCATCAGCAGACGATGCACAAACCAGGAAAACCCAATAGAAATATCCTTGTTGAGCTTGTGTGGAGGCGGAACCTGTCCAAGAATCTGCGCACTGAGCGCATCAACAGCGTTCAACGTGGAAAAGGGGGCATGCCCTGTCGCGAGCTGGTACATCAGCGCACCAAACGAATACATATCCGCCTGCGTCGTGAGGTTTTTCACGCCTTTCGCATACTCAGGCGCAATGAAGCTTGGCGTCCCCACAATATTGCCACCGTCCAAGGTTGTTAAGTCCTGATTGGCTTTTATCGCCAAGGAGAAATCGGTTAACTTTGCAACACCGCGCTGATCAATCAGGACTGTATCGCCCTTCAGATTACGATGAATAAGCTGATCTTTATGCCACAATTGCTCCAAACAATGGGCCAAAGATGCGCCAATTTGCAGGATATGCTCCTCCGAGAGGTGACGTCCATTCGTCACTAAAGAGCCAACCGTCGGTCCATCAACAAATTCCATCACAACATAATGGACTGTTGGCGTGCTGACAATGTCAAAAACTGCTGCAACCGCATCGCTCTTCACCTTCGCAAAGATGCGCGCAATCATGAGAAAGTGTTCAAGCTCAACTGGATTCTGGGCAGCCTCGAGCTTCAATATTTGAAGGCAGACGACGCGGTCCAACTCCCTTTGGGTTGCCTTCCAAACTTCGGTATGTATCGTGTCATCAATCTGTTCGATTAATGTAAAGCCCTGTTGCTCAATCAGGTTTTTATCCATACGCTATTCCCACCTTTTTATTGCGGAAGATATTATCAGATTTAAGCTATACTCTCAACACCTAACATTTCCAATTTTTGGACTTTTCATCCGCCCCCTATGGTGTTATAGTACGAAAAATTAATGCACGCATGACTGGCTACAACCCTAACCACACCATAAGGAGCTCCCAATGATAAACAAATCATTTTTGTTCATGATATCGCTTGCAGCTCTCGTTGCTGGCCACACGTTGGCAGTTCAACCCACACACGATAATGGGCTCAAAGGTGCTGAGCAGTTTCGACCCAAACTCTTTAAGCAGTTTACAGACCTCGTGAATGTACCTGACGGGATGACCCAGGACAAAGAGGGTAACTTCTATGTCGCTGGCCCCAATCTGGTTGACATGTCCTACCCTGGTCTCAAAAACTCGAAGAATGACGCTTTTCACACCCTGAGTGTCATGAAGTTGCCCTAAAAGGACAACGCGGACATCTTAGTTGTGCGGGACGGACGCTGTGTCCGTCCCTTGTGTTATAAAACTGATCGAAATGAAGTGAAGCCTTTTATGAATCCCTTCCTCAACATCCCGACCTATCCCGACTTTCCAAAAATGACTCCTGCACTTGCTAAAGAGGCCTTCCAACAGCTTCTACCAGAGGCAACGCAAAAAATTGAGGCTCTCGAAAAGAGCCATCCCCTCACGTGGGAAGGGCTCATGAATCCCCTCTTTGAGACGCTTCAACCGCTGAATAAGGCTTGGGAAATCGTTTCGCACCTCCTCTCCGTCTCGAACACGGAAGCCTGGCGCCAGGTTCAGCAGGAGCTCCAACCCCAGATTGTCGCCTTCTCGCTCCGCGTGGGTCAGAGCGAGCGCTTTTATAGATCCTTCTGTGCCTTACGCGATTCCGATGTAAAAAAACCATTCCTGTCAAAGGTAAAGCGTCGCATCCTTGAACAGGCTATCCAAGAGGCGAAGCTTGCAGGCGTGGGACTTCCTCCTGAGAAACAGAGCCGTTTCAATGCGCTCAAGACTGAAATCGCCCAGTTAGGAACGACCTTCAGTAATAATGACTTAGACGCGACCAAGGCCTTTTCCCTTATTTTAAAAACACCTGAAGAGATCGCAGGGCTCCCTGCAGACCTCCTGGCCGCCACCCAGACCCCCCTCGAGGGGAACGTCAAAGCTTGGAAGATCACGCTGGAGACTGCTGTCTATCTCCCTTTCATGATGCACAGCAGAAACCGGGAGGCACGTGAGAAGCTCTATCGCGCCTTTATCACCCAGGCCTCCTCAGGTCCAGATGACAACACGCCTGTGCTCGAAAAGATCTTGTTGTTGCGCCGCGAACTCGCCACCATTATTGACTTCCCAACGTATGCCGACTTGAGCCTCTCCAACAAGAGCGCCAAAACCGTTGCTGCCGTGGATGACTTGATTGAAAAACTTTATCAAGCTGCCTATCCCCAAGGGATCAAGGAGATGGTGGAGTTGCAGGCGTTTGCGGATAAAAAGGGAACGCTCGCCGCCGCCACCACGCCAGAGGCAAAAAAGCTCCAGCCGTGGGATATCCACTTCCACGCCGAGCGTCTGCGCGAGGAGAGCTATGCCCTGAGCGAAGAGGAACTCAGCAAGTATTTTCCCTACCCGAACGTACTCAATGGACTCTTTAACGTGGCAAACCGACTCTTTGGCATTCGGATAGTCGATGCTACCGGAGAGGTCCCTGTTTGGCACCCAGACGTCAAATTCTACCACGCCCTGGATGCAGATGGCTCCTGCCTCGCCAGCTTCTACTCGGATCCCTACAGCAGACCCGAAACAAAAAGTAGCGGAGCCTGGGCAAATGCCTTTTGTACGCGTCGCAGAAAACCTGATGGAACATTCGACAAACCGCTTGCCCTCATGGTCTGTAACCAAACCAAGCCTGTTGGCGATAAACCGCCATTGATGCGCTTTACCGAAGTGAAAACGCTCTTCCATGAATTCGGTCATGTTCTTCAACATCTGCTCACAACCGTTGATGAGCCTGAAGCCTCTGGACTCAATGGCATTGAATGGGATGCGGTTGAAATCGCCAGTCAATTCATGGAGAACTGGTGCTATAACAAGGCGACACTCACGGCGATGTCGTGCCATGTAGTGACTGGCTTACCCCTTCCCGACGACCTTTATCAGCGCTTGCGTTCTGCACAATACTACCGCGCCGCGAGCACACTCCTGCGCCAGCTCAACCTTGCAGCGACCGATATCAACCTCTACGCGCGCTACCCCAAGCAAGAATGGAAGTCTGCACATGAGGTCCATTTCGCCTCCTTAAGGAAGTATAGCCCCACCCCGTTCCTTCCTGAGGATCGGAATCTTTGTTCGTTTAGCCATATCTTCTCAGGAGGCTATGCTGCCGGCTACTACAGCTATAAGTGGTCTGAGGTCATGTCCGCAGATGCCTTCGGGGCCTTTGAAGAGGCTGGCTTAGAAAATGAGGTCGCTCTACAGAAAACAGGCAAGCGATTCAGGGACACCTTTCTTGCACTGGGCGGCGGAACCCATCCCTTGGAAGTCTTTCAACACTTTAGAGGACGGGCCCCAACCATTCATGCCTTGCTTCGAAATACAGGTCTTGCTCATGATTAGCCATAGGGACAAACGTTTATGATAATTCTGCTAGCCCCTCTTGTCTCATCACTCCTTTTTGGCGTTGCCGGAATTTCGCTATTTTTCTTGCTCATGAACAGGTGTCTTCTCCTCTTGGAAGATAGCAAGATGAAGACGTTACTCATGTACTCGGCTGGCCTTGTTCTCGTAGGGGGTGGTTTTGTCCTAGGCTTCTTTTTAAAACACCCCTTCTGGATGCTTTTCCCCCTAGGCGTCTTCAGCCTTCTGCTTCTGGGCGAGCTTCGCGAACTCTTCTTGCGCCACATCCATCGCGGGTCGCCTCCCATTTACACCCAACCGCATCGCGTACAAATCACCGCCCCCATCACGACCACAGATCTCATTGTTCATCACTACCAAGTTCCTCACGCTAAAGTAACGCGCCGCATTCGCATTGTCCATATTACTGACATTCATGCGGACCAACGCTTCCCCAGGGACTACTACAAAAAAGCTCTCGCTACCGCAGAGTCGTATCAGGCAGACATTGCTGTCTTTACAGGGGACTTCATTAGCCACATCAAGGCACTCCCCTGTCTCGCCGATATTCTCCGCCCGATTGCCAAGACCGCCTCCTATGCCATACTCGGAAATCATGATTTCTGGGTCGCGCCCGAGGCGATCAGCGAGTCCCTGTGCCAGGCCGGACTTCACGTATTAAAAAACGAGTCTCACGTCCTGAATATAGACGGTCAACCCCTCGCGGTGACAGGCTATGATTTCCCTTGGGGAACTAAAGACGAGGCGATTGCTCAACAACCTTCCGACCATTTACATCTTGTATTGACCCACACCCCAGATAATATCTACCGGCTGGCTGAGTGTTCTGCTGATCTTGTCTTTGCTGGCCACTACCATGCTGGACAAGTGAGACTGCCCTTCCGTGGCTCGATGATCGTGCCGTCAATCTATGGAAGCCGCTTCGATCACGGACACTTTGTCGTCGGCAAGACCGACCTCTTTGTCGCCGCGGGTATCGGCGCCTCCTATCCGCCTGTCCGCATCTATTGCCAACCCGATATTTTCGTGGTCGACATCGTTCCTGCCCAATAACTTCACAATTGCCTTATTGCCTCATTGCCTTATTGCCTTATTGAAAACTGGACATTCGACCTGTCCGCCGTAGTTGGATGTTCGACGTTGAATGTTCGATGTTTTTTCGCCCTTTTCTTTTCCCTAAAAATTTCCTAGTTGACCGCAGCAAACCAATTTGGTAATGTAATACCAATTAAGAAACAAAAGGAGAACCTATGAACAACTTATTAGCCATCTCAGAAGCAACCAACATCGCCATTCACCTCTGCGTGCGTCTCACGACTACGGGTACCGCCCTCTGTTCAACACGAAAAATTGCGGAAGAGTTTGACTTCTCCGTTAATCATCTTGCCAAGGTGGTGCGAAAACTCGTGTTGGGTGGGGTTCTGGAAAGTTTCCGTGGTAAAGTCGGTGGCATCCGACTTCTAAAACCTCAAGATCAAATTACCGTGGCTGAGCTAAACGACTTGGTCTCTGAGTTTGAAGAGGGTGGCTGCCTGCTGAGTCGCCGCGTCTGTACGGGCTGCAAATGTACTTTTGGACGCTGGCTAAGCCAAGAAAACAAGTCGATCGAAGAGAATCTCCGAAAAACAACGATCAAAGAGATTGCTGATTCACTCAAGGCATAAACCACCGAGGAACGTCCTATGAAACGAAAGATCATCGAGATAGATAAAGAAAAATGCAATGGCTGCGGGCTCTGTATCAATGCCTGCCACGAAGGCGCCCTTCAGCTCATCAATGGAAAGGCCCAGCTCGTCTCCGATGTCTATTGTGACGGTCTCGGCGCCTGCCTTCCGGAATGCCCAACGGATGCCATCAAGATTGTCGAACGAGAAGCAGTTGAATTCTCAGAAGAAGCTGTCCAACAGCGAAAAACAGAAAAGGAGAAACCTATGGAAAAGACAGACCGTCTCCCGTGTGGTTGCCCTGGAACCATGGCAAAGGCTTTGCATGTCCCTGCTCCAGTAGCACACGCACCCGAAACCACTGCACCCACCCAGGCTGCCTCACAACTCCGGAACTGGCCTGTACAAATCAAGCTGGTTCCGCTCTCAGCCCCATACCTGAAGGGAGCCTCGCTTCTGATTGCGGCAGATTGTTCCGCGTATGCGTATGCAGGACTGCACGATAAATTCATGCGTGGTAAAATCACCTTAATCGGCTGCCCGAAGCTGGACGAAGGGGATTACACGGAGAAACTGACGGAAATTTTAAAACTGAATGACATCCAAAAGGTGACGGTCATCCGTATGGAGGTTCCCTGCTGCGCAGGAATCGCGCATGCTGCAAAGCAAGCGCTGATCAACTCGGGGAAGATGATTCCCTGGAATGTCATTACGATCTCAACAGATGGCCAAATCATTGACGAATAACAAACAAACACAACAAGGAGAATGAGTATGAGTGAGAATATGTTTTGCTTCCAATGCGAACAAACAGCCGGAGGAAAGGGCTGTACCGTAGCGGGTGTATGTGGCAAGAAGCCTTCAAGCGCCGGACTCCAAGACGAGATCACCGCAGGTCTCGTGACACTGGCACGTGCCCTCGATGGCAAACCCGCCTGCCCAGGCTGTGAGTCGCTCTTCATGGATGCGCTCTTTATGACCGTCACCAATGTCAACTTTGATGATGCTGACTTGAAAGCCATGAGCGAACGCGTCCAAAGCGCAGTCGCTAAAGCCGGCGGAGCCCCTGCCTTCGCCCCAGCAGACCTCTTCCACGGCAACCAGGACATCGTCTCGTTGCGCTCGACCCTCCTCTTCGGACTGCGTGGCATGGCGGCTTATGCCCACCACGCACGCGTCCTCGGTAAGACCGACCCGGAAGTATCAGGTTGGTTCCAGAAGGGCTTAAAGGCCCTTGGTGAAGACAACACCGTGGATACGTGGCTCGGCCTCATCCTCGGCCTCGGAACCATCAATCTAAAGTGCATGGCGATGCTCGATGCCGCCAATACGGGAACCTATGGCACGCCTGCACCAACACCGGTCTCTACCTCGAAGGATAAGGGTCCCTTCGTTGTCATCACTGGCCACGATCTGCACGACCTGAAGATGCTGCTTGAACAGACCGATGGAAAAGGCGTCAATGTCTACACGCACGGCGAGATGTTGCCAGGCCATGCCTATCCGGAACTGAAAAAGTATCCTCAACTCAAGGGCAACTTCGGTACTGCCTGGCAGAACCAGCAGAAGGAGTTCGACAACCTCCCAGGTGTCGTGCTCTACACCACCAACTGCATCATGCCTCCTCGCCCCTCCTATGTCGGAAACCTCTACACCACAGCGGAAGTCGGCTGGCCGGGCGTCACCCACATTGCGGCGGATGCGAAGGGCCACAAGGATTTCTCAGCCATGATCGCCCACGCCATTAAACTGGGCGGCTGGCAGCAAGAGGTCACGGGTGAACCCCTGCTGACCGGCTTTATGCACGGTGCGGTTCTCGGCGTGGCAGACAAAGTGGTCGGCGCGGTCAAGGCTGGCTTGATCAAGCACTTCTTCCTAGTGGGTGGTTGCGACGGCGCGAAGCTCGGCCGCGACTACTACACGGAGTTCGTGGAAAAGGCCCCGAAGGACACTGTGATCCTGACCCTGGCGTGCGGCAAGTATCGCTTTAATCATCTCCAAGCCAAGCTGGGAGACATCGGCGGTATTCCTCGCCTCCTCGACATGGGACAGTGCAACGACGCCTACTCCGCCATTCAAGTGGCCGTGGCCCTTGCTGGAGCCTTCAAGTGCGGCGTCAATGATCTGCCCCTGACCATGGTGCTCTCGTGGTATGAGCAGAAGGCGGTCTGCATCCTGCTGACCCTCCTCGCGCTCGGAATCAAGAACATCTACATCGGGCCAAGCCTACCTGCCTTCCTCTCCCCCACAGTTCTGGGCGTATTGGTTGAGAAGTTTGGCCTGAAGCCGATCACCACCGCAGATGCAGACTTGAAAACCATTCTGAAAACGTGATATAGTAATCCTCTGTGAAAGAGTTCACGCCCTGTTTGTCGTCACACGCGGACAGGAAACGTGGAACGGAATAATGGAATGATGGAATCTTGGAAGACGTACACTAAGATTCCATCATTCCAAATTTAACTTATTCCACTGAAGTGACCCAAGGAGAACCCAATGAAAAAGTATGTCTGTTCGGTATGTGGGTATGTTTATGACGGAGAGGTTCCGTTTGAGCAACTCCCAGAGGATTATTCCTGCCCACTCTGTGGTGTCGGCAAGGATCAGTTTGAAAGCGTCGCTGGATAACAAGAGGAGGTCTAAATTATGCACAAATTTTTTATCTGCAAGCACTGTGGAAATCTCGTCGGTCTTGTGTTGAACAAGGGCGTCCCCTTGATCTGCTGTGGCGAGAAGATGACCGAGTTGGTTCCCAACACGGTTGAAGCCAGCAAAGAGAAGCATCTGCCGGTGATCTCCAAAACGGGGAATACCGTCAAGGTCGCTGTTGGCTCAATCCCCCACCCGATGGAGGCTGCTCATTACATTGGCTTCATCTATCTTGAAACCAAGAATGGCGGACAGCGAAAAACCCTGGAGGTTGGTAGCGCACCTGAGGCAACCTTTGCCCTCGTTGATGACGAGGCTGTTGCCGCATATGCCTACTGCAATCTGCATGGACTCTGGAAGACCCAAATCTAACGAAAGGAAAACCTATTATGATTAGCAAAACAATGACGGAAGCCATCAATAAACAGATCAACCGCGAATTCTTTTCAGCCTATCTCTATCTCGCCATGGCGAATGACGCGACAGACAAAGGTTTTAAGGGTGTAGCGAATTGGTTCAATGTGCAATTCAAAGAAGAACAGAGCCATGCGCTCAAGTTCGCACACTATCTGCAGGAACAGAACGCAAAGGTGACGTTGAGCACCATCGACCAGCCGACGCTGGCGTGGGGTGACGTAACCTCCATGTTCAAAGAGGCTCTCTCCCACGAGAAGAAGGTAACAGCCTGGATCAACGAGATTGCTGACCTCGCGCTCATCGAGAAGGACCATGCCACGCAGAATATGCTGAAGTGGTTCATTGACGAGCAGATCGAAGAAGAAGGCAACGTCACCGATATCCTCTGGATGTTGGATATGTGCGGAACCTCCAAGAGCGCGCTCTACTTGGCAGACAAGAAGCTCGCCAAGCGGGAGTAAGCTACGCGTTACTGACAAAACAAGAGGGCAGCCAGAAAAACTGGCATGCCCTTTTTTTTTCTTTGAAGTCTAGCGAAGCAGCAGAATCGAGAGGGTCACAAGCGTCATCGCCTCAGAGAGCTCAGAGAGGGCGCCGAGGGTGTCCCCTGTGAATCCATTGATCTTGCGCTGGCAGAGTCCCATGAAAACAATCGTGAGTCCAATCACCGCGCCTGTCACCACTAAGCCATCCCATTGAAGCGTGCACCAGCTTGCAACGGCCAGAACAGCAACGGCCCAGAGCACCTCCCAGAAGGAACGCCCCTGTTTGAAGAGTTTTCCCATGCCCTCCTCTCGCGCGGAGGGCAGGATGACCAGCATCAGCACCATGGAGCAACGGCCTGCCAAAGGAGCTAGGAAGAGGGCCTTCGCCACCAGCAGAGGCGTCAAGGAGCCCAGCGCAGCGACCTTCAGGGCCAGCACCCCCATCAGGGTCACACAGCCATACGCGCCAATACGCGCATCCTGCATGATCGCCAGAATACGTTCCCGCTGCCGATGACTGAAGAAGCCATCCCCAGTATCTGCGAGCCCATCCAAGTGTAATCCCCCATGGGCAACTGCGAGCAGAAGGGTATAGACCACAGCAGCGACTGCGTGTGGCAGGTAGGTTGCGGAGAGATATGCCACGCCCCCTACCAGTCCACCAATCACCAAGCCCACCAGCGGAAAGAGAGGTACGCTACGCGGCAGGTCCTCTTCCGTCTGTTGGCACCAGGTTGGTAACGGCAGAATGGTCAGAAAACCGATTGCTGCCCAAAGCCTTCCGAACATATCATTCTCCTGTCTTCTCTGAAACCATCGCCTCTTCAAAGGTTTTTACTTTTGTCAAAATAGCAACAGAGGCTTCAATTAAATTCATCGCGAGGGCCGCGCCTGTTCCCTCTCCCAGTCTGAAATCCAAATCCAACAAGGGTTTCTTCCCCAGTCGCTCCAGCGCGATAATATGTCCGCGCTCGACACTCTTGTGCGCGGCAAACATATACTCGGCACACGTTGGACAGAGCGACTGCGCGATGAGCGCACCCGCAGTTGTAATCAGACCGTCAATCATCACAGGCGTATGCAAAGACGCAGCGCCCAAAATAATCCCTGCAATGCCACCGATCTCAAAGCCACCGACCTTTGAAAGCACATCCAGTCCATCTGTCGGGTCGACTGCATTGACACGAAGAGCCTTTTCAATCACCTGGACCTTGTGTTCGCGCTCCGCATCGTTCAGCCCCGTCCCAGTCCCTGTAACCTCCCAAACAGGACGCCCCGTCAGTGCAGCAATGATCGCGGAACTGGGCGTGGTATTGCCAATGCCCATCTCACCGACACCCAGCACAGAGCAGCCCTTTTCGAGAATCAACTGGCGTGCGATTTGAATACCCGTTTCAATCGCCTGAATCGCCTGTTCGCGTGACATGGCTGGTCCCTTGGCAATATTGGCTGTACCTTTCGCGACAGGATACGAGAGAATTGCGCCATCTTTCGCTATCTCATCAAGTCCGCTGACGACCCCCATATCAACAACTACCACATCTGCGCCAGCTTGTGCGGCCAAGGCATTGATACCCGCACCCTTCCCGACAAAGTTCGCCACCATCTGCCACGTCACATCTTGCGGATATTTACTGACACCCTCCGCAACGACACCATGGTCGCCCGCCATCACGACAATCGCCTTGCGCTTTACCTCTGGTGTAATCGTGCCCGTCTGTCCAGCCAGATCAAGCGCCATATCCATCAACCGGCCGAGTGCCCAGTGAGGCATAGTCAATTGATCCAGTCGCGCCTTGGCCTGAGCCCGCGCAGCTGCATCCTGAGGTTTAATTGCATGAAGAGTTTCGGTTAATAAGCGCATTTTTTGTTTTTTCTGTTGATTGATTTTTAAAGTTTAAATCGGGAAGCACGGCAAGCGCGGACAACACGGAGAGCACGGTCAGGAACTCTTGATTTTCATGGGGATACCACTGACTAAAAAATAAACTTCATCTGCCGACGCTGCCATCACCTGATTGCAGCGTCCGGCCAAATCCCTGAACCGCCGTGACAGTGCATCGCCAGGTACGATCCCGAGTCCGACCTCATTCGTGACAAATATCACCGTGGCCGAATGGCGCCGCACCTCCACGGCAAGTTGCTGAGTCGCCTGAGCGAGGGCCTCCTCACCCAGCAGTTCGCCCTTTTGTTCAGCCACATACATCTGATTATTGACCCAGAGCGTCAGGCAATCGCAGAGGACAACCTGATAAGCCGGATGGCTCCGGAGTGCTTGAACGAGATTGACCTGCTCCTCGCAGGTTTCCCATTCGCGTGATGCACGCTCTGCGCGATGGCGTGCGATACGCTCTTCCATCTCGGAATCCAAGACCGGTGCGGTCGCGAGATAGAGGCGCGTTTGTCCAGCAGCCTCTGCGAGGTTCTGTGCAAAACGGCTCTTGCCGCTCCTGCACCCGCCTGTCACCATGATCATCTTACCCATGCGCGTTCAATCCTTTCAATACGGCGAAGCCCTCGGAAAAAGTAAGTGTCGTCATTGACCCCAGGTCAATCTGAAAGCTCCGATGCTTTTCTGGCGGGAGGCCTAAATAATGACAGAGCAGACATCGGATCACGCCACCATGCGTCACAACCGCCACTCGCTTTTCCGCTCCTGCCAGCACCCGGTCGCCAGCCTGACAGACGCGTTGCCAAAAGAGCTCCAACGATTCTCCTTCAGGGAAAACGAAATCACGGCGTCCCGAGGCCCACTCCGCAACACGCTCCGCTGATTGCGCCTGAATCTCGTCAAAGGAGAGCCCCTCCCATTTTCCAAAATCAATTTCCTGCAATTCCGGGAGGATGACGACCTTCCGCGCAGGGTTCTTATCCAAGAGCGGTCGCAGGGTCTCACGCGCACGCAAGGCAGGACTGCAATAGAAGACATCCACAGGCAAGCGCTCCAGTTGCGAACAGACCGCTTTCGCCTGTTCACTCCCCTGCTCTGTCAGAGACGTATCGGTTCTTCCGATATAACGCTCCCCGGCATAACGAGAATGTCCGTGACGTATAAGAACGAGCTCCCTCATAATTTTTATGCCTGACTCTGCTTAGCACGTTCCTGGTTAATCTTTTCTTGCATCCGCAGGCGATGGCCTGCGGTCTGTTCCCTTAAATTATTAAACACCTCTTGGACGCTGACCAAGTCGGACTTGAAAACCGTATAATATTCCTTTTCGAGCAAAGCCGACTCAATGTCTAAAGAGAGCGCCAATGCGCGCAGGGGAACGATCCCTTTATTCACAACCTCTTCGCGCAACTTCTGCAAATAATCCATGGAAGTGCGAATTCCTGCAAGGTTAAAGCGCTCGCGATTCAAAACCCCTCCTTCACGCTCCAGTCTGTTTTTCAACCCACGCAACCAAGAGGCATGCCTCTGCTCTTCGGACGCAATGGTCATCCAGAAATCGCGCCATTCGGGGAGCGCCGCACCAAAGGTCTGATAAAGCCCCGAGATTTTTTCCTCATGCGCCGCCATCGCATCCAGTAAATCACTATTCGTATCCATAACAAAGCTCCGATCTATTCACATAACACCCTAAAGATCAGTTGTTATTATGAGGATATGCTCAGAAAGAGTCAACCGATTATCAAAGTATTTCAACATTTCCGAAGATTGCACTTGCCTAATATGGGTAACCTTTGATAATGTACTGACTCTTTCGTGCGCCTCTAGCTCAATTGGATAGAGCATCTGACTACGGATCAGAAGGTTGCAGGTTCAACTCCTGCGAGGCGCGCCATAAATCCAGATTGCGGGATGGAGCAGCCTGGTAGCTCGTCAGGCTCATAACCTGAAGGTCGTTGGTTCAAATCCAGCTCCCGCTACCATTTTGAGGTGCCGGAACATGAA